>NZ_JBEXVE010000034.1:0-101574 GCF_040629205.1 Streptomyces sp. NPDC005962 | reverse complement strand
CGTGCTGGTTTGTGTCGTGGGGGGCGTTCGGCGGGGAGACCGGCCCGGCTTGGTTGTGGGTGATCCGGGGCGCGGGGCGTGCGAGCCGGGGGCGCCCCCCGCGCCTGGTGTTCGCCACTCATCAGGTGCACTGCTGGCCGCTGTTGATGCAGTCCACGGCCTTGCTCATCAGGTCGTCCGGCATCACGTTGACGAAGTCATCGTGATCGGTGATGGGCTTGTGCAACTGCTCGGGGAAGCCGTCCACCGCGAACGGGGTGTCGCCCGGGTTCTCGTAGCTGATGGTGTTCTCCAGCTGCGGGATGGCCTTGAAGCCCTGGGGGCAGGAGCCGTCGTCGTTGGCGTTGGCCACGTGGTCACGGTGGTTGGCGCTGTCCGCGTTCTGACCGTCCCAGCAACCCTGGAAGTCGAAGACGCGCAGCAGGTCGCTGCCCTGGGGGCAGAGCGGGTACTTGTCCGTCAGCTGACGGTCCTCGAAGCCGCTGCAGCTCCAGGCGGCGTTGGCGTTGGCATCACCGTTGGTGAAGGCCTTGGCGTCACCGGTGATGATCCGGAGAAACTTCGGCATGGCCTCGACCTTGCTCTGGGCGTTGCCCTTGAACTCGATCTTGGAGGCCTTGGGGGTCAGGATCGTGCCGACGTTGCCTTCCTGGCCACCGCCGAGCTGGTCGGCGTCGGCCTCGTCCTTGCCGTCCTGGAGACGGACGACCGGCCAGTAGTAGGTCGACTTGTCGCCGTTGGAGCAGGAGGTGCCGGCCTGCTCGAAGGTCTGGTTGTTGGCGAACGCGTCGTTGCCGTCGTTGCCCACGTAGTCGTGCATGTGGTGCGCGCCGTTGGACACACCGGGGGCGACGATGACGTTGTCGCTGTTGCGCAGACCCGCCTCGCCGACGCCGCACTCCGAGGTGAAGGTACCGGTCGAGCCGTCGCCGCCTGCCTGCGGCGCCTTGTCGACGTTCGGCTGCACCTGGGTGATGTCGACAAAGTCGTTCTGCGCGGGGCCGTTGCCCGCCTGGCCGCCGGCGTTGCCGGGCACGTCGTTGGCGCCCTCGCCGCCCTGCTGCTGGCCGCCCTGGTCGCCGCCCTGCTGCTGGTCGCCACCTTGCTGCTGGTCGCCACCCTGCTGGCCTTGCTGCTGACCACCCTGCTGGCCCTGCTGCTGGCCTTGCTGCTGGCCGCCTTGCTGGCCCGCCTGCTGGGCGACCTGCTGCATCTTGCAATCGGTCATGCCCTGCAGCTGGTTCTGCCCGCCGCCCTGGCCCATCGCCTGGCCCATTTGGCTGAGCGTCTGCTGGCGCTGGTCGTTGAGCTTGCTCAGCACGGCGTCGCCGGAGGCCTGGCCCTTGTTCATCTGCTGGTAAGCGGTGGCCACCTGGTTGTCCAGCTCACCGAGGCCCTTGGCGACCTTGGACTGGGAACCCTTCGGCACATCGCTCAGCTTCTGGCTCACATCCGGGCAGCTGATCGTGCCCCCGGCTGATTTGGCTGATACGGCCCCATCTTGAGCGGAAGCGTTCTTGTCACCGCTCGCCGAAGCGTTGGCGGTGATGATTGCCGCCCCGCCGCCGCCCAGTGCCAGTGCGGCGACGATGGCGACCGTTTTGTTCTTGAACCGCCCGCGCTTGTGGGTCTGTTGCCTCATGAGATCACTTCACTTAGTCGTTAGAGGGCGTCGTAGTCGACAAGCCCGGTGTCCTCGAGGACCGTGATGTGGTCGAGAACGATGGTGTTGGCCCTGGTGGCCAGAGACCTGACCATGGAGTTCTTGCTCTGAGCCCGTACCTGCGCCACCAGATTGAACACCTTCCCGTGGGCACTGCGCAGGAATTGCGCGAACAAGCGCTCGAATTCTGCGCTGCTCGGTGCCTGGGACATCTCGTTCAGCCAGCCCTGCTGCTGGTCGTTGGGCTGGGTGGGCAGGCTGACGCCCAGGGCCTGGGCGACCTCGTTCGTACGGCGGTCGAGTTCGGTATGGCCGTCGATGAGGTGTTGGCCCGCGGTCTTGACGGCTTCCGTGGTACCGCGCTCCTTGCCCATGCGTCCAGAGGGAAGTTCCCAGAGCCCGGCGAGCTTGACCTTGCGTACGAAGTCACGGTCGGTCGGCGTGAGGGGTCCGTACTGCGTACTGACCGTACCCCCGCCGTCGTCCGCGACGCCGTTGGGCAGTACCGCGGCGCTGCTCGAGCTGAACAGACTCACGGGGATGAGGATTGCCGCCAGCGTCACGGCGAGCGCACCAATGATGAGCCCGCTGCCGACTGTACGGCTGGATGCCTTGGATCTGCTCAGGATTGCTGATCGCACAGCGCCCTCCTTGCTTCGGAGTGACACCGGACGCTAGTGCCTGGTGTGGCACGGTCGTGGAGACCTCATCACTAGTGAATAAAGCCGGGACAGAGATCTCTGCTTGTTGCTATTCTCCGCGCCCGCGCGTTGAGGCCCCGGGAAAGCGCCTGAATCGCACCTGAATCACCCTTAAGTCCGCCTGCAGTCCACGCCGTTCAAAGTTTTTTCCTCCGCGTTGAGCACGGCGCCGCGGCCGTACGTATGGCAGGGAGAACCCCTCGTCATCACCACGACCGGAAGGGCCCAAGCCGTGCGAGCGACCGCGATGAACCCGACGTCGGTGACCAGTGTTTCGCGGACCGTCCCGGGAAACCGTCCCGCGCGGAAACCGCCGGTGCTGCCATCGGCTTGGAGCCGGACCCCGACGTGGCGGGAGCCCGTGCCCCACGAGCCCGCCGAGGAGGGGACGGGCGCCGCGGTGATCCGGCTGCTCCCGGGCGGCCGGGGTCCGTCCCGGCACGGTGACGACGAGGCGGGCCCTGCCCCCGCTCCTCTCCCCTTTGTACGTCTCTCTTCCAGGCCCAAGTCTGTCCTCTATATGGGGGAGAGCCGTTATAGGGGAGAGGACCGGGTTGGAAGGCCACCCGGCGGACCCGAAGCCGCGTAGACCGGCAGCCCCCGCGGCCGGGTCCGCTGACGGGCCGTCAGCGTCGGTTTCCTGACGTATGACACTATGCCGGAGCGCGGATTCCTCATCTCTGACCTGCTGATACGGCCCACCCGTGGCGCAGGTAGCGTGTGCCCGGTCAGCCGGTCGGGCAGGGTGCAACAAGAGGTGGGACGTGGCCGCCATGCGAGAGACGTTGTCGAAGCGGGTGGCCCAGGCGCGCCAGGAGTTGCCCGGCCACTACGCCCATCTCTTCGACGGACGCCCCGAGGTGGACATCTCCGCCACCGAACTCCGGCCCGAGCAGGCGGTCCAGCTGGCCACCGCGTACGGCTACCGCCACGATCGCACCCGGGGCTCCAAGTCGCTCCGCTACCGCGTCTTCGTTCCGGACCAGGACGCCGGAGCGCTGCGGGAGGCGGTGCCGCCCGGCACCCCCTTCGAGGCGGCCGCCCGGCATCCGGCCTTCCACGGCCGCAGCGCCCGGGCCGCCCGGAACCACGCCGAGATGATCGAGCGGGAGCGCAGCCTGGTCAAGCTGGTCCCGGCCATGGTGGTGGTGTCGTTCGTCGCCGTCTGGCTGGTGGTGCAGCTGATACTGACCGGAAAGCCGGTGCTGCTGGTGCCGGTGGCCTTCTTCGTCTTCCTGGAGATCGCGCTGATCCTGATGCTGCGCGCCGGGCGCCGCAAGCAGCGTGTTCTGGAGGTGCAGGCCGAGTGGCTGATGCGCCGCTACCCCCCTGACGGCTTCCCCGACTGCTTCTCGTCCGGCGTGTGAGCCGGTGGGTGAGTCGGTGTGTGCGTCCGGTGTGTGAGGACGCCCTCGTCGCCGCTGATCGAATGATCGCTACTATGGCGGTGTTCAGCGGATAACGAAAGCCGATCGCGCCGCCGCACGTCCGGCCATACGCGTCCGGCGAGACGGGCGGTAGGACATGCGGGAGCCGGCGCGGAAGCGGCAGGCGCGAATCCGGGGCTTGGTCGAGTCACGGGGGTACGCGCGGATCACCGACCTCGCGGATGAGCTGGGGGTCTCCGTCGTCACCGTACGGCGGGACGTCGAGGAGCTGGCCCAGCGCGGCGAGGTGCGCCGCGGTCACGGGGTGGCCCGCTCGCTGCAGCCGATGGCCGAGGAGTCCACCGCCACCGGCGACACCGTCGGCATGGTGGTCCCGGAGCGCAACACCTATCTGACCGAGGCCGTGCAGGCGGCCCGGGAGGCCGCCGAGAAGGCGGGGCTGCGGCTCGCGCTGCACATCGCGGCCGACGAGGACGACGCGGAGCGCACGGCGGTGCGCTCCGCGCTGGAGGCGGGGGCTCGCGGGCTGCTGCTCTCGCCGCACTGGCGCACGGCGGCCGAGGCGGCGCGGGATCATTCCTGGCTGCGCGCCCTGGACGTCCCCGTGGTGCTGCTGGAGCGCCGTCCCGAGCGCGGCAGCTCCCTCTACGGGCTGGACTGTGTGCGCTCGGACCACGCCTACGGAGTGCATCTGGCGCTGGGGCATCTGACCTCCCTCGGCCACCGGCGCGTCGTGCTGGCCGCGCGCGACGACAGCCCGACGGCCAGGGTGATCCGGACGGAGTTCGCCGGGCAGACGGCGGCCCTGGGGATCGGCGAGGGCTGTACGGCCATCCTCAGCTCGCGCACCGCGGGCCCCGACCCGCGCGCCGCCGATCCGCGGGCGGTCGACCTGGCGGAGACGCTGCGCCGGACCGGGGCCACCGCGGCGCTGATCCATAGCGACATGGACGCGCTGGTGCTGGTCCAGCGGCTGCGGGAGGCCGGGGTCGAGGTGCCGCGGGACTGCTCGGTGGTCGCGTACAACGACGTGGTGGCCGACATGGGCCAGATCGCGCTCACCGCCGTCGCCCCGCCCAAGGCGGAGGTCGGCCGGGCCGCCCTCGGGCTGCTGCTCCGGCAGCTCGACCGTGCCCGGGAGGGCCGGTGGCCGGGGGCCGCCCGTCATCTGGAGCTGCTGCCCGGCCTGGTGGTCCGGGACTCGACGGCCCCACTGACGTGAGGGCGATGCGCCTGATCGTTTGACCGCTTTAGTTTCTTCTGTTCGATGTATTGACGGTATTTCCGTCAAGCGATCAGGATTCCCCCTGACTCCACCGCTCCACCGCGAACAGGGGAGGGTCCATGCCTGGTCACAGACGCCCAGGACGCCCGGCTACCGGACGCCGGGCGACAGCCGGAACAACGGCACTGCTCACACTGCTCGCCCTCCTGCTGACCGGCTGCTCCGGTGGCGGAGCGAACACCGCCAAGGACGGCCCCGTCCACCTCACCTTCTGGTCCGCGCTGCGCGGCAGCCAGGAGGTGGTGGACGAGTTCAACCGCACCCACACCGACATCAAGGTCGACTTCGCCCAGGTCCCCTCGGGGGAGCAGGGCGGCTGGGCCAAGCTCAGCAACGCCGCCCGCGCGGGCAACGCCCCCGACGTGGCCACCGTCGAATACCCCCAGCTGCCCAGCTTCACGATCGACGGGGTGCCCCGGGACATCAGCAAGCTGCTGCCCGACTCGGTGCGCCGCAAGATCCTGCCGCAGGCGCTGGACCTCACCACCTTCGACGGGCGCACCTATGCCGTACCGGTGGACATCGAGCCGATGGTCTTCCTGTACCGCAAGGACATCTTCACCAAGAACCACATCCCGGTCCCCAAGACCTGGGCGGAGTTCGAGAGTTCGGCCCGCGAGCTGAAGAAGGCCGAGCCCCGGTCGCGGATCGCCAGCCTCTTCACCACCGGCGGCACCCTCTACCTGGCCGCGTACGCCTGGCAGGCCGGGGGCCAGTGGTACGAGACCGACGACGACACCTGGCGCGTCTCCATGGACGACGCGCCCACCCGCAAGGTCGCCGCCTACTGGCAGCGCCTGATGGACGACGACCTGGTGCGCGCCGAGCCCGGGTCCAGCCAGCAGTGGCGGGCCCATCTGCGCAGCGGTGAGACGGCCGGTTATCTGGCGGGCGCCTGGGCCGCGGGCTCCATGATGGCGTCCACCCCCACCGGCAAGGGCAAATGGGCCATCGCGCCGGTGCCGCAGTGGGACCCGGCCAAGCCGAAGGTGAGCACCCAGGGCGGCTCGACCTTCATGGTCACCAAGGACAGCGACCATCCCAAGGAGGCCATGGAGTTCATCTCCTGGATGGTCACCAGCCCCGACGCCCTGCGGGCCAAGCTCGCCAGCGGTGTCAGCAGCGCCTTCCCGTCGGTGCCCGGTCTGGTCCCGGTCGCCCGCAAGGAGATGGACACCAGCTACTACTCCGGCCAGGACATCTTCGGCCTCTTCGATCAACAGGCCAAGCAGATCACCCCCACCTGGAAGTGGGGGCCGCGGATGGTGTCGACGACCACCTCCGGTGACGACGGGCTCGCCAAGGCCGGGGCCGGCAGCGGCAGCGTCCTGGAGGCCCTGCGCGAGGCCCAGAGCAAGACGATGCCCGATCTGAAGAGCCTCGGCCTGTCGGTCACCACCCGCTGAACCCCGTCAGCCGCGCTGTGTCTCCCTGTGGCTTCCCCCTTTCACCGTGAGCCGAGGTATCCGTGAGTACCGTCATCTCTTCAAAACCGGCGGCACCGCCACCGGCGGCCGCCGCCGAACCGCCCTCCAGAGCCGGACGGCGCCAGCAGCGGATCGCCGCCGCCGTCCTGCTGACCCCGTTCACGGCACTGCTCGTCGCCGTGTTCCTGGTCCCCGTCGGCTACGCCATCTACCTCAGCTTCTTCGGCGAGGACCATGAGGGGCTCGGCTTCGGCGGCGGGCGTACGGTCTTCACCGGACTGCGCAGCTACCTCGCGGTGCTCCAGGACCCCAGCTTCCTCACCGGGTTCGGCACCATCGCCCTGTACTGCGTGATCTTCGTTCCGCTCGTGGTCCTCGGCGCGCTGGCGATCGCCCTGCTGCTCGACTCGGGCCTGGTCCGGCTACGGCGTACCGCGCAGATGCTGCTCTACTTGCCGCACGCCGTCCCCGGCATCATCGCGGCCGTCCTGTGGCTGTACCTCTACACCCCCGGGCTCAGCCCGATCATCAAGGTCTTCGCCCAGGCCGACATCACCATCGACTTCCTCGGGCTGCACACCGTGCTCCCGTCGATCGTCAACATCGCCCTGTGGAGCGGGCTCGGCTACAACATGATCATCTTCTACGCGGCGCTCCAGGCGCTGCCGCGCGAGGTGATCGAGGCCGCGACCATCGACGGCGCCGGTGGCATCCGCACCGCGCTCCAGGTCAAGGTGCCCATCATCCGGGGTTCCCTGGTGATGGTGTGCATGTTCTCCCTGATCGGCGCGTTGCAGCTGTTCACCGAGCCGATGCTGATGAACCAGGCCACCCCGATGGTCAACTCCCGCTTCACCCCCAACATGTACATCTACGACGCGGCCTTCCGCCGCAACAACTACGGACTCGCCTCCGCGGCCTCGGTCATCCTGCTCGTCGTCACCTGCGCCCTGTCGTACGCCGTGACGCGCTGGTCGGGCCGCCGGGAACGGAGCGCGCGATGACCACGACCACCCCGACCAGCACCGTCCGTACCCCCAGAGCCGGTGGCCGCTCCCGGCTGACCAGCCGCGGCGTGGCCAACGCGGTCGTCCTGATCGCGGCCCTCTACACCATGCTGCCCGCCCTGTGGCTGGTGCTGGCGTCCACCAAGAACGCCGACGCCCTCTTCGGCAGCGACATCCTCTCCTTCGGCAACTTCTCCTTCGCGAGCAACCTCTCCGACCTGTTCTCCATGGACGGCGGGCTCTACGGCGAGTGGTACGTCAACAGCCTGCTGTACGCGGTCGTCGGCGCCCTGACCGGCTCCCTGATCAGCGTCGCCGCGGGCTACGCGTTCGACAAGTACGAGTTCCGGCACAAGGAGAAGCTGTTCGCCCTGGTCCTCACGGGCGTCATGGTGCCGCCCACCGTCCTCGCCCTGCCGCTGTACCTGGTGGCCTCCGGCGTCGGCATGGTGAACACCTTCTGGGCGGTCTTCATCCCCGTCCTCTTCAACCCGTTCGGCGTGTACCTGGCCCGCCTGCTCAGCAGCGGCTACGTACCGAACGAGGTGCTGGAGGCGTCCCGGGTCGACGGCGCGGGCGAGCTGCAGACGTATGTGCGCGTCAGCCTGCGCATGCTCGGCCCCGGATTCGTGACCGTGTTCCTGTTCCAGCTCACGGCCATCTGGAACAACTTCTTCCTGCCCATGGTGATGCTGTCCGACCAGCACCTGTATCCGCTCAGCCTCGGCCTCTACACCTGGAACAGCTCCGCCACCGTATCGCCCGAGTACTACCCGCTGGTCGTCATCGGCTCGCTGCTCGCCGTCGTACCGCTGATCGTGGCGTTCGTGATGCTGCAGCGCTACTGGAAGTCCGGACTGACCGCAGGGAGCGTCAAGTGATCGCACCGCAGCAACCGCAGCAGCAACCGCAAACGCAGCAGCCGCCGTCCCGCCCTCGGCCGCGCGCCGCCCTGGCCATGGCGGAGCGCAGCGCCCGCCAGGTGCTCGGCTCCGGCGCGCTGGACCGGCTCACCGCACTCCTCGACCTCGAACCGGACCTCGTCCTCGACGACTTCACCACCCCTGCCGCGCGCCGCGTCCTCGCCGACACCGAACTCCTCGTCACCGGCTGGGGCTGCCCGCCGCTGGACCACCGGGCCCTGGACGCCGCGCCCAGGCTGCGCGCCGTCGTCCACACCGCCGGGACGGTACGCCACCACATCACCGACGCCTGCTGGGAGCGCGGTATCGCGGTCTCCTCGGCGGCCGCGGCCAACGCCGTACCCGTCGCCGAATACACCCTCGCCATGATCCTGCTCTCCAACAAGCGCGTCCTGGGCATGGCCCGCGACTACCGCGCCGAACGGGGCACCGTCGACTGGAGCGCACGTTACCCGGAGGCGGGCAACTACCGCAGAACGGTCGGCATCCTCAGCGCCTCGGAAATCGGCCGCCGGGTGATCGCACTGCTGGAGCCGTACGACCTCGACGTCCAGCTGTACGACCCGTATGTGACGGCCCAAGACGCCCGGGAGCTGGGCGTACGCCAGGTGGGGCTGCGGGAGCTGTTCGCCACCAGCGACATCGTCAGCGTCCACACCCCGCTGCTGCCCGCCACCCGCGGCCTGGTCGACCGGGAGCTGCTGGCCGCCATGCCGGACGGCGCCACCCTGATCAACACCGCGCGGGGGGCGGTGCTGGACCAGGCGGCGCTGACCGACGAGGTGGTGGCGGGGCGCCTCCACGCGGTCCTCGACGTCACCGTGCCGGAGGTCCTTCCGGCCGAGTCGCCGCTGTACACCTGCGACAACGTGCTCCTCACCCCGCATATCGCCGGGTCCAAGAGCGGTGAGCTGCGGCGCCTGGCCGACCTCGCGATCGGCGAGGTCGAAAACTACGTAGCGGGCCGGGACTTCGCGCATCCCGTACTCCACGAACAGCTGGACCGCTCCGCGTAACCGCCCCGCCGCACGGCCGCCCCGGACAAGGAGACACACCCCCACATGTTCGTACTCGACCTCCCCGAAGACGACCGCTCCCTCAGCCCGCACACCGGATACACCCGCGCCCACTGGGAAGCCGCCGCCGACGGACTGCTGGGGGCCGCGCTCCGCTTCGCCACCCCCCACCACGCGCTGCTCGACCTGCCGGGGCCGCCGTCCCAGTCCGGTGTCCGCTCCGACGGGCTCGAAGGGTTCGCCCGCACCTTCCTGCTCGCCGCGTTCCGCACGGCGGGCGCCTACGGCAAGGACCCGCACGGCTTCCTGGCGCGCTACACCGAGGGCATCGAACGCGGTACCCGCACCCCCGGGCGCGACGACGCCGAGTCCTGGCCGCTGATCGGACACCACGGGGTGCAGGGCCAGCCGATGGTGGAGTCCGCGTCCATCGCCCTCGGGCTGCGCCTGACCGCGCCGTGGACCTGGGAGGCGCTGACGCCGGGCGCCCGGGACCGCACCGAGGAGTGGCTGCGCGGCGCGCTGCGCCACGCGCCCGCGCCCAACAACTGGTACCTCTTCCAGCTCACCGTCGCCGGTTTCCTCGAATCCGTCGGACGGGGCGACGCCGAAACCGCCCGCGCCATCGACCGCGCGCTCGGCCTGCTCGACGGCTGGTACCAGGGGCAGGGCTGGTACTCCGACGGCGACGGACGCGCCTTCGACCACTACAACGGCTGGGCGCTGCACATGTATCCGCTGCTGCACGCCCAGCTCGCCGAGGACCGCGCCGTCCTGGACCGGCTCGGCCCCCGGTTGGAAGAGTTCCTCGACGGCTTCGCCCTGCTCTTCGACGCGAACGGCGCCCCCATCCACCACGGGCGCTCCCTCACCTACCGCTTCGCCGCCGGGGCCGCCGTGGCGCTCGGCGCGCTCACCGGCCACACCCCGCTCGCGCCCGGCACCACCCGCCGCCTGCTCAGCGGCGCACTCCGCCACTTCCTCGACCGCGGCGCGCTCACCGCGGACGGCACCCTCGGCCTCGGCTGGTACGGGCCGCATCTGCCGACCGTGCAGCGCTACTCCGGACCCGCCTCGCCCTACTGGGCGTCGAAGGGCTTCCTCGGTCTGCTGCTCCCGTCCGACCACCCCGTGTGGACCGCCCCCGAGGACGCCGCCCCGGCCGAGGGTCCCGACCGGGCGCTCGCGCTGCCCGCCCCCGGGCTGCTCGTCCAGACCACCGCGAGCGACGGCCTGGCGCGGCTGCACAACCACGGCAGCTGCAAGGTGCGTCCCTGGGAGGCGGAACGGCCACCCGCCGAACCCCTCTACGGGCGGCTCGCCTACTCCACCCGCACCGGCCCCACCAGCGCCGACAACATCCCCGACAACCACATCGCGCTCCGGATGCGCGGTGTGCGCAGCGACCGGCTGCGCATCCAGCCGCTCGCCGCGGGCCCCGGCTGGCTGGCGTCCTCCCATACCCCGCTCTTCCCAGCGGGCGGTCCGGTCCTGCCCGCGGCGCGGCTGGACAGCCTGACCTTGGTGCGTGGCAGGCTCGAACTGCGGGTCCACCGCACCGTGAACATCCCCGCCGGGACCACGGTCCACCACACCGGCTGGGCCATCGCGCTGCCCCCGGGCACGGCCACCGAGACCGACGCGACCGACGGCGCCCCCGAGGTGTCCCTCGCCGGGGCGGAGGTCACCGGCCAGCTCCTGGGCCTGCACGGCTGGGACACCTCCCGTACGGTACGGGCGCCCCGGGGCACCGCGTACGGGCCCTGGGCCCTGGTCCCCGAACTGACCGGCACCGTCGGCGAGGACCCGGACGGCACCCTCTTCGCCGCGCTCGCCTCGCTCACCGGCGACCCCGCACCGGCGCCGCTCACCGGGCTCGCCGATGTCGAGGTCGGTGGACACACTGTCACCGTGCGCTGGCCGGACGGCACCCGTACCGTCGTGGACTTCGGCGACGGGGCCCCCACGGTGCGGGAGGAGACCGCGTGAGCCGGCTGGGCATCTGCTCGGTCACCCTCCGCCACCTCGACCCGGCCGGGGTGATCTCCGCCGTGGCCGGTGCGGGTCTGGAGTGCGTCGAGTGGGGTGGCGACGTCCATGTACCCCCGGGGGAGGAGGCCGTGGCCCGGGCGGTGCGCGAGGCCACTGTGGACGCGGGGCTCGCCGTCGCCTCGTACGGCTCGTACTACCGCGCCGGGCACACCGACCCGGGGGAGTTCGACGCCGTGCTGCGCTCGGCTGTGGCCCTCGGGGCGCCCCGGGTGCGGATCTGGGCGGGCGCCACGGGCACCGACGCGACACCGCCCGAACAGCGCCGGGCGGTGGTCGAGGACACCCGGCGCGTCGCGGCGCTCGCGGCGGACGCGGGCGTGGAACTCGCCTACGAGTTCCACCGCAACACCCTCACCGACGGCGCCGCCCACACCCTGCGACTGCTCGACGAGGTCGACCGCGCCGAGGTGCGCACCTACTGGCAGCCGCCGGTCGACCTGCCCGACGCGGAGGCGCTGACCGGGCTCGATGTGCTCGGCGGCCGGGTCGCCGCCGTCCACGCCTTCTCGTGGTGGCCCGGCACCACCCGGCTGCCGCTGACCGCGCGCGCCCCGCTGTGGCGCCGCGCGTTCGAGCGGCTGAGCACCGAGAGCGCCGCGCCCCTGGACGTGCTGCTGGAGTTCGTCCCCGGGGACGACGAGCGGCTGCTGCCGAGGGAGGCGGCGACGCTCCGGGCCCTCGCCGCCGTGTGAGCGGTCGTGACGCACGCGTCCTCGCGCCGGGTGCGGGCGGGGTCAGCCCGTGCCCGGCGAGGACGACGCGCCGGATGAGGAGGCCGCACCCGGCGAGGACGCCGACCCCGGTGCGGAGCCGAACGCGCCGCTCTCCTCGATGGTGCCGCCGAACTCGCCCCGGAGGGTCTTCATGTTCTTCGTCGGGGACGACGACAGCGCCCAGCGGTTGCCGACCAGATAGACCCCGCCGTACATCTGCGCGGTCTCCAGCCAGTCGCGCTGCGCCTTCATGCTGATGAAGTCGAGGAAGAGGAACTTCCCCTTGGAGTTGGTGCAGACCGCCTGCCGGTAGTCGTCCACCTTGGTGGTGAAGTCCGGTTCGCAGTCGACGGACTTCGCCAGCTGCTCCACCCGCGCGGGCTTGGCCGCAGGACTCGCGTCGCCGCCCGGCCGCGCCGTCGCGCCGCTGTCGCCCTTGCCGCCCGTCGCGCCGCCCGTCCTGGCGTCCGCCGAACCGCTGCCGTCGCCGCAGCCGGCGGCCAGCAGCACGCTCGCCACCGCCAGCACCGGCGCGATGCGCCGGCCGGGGCGGCGCCGCGTTATGACCGGGTGGGGTGAAGCTTCCATCGGGCTCCCTCTCGTTCTGGTTCGGCCGACGCGTGAGGTACGCACCGGTGCGTACCTCACGCCCGGAGGTACGGACGGGCGGAACCGGTTGTTCAGCGTGCCGCACACCGACGTGCGGGAATGCACCGAGATGGTTTAGCGTTCAACCAGACATCGCATCCGCAGGGAGGAGAGCATCATGCCCGCCATCACCGTCGACAGCACCGTGCAACTGCCCCACGTCCCCGCCCCCGATCCGCAGACCGTCCCGCCGCGCCCGGTCCGCTCGGTGTCCGGCTCCCCGAAGGGCTTCGAGGGAGAGGGCTTCCCGGTGTACCGGGCCTTCGCCGGGGCCTCGCTGCGCGATCTCGACCCGTTCATCCACATGGACCAGATGGGCGAGGTGGAGTACGCGCCGGGCGAGCCCAAGGGCACGCCCTGGCATCCGCACCGCGGCTTCGAGACCGTCACCTACATCATCGACGGCCAGATGGAGCACCAGGACTCCAACGGCGGCGGAGGGCTGATCGCCGACGGCGCCACACAGTGGATGACCGCCGGTGGCGGCATCCTGCACATCGAGACGCCCCCGGAGCACCTGGTGGTCTCCGGCGGTCTGTTCCACGGCATCCAGCTGTGGGTGAACCTGCCCCGCGCCAACAAGTGGAACCCGCCGCAGTACCAGTCCATCGAGGGCTCGCAGGCCGCGCTGCTCTCCTCGCCGGACGGCGGGGCGCTGGTGCGCGTCATCGCCGGTGACGTGGCCGGACACCAGGGGCCGGGCGGCACCTTCACCCCGATCACCATGATCCACGCGACCCTCGGCCCGGGCGCCCGGCTCGACCTGCCCTGGCGCCCCGACTTCAACGCGCTCGTCTACTCCCTGTCCGGACGCGGCACGGTGGGCGCCGAACAGCGCCCGCTGGACGCGCACGAGCTGGCCGTCTTCGGTGAGGGCGGTTCGCTGAGCGTCGCCGCCACCGAGCGCCCGGACAGCCGCACCCCCAACCTCGACGTGCTGATCCTCGGCGGCCTCCCGATCCGCGAGCCCGTCGCGCACTACGGCCCGTTCGTGATGAACACCAAGGCCGAGATCGCCCAGGCGGTCGAGGACTTCCAGAGCGGCCGCCTCGGCGTGATCCCCGCCGGGAGGATTCCGCACACCGGCGGTGAGGAGGGGAACTGAGCACGGTGCCCGGGGCGGGCCGGACACCGTACGTTATCTGTCAGCTGATACCTGTCGGCTGTTAGCTGATACCTGTCAGCTGGTACCTGTCGTCCGTCATCTGTCGTCCGTCATCTGTCGTCCGTCGCCTGACATCCGGCGTCTGACATCCGGCATCTGATACCTGCCGGTTGTCAGTCGCCGGATGTCAGCCGTCAGTCGTCAGCCGTGAACGGACAGCTGCGCGCCGCACACCGTCGCCTGTGCCCGGGCGGCCAGGGTGCGCCGGTCGTCGGTCCCGGGCGCGGGCCGCAGCGGCTGGTGCGTACGCACCCGCACCGTGAGCCCGGTGGCACCGGCCACCCGGCGCAGTGAGCTGCCGAAGTCGTCCTCGCCGACGAAGGCGGCCACCGTGGTCGGCGCGCCGTGCTGGACGTAGTCCAGCGACACCGGCCGCACCGGGGCGCCCGCGTCCAGGGCCGCCTGGAAAGTGGCCCGCCGGAAGCTGCCGCCTGTCCCGGCGCACCAGGTGACGCCCTGCGGGAAGACCATCACCGACTGGCCGGACCGCAGCCGGTCCGCCATCTCCCCTATGCTGACGGGCAGTTGGCGCAGGGAGTCGCGGTCGATGAACATCGTGCCCGCCCGCTTCGCCAGCGGACCGACCACCGGCCAGCCGCCCACCTCCCGCTTGGCCAGCATGGCCACCGGTTCGACGGCCTGCAGCGCGATGATGTCGAGCCAGGAGATGTGGTTCGCCACTACCAGGGTGCCGGTGCCGCCCGGAGCGCTGAGCGAGCGGTCGCCCGCCACCTCCAGCCGGATGTCCAGCGCGTCCAGCATCGACGCGGCCGTCGAGCGCAGCGCCTCCGGGTCGGCGATGCGCTCGCCCCGGAGCAGCGCGCGCACCATCGCCCGGCTGAACGCCGCGTAACGGCGGGCCATCCGGGTGGCGGGCAGCCGCTCCGCGGCGTGCGACACACAGCGGGGGGAGCAGGGCGACCAGGCCGCCCACGCGTGTGCCGGAAGGTTCGCGTTGACGCTCACCGGCACGGTCACCGGGGCTCGCCGAGGAAGTAGCGGCGGTAGCGGTCGTTCATCCGCTCCGTGTCCAGGAGGACGAAGAAGTCGGCGTCGTTGAAGCTCCGGTCGTGCTGCGGGGAGCCGCACATCCAGGCGCCGACCCGCAGGTAGCCGCGGAGCAGCGGCGGCAGTTCGGAGTAGCTGGGCCGGGCGTCCAGCGTCTGCGTCGGAACCCACGGGTCGAGCGGGTGGACCCGCAGCTCGGGCGGGGCGGCGTGCTTGGTGGTGCCCAGCAGCCAGGCGTTCGCGGCGGCCTGCTCGCCGTCGCCGAGCGGGACCGAGGCGCAGCCCGCGAGGTAGCGGTGGCCGGACAGCAGGACGTAGCGGGCGAGACCGGCCCACATCAGGTTGATCACCGCGCCGGTGCGGTGATCGGGGTGCACACAGGCCCGGCCCGCCTCGACCATCGAGGAGCGCACCTCCTCGGGAAGCCCCCGCAGATCGAACTCGGTGTCCGAGTAGAGCCGCTCGCTGCGCCCCGGGGGCAGCAGCCGGTAGGTGCCGACCACGGTGCCCGTCGAGGTGTCGGTGACGATCAGGTGGTCCATGACGTCGTCGAACTCGTCCACGTCACGGCCGGGGAAGGGGGAGTTCAGTACCCCTCCCCGTTCTTCGCCGAACACCTGGTAGCGCAGCCGCTGCGCGGCGTGGATCTGCTCCTCGGTATGTGCGATGGAGGTGACGTACGAGCTCGTGGGGGCCGCAGCCGGGGACGTCGTGAGCACGGACATTCCTGTTCTCCGTTCAGGGGACCGTCAGGAGCGGTGACGGCACCACTGTCGCTCCGGCTCCGAACGGCACAGTGTCCGCGTGGTGATTCGACGACTGCCAGCCGATGACGAAAACATGCCACAGGCCGATCGCGGAGGTGTTATGGGGTGCCCTGGGTTCCTTCGCGCCCATGCGGCCCGTGGTTTCCGGGGAGGGGGAAACCCAGCGCCCGGGCCGCGGCGGTCGGGGTGGGCTGCGACCAGTGGTCGGCGACAGCCTGGGCGGACGAGAGGGAGCGGGTTTCGGCCAGATCCACATAGAGCACGCCGTCCAGGTGGTCCGTCTCGTGCTGGACGATCCGGGCGGGCCATCCGGTGAACTCCTCGTCCACCGCGCGCCCCGTCTCGTCCTGCCCGCGCAGCCGGACCCGCTCGGGCCGACTGACCACGGCCTGCCAGCCGGGGACGCTCAGACACCCCTCGAAGAAGGCGGCCCGGGCGTCGCCGAGCGGTTCGTAGGACGGGTTCACCAGCACCCGGTACGGCTGCGGCACCCGGCCGCGCGCCTCGCGCACCTCGGACGCCACCTCGGCCGGGTCCTCGATCACCGCGATCCGCAGCGGCACACCGATCTGCGGTGCGGCCAGCCCCACCCCCGGTGCGTTGTGCATGGTCTCGCGCATCGCCCCCAGCAGCCGGTCCAGCTGGTCGTCGGACAGCTGGCCGTCGTAGGGGAGGGCGGGTTGGCGCAGGACGGCGACGCCCGCGGAGACGATGGGGACCGGACGGCAGCCGTCGAGCAGCTCTTCGACCAGCTCGGGCAGGGGAGTGGTGGACATGGGGACAGCCTGGCAAGGAGGGCCCGGCGGGGGCAATCCACCGGGCGGGCCGCGGTGTGCGGAACGGGAGCCTCCGTCCGATGCTCACGATCGGACAAAGGGTGAACGCGGCGCGGACGCGCTCCGTACCCGCACTTGAGCCGCCGGGGAATCCCACGCCTCCGCGGCTCGTCCGGGTCCTCCCGAGACTCGGTTCGCTGCCGCTCCGCGGTGTCTCTCCCCGTTGTACACGGCGGAGCGGCAGCCCCCGGCCAATCGTCACTCCGCCTCGCGCGAGGGTTCGCGCGAGGCGAGCAGCGGGCCCAGGACCCGGGTGCCGGGGCCGGTGTGGCCGCCGGGGCCCGGGAGCTGGGTGGTGTTGTCCACGGTCAGCGGATCGCCGCAGTGCGCGCACGCGGTGACGGGGTTGGTGTCCCGGCCGCAGGTCAGATGGCGGATGCGGGCCGGTGCCCCGGTCGTACCGGCACACCAGCGGTCGCCCCAGTTCATCAGCGCCAGCAGCACCGGGTACAGCTCCTCACCCTTCTCGGTCGCGCGGTAGTGCTCGCGCGGCGGCCGCTCCTGGTAGCGCTCCTTGACCAGGACGCCCTCCTCGACCAGCCGGGCCAGCCGGGCCGCCAGCACCTTGCGGGAGATGCCGAGGTCATGGGCGAGGTCGTCGAACCGGCTGACCCCGGTCAATACGTCCCGCATGATCAGCGCGGTCCACGCGTCGCCGAACAGATCGGTGGCGCGGGCGATCGAGCAGGCCACGTCGGCGAGCGGAGTACGGGTCATGTCCCGACCTTATCCGAGTTCCCTCGGGGAACCCGTGGGTGTTAAGTTCCTTCAGGGAACCCGACCCGCCCCTGAGGAGAGAAGACGATGGCCGCCGCCCCGCGCATCGAGCCGGACACAGATTCGCCCGAGGCCGTCGACGGCCGCCAGATCAGGGCCGTCGCCTTCCAGGAGTGCCGCATGGCGTACGTCCGCACCACCCTCGCGGCCGTCGGCCGCACCGCGGCAGGGCGCCGGGCCCTGGTCGTGGGCAGCGGCCGCGGGCTGCTGGCGCGGGGACTGGCCGGGCTCGGCTTCGACGTCACCGCCGTCGACCCGTCCGCCGCCGCCACCCGCATCGCCCGCGAGACGCACCCGTACGGCCACCCCGCCGTCGCCTACCGGACCGCGCCCGACGGGAAGCTGGGCCTGCGGTCGCCTCGTTCGACCTCGCCTACTACGCGGACACCTTCGAGATCACCCCCGATCTCGACCGGGCGCAGGCCGAGGCCGCCCGCGTGCTGCGCCCCGGCGGTGTCCTCGTCTACGACAGCGTCAACCGCACCCCGCTGTCCCGGCTCGTCTACCTCGGCGCCTTCCAGCGCCTCCCGCTCACCCGGATCATGCCCGCCGGCCGCTACACCGCGGCCCGGCTGCGCACCCCCGCCGAACTGGCCGCCGCGCTCGACCGGCACGGCCTGCGCAACGAGGACATCTGCGACTTCCGCCCCCGGGACCCGCGCGGCCTCGTCAAGGCCACCATCGCCCGCCGCCGCGGCCGGATCACCGACGAGCAGATCCCCCCGATGGCCGGTTTCGTACTGGCCCCGGACGCCCGGCCGCGGGTCACCTACCTCGGATACGCCCTCAAGGCCTGAACGCGGCAGCCCGCGCGTTCCGGCGCACACTGGCACTGTGACGGGAAAACGCAGCGCCGGGATTCTGCTGTACCGCGAGGCGGGCCCGGCCGCCGAGGTTCTGCTGGGTCATATGGGCGGGCCGTTCTGGGCCGCCCGGGACGAGCACGCGTGGTCCGTGCCCAAGGGCGAGTACGAGGGGGACGAGCTTCCCGAGGCCGCCGCGCGGCGCGAGTTCCAGGAGGAGCTGGGGCTACCGCCGCCCGCGGGCGACCTCCGTCCGCTGGGCACCGTCCGGCAGACCGGCGGCAAGCTGGTCACCGTCTGGGCCCTGGCGGGCGACCTCGACCCGGAGCGGATCACCCCCGGCACGTTCGCCATGGAATGGCCGCGCGGGTCCGGCCGCACACAAGAGTTCCCCGAGCTCGACCGGGTCGCCTGGCTGGACCTCGACCGGGCCCGTACGAAGATCATCGCGAAGCAGCAGATCTTCCTCGACCGGCTCGGCGAACTCCTGGGCGGGGCGGCCGGGACACGCTGACGGGAAACACGGTGGTGGGTATGGAGAACGTGCGGAGTTCCGAGTACCTGCCCCGGCTGCGCCTGGACGAGCTGCTGGAGGAGCTCCAGGTGCGCATCGACGCGGTGCGCGGCACCCAGGACCGGCTGCACAGCCTGCTGGAAGCGGTCCTCTCCGTCGGCCGCGAGCTGGATCTGCGCCAGGTGCTGCGGCGGATCGTCGAGGCCGCGGTGGTGCTGGTGGACGCCGAGTACGGGGCGCTGGGCGTGGTCGGCGACGAACAGCGGCTGGCCGAGTTCCTGACGGTGGGCGTCGGCCAGGAGCAGCGCGAGGCGATCGGCTCGCTCCCGGCCGGGCACGGCATCCTGGGCGAGCTGATCCGCCACCCCGAGCCGCTGCGGCTGGCCGAGCTGTCCGAGCACCCCGCCTCGTACGGATTCCCGCCCGGCCATCCGCCGATGCACTCCTTCCTGGGTGTGCCCATCCGGGTGCGGGAGGAGGTGTTCGGGAACCTCTACCTCACCGAGAAGCGTGGCGGGAAGGAGTTCGACGGCGAGGACGAGACGGTGCTGTCCACCCTCGCGGTGGCCGCCGGAGTCGCCATCGAGAACGCCCGGCTGTACGACGAGGCCCGGCACCGCCAGCACTGGCTGGAGGCGAACGCCGAGGTCACCAACAACCTGCTGTCCGGCGTGGACGAGACCGGCGTGCTGGAGCTGATCGTCGACCACGCCCGCCGCATCCTCTCCGCCGACCTGGGCGTGCTGATGCTGCCCGTCACCGGCTCCGACTCTCTCCAGGTCGCGTTGGCGTCGGGCACCGACGCCGAGGCGCACCGCGGTCTTGTGGTGCCCCGCGAGGGCACCTTCGCGGGCGCCGCGTTCACCGCGTCCGAGCCGGTCACCAGCACCGATGTCGCGAACGACCCCAGGATCAGGATCGGCCCCCAGCGCTGGAACGGCCTCGGCCCGGCCGTCGCCGTCCCCATGCGCACCAGCGACGGGGTCGGCGGCGTCCTCTCCCTCGCCCGTACCGAACGCAGCCCCGCCTTCACCCAGATCGAGACCGACACCCTCCTCGGCTTCGCGGGCCAGGCGGCGATCGCCATGAAGCTGGCCGAGCGGCGGCGCGACGCCGAACAGCTCGCCCTGCTGGAGGACCGCGACCGCATCGCCCGTGACCTGCACGACCTGGCCATCCAGCGGCTGTTCGCGGCCGGGATGACGCTCCAGAGCACCCTGCGCTTCGTCCAGCACCCGGAGGGCTCGGAGCGGCTGCTGCGGGTGGTGGACGACCTCGACGACACCATCAAGATCATCCGATCCACGATCTTCGGGCTGCGCTCCCATGAGGCCGGCCCCGCCGTGCAGGGGCTGCGCGTCCGTACCGCCAAGACCATCGAGGAGGCGGTGCCCGCGCTCGGCTTCACCCCCGCGCTGCGCACCGAGGGCCTGGTCGACACCGACGTGCCGAGACCCGTCGCGGACGACATGGTCGCGGTGCTCGCCGAGGCGCTGTCCAACGTGGCCCGGCACGCCCGGGCGCACGCCGCCGAGGTGTCGCTGATCGTACGCGGCGCACGGCTGACCCTGACCGTGACGGACGACGGCGTCGGCCTGCCGGACGGCGGCCGCCGCAGCGGTCTGCGCAACCTCGCGGAGCGCGCCGAGAAGCTGGGCGGGCGGCTGGACCTCACCGCGCCCCGGGACGGTGGCACCCGGCTGGAGTGGGCCGTGCCCCTTCCGGACCGCTGACGCCCGGCCCCAGCCGGATCAGCATCTGCACATGGCCGGGCGCGCGCCGCCCGTCGCTCAGCGCCCAGCGCAGATCGGACCACTCCAGCGCCTGGTGCAGCAGCGAGGCCCGGATGCCATAGGCCGTCGCCAGCAGCAGGACGTGTTCCAGCGCCTGACCGGCCCGCAGCCAGTCGGCGCGCCGGTCGTGGGCGGTGGTGAGCACGGCGATCGTCGGACGGCCCTCGGTGACCGCGGTCGGCGGACGGCCGTCCGCCGGGGCGCCGCGGCGCCCCCGCCGCGGCACTCGGCCGGGGGTGTCCCGGGGGCCGAGCGCGGTCATGGGGAGGGCCTGGGGCATGCCGTACGGGCCGCCCTCGCGGGGCCGGTCACCGCCCGCCACGTGCCGGGGGTGGCCATCGGCGGTGCGCCGCTCGGCCTCCGCGGTCAGCCGCAGCAGCCGCGCGGTCTCCTCGGGGCCCGCCGGATACAGCGCCGCCCCGTCCGCGCGCGCGGCCTCGGTGAACGCGCCCAGCTCCCGTGGCGGCAGTCGGCGCCCCGGGAACGGGAACCGGCTGCCGGGCCGCCGCCAGATCATGTCGTACAGGGCGTCGGGCTGCGGGCCGTCGGGGCGCGGGGTGGCGTCGTCGCGCGGGGACACGGTCAGCCGCACGGTGGCCAGCAGGTCCGGCTGGCAGCGGTGCGGCAGCAGCCGCACCACCGGCTCCCAGCCGAAGTGGGCCACGGCCACGCGCAGATTGCACACGGCGGCCCCGGCCGAGACGCACAGCGACCGCCCCATGGGGTCGGCCTGCCGCAGACCGCGCTCCGGGGCGGCCCGGACCTCCAGGGTGACGGTGTCCGGGTTCAGCCGGTACCGCCACGGCTGGGCGTGGAGCATCGACGGAGCGGCGACGGCGGCGGAGATCAGCTTCTCCAGCGTCGCCGCGTCCAGTGCTGCGGGCTGCATGGTCTTCTCCTCGCCGGGAGGGCCGATGGTCGGAGCTAGCGGGGGACAGGACAGGGCAGGACAGGACAGGGTCAGCGGGGCGGGGCGGGACGGACGTCGGGGGCCTGTGCCGGGGGCATGTGACTGGCCAGGACGGCGGCCTGGATACGGCGTTCGACGCCCAGCTTGGCCAGCAGCCGCGAGATGTGGTTCTTGACCGTCTTCTCGGACAGGAACAGCCGCTTGCCGATCTGCCGGTTGGTCAGCCCCTCGCCGATCAGCGCCAGGATCTCCCGCTCACGCGGCGACAGCCCGGCCAGCGCCTCGTCCCGGGGCTCCTCCGGGGTGTCGTCGCCGCGCAGGGTCCTCATCAGCCGGGCGGTGGTGGCCGGGTCCAGCATCGACTGGCCGGACGCGACCGTCCGTACGGCGGAGACCAGGTCGGACCCCTTGATCTGCTTGAGCACATAGCCCGCGGCCCCGGCCATGATCGCGTCCAGCAGCGCATCGTCGTCGTCGAACGAGGTGAGCATCAGACAGGCCAGCCCCGGCATGCGGGAGCGCAGTTCACGGCAGACGGTGATGCCGTCCCCGTCCGGCAGCCGGACGTCCAGGATGGCCACGTCGGGCCGCAGCGCCGGGCCCCGGGCCAGCGCGTGGTCCACCGTTCCCGCGTCGCCGACGACCTCGATGTCCGGCTCGGCGTCCAGCAGATCGTGCAGCCCGCGCCGTACCACCTCGTGGTCGTCGAGCAGGAACACCCTGATGGGCGCCGGTGGTGTCGCCCGTGTCCCGGCCCAGGTCTCGGTCATGGCGCCCTCGCCGCCCGTCCGCTCGTCCCGCTACGTCCGTCCGTCCGCCCGGCCCCCGGTAGACGAGCCTGGCGCATCCGCCCCGTGCCGCACCAGGGCCGAACGGTCCCCCGCGCGGCCGCGACGGGACCGAAGGGTCCCCGGTGGAGAGGGCTGCCCGGCCCTCGTATCGCCTCCGCGCGCGTGCCACGGTCTGAATCATGGGCACGAACGTGCGGGGGCGGTGGTTGTGGCGATGGCGGCGCAATCTCCTCAAACGCCGCTCGGACGTGGTGGAAGCCTGGGTGGTCCTGGTGACCGGCCTGGTGATGGTGGTCGGCGGCCCGGCGGCGGGCATCGCGACCGGCGACGCCGTGGCGGACGGCCTGCGGCAGGAGCGCGCGGACCGGCACCGGGTGCCCGCGGTGCTGATGGAGCACGCCCCCGCCGCGCTGCCCGCCGCCGACGGTACGGACACCGCCCGGGTGCGCGCCGAGGTGCGGTGGACCGGACCCGACGGCACGGTGCACACCGGCACGGCGCGGGTCGACGAGGGCAGGCGCGCCGGTACGGCCACCACGGTCTGGACCGACGACCGTGGCCGTCTCGTCCCCGACCCGCCCACCGGGCGCCAGGCGGCGACCCGGGCCACGCTGGCCGGGGCGTCGGCGTCGGCGGGGGTGTGCCTGGTGTCGCTGGCGGGCCGTGGGGTGGTGCGGTGGCGGCTGGACCGCGGCCGGGAGCGCGAGTGGGAGCGGGCCTGGGCCGAGGTCGGGCCCCGCTGGACGCGTCGTCTCAGGTGAGTCTCAGGCCGGTGGCCGCTGAGTCTCAGGCCGGTGGCCGCGTCAGATGCGCGGTGGTCAGCTGGTTGTCGAAGTCCACGACGCCCTCGACCGCCCGGATCAGCCGGGCTGCGGCCGGGATCAGCACCGCGTCCCGGATATGCCCGCTGAGGGTGACCACGCCCTCGCTCACCCGCACCTCGACCGGCTGCCCCGGCGCCGGGAAGAGGTGTGCCACCACCTCGCGGCGCACCTCCTCCTCGATCTCCTCGTCCGGCCGCAGGAACACCTTCAGCAGATCGGCGCGGCTGACGATGCCCTCCAGCCGGCCCTCGGCGTCGACCACCGGAAGCCGCTTGACCCGCCTGTGGGTCATGATCCGGGCCGCTTCGGCGAGCGTCGCGTTCGCGTGCACCGTGATGGCCGGGCTCGTCATCAGCTCATCCGCGCTCACCGCGCCCGCCTTGGCCATGCCGGGCAGATCCTGCGGTTGGCCCGGGCGCGCCGGATCGCTGTCCCGGAACCCCTCCTTGGGCAGCAGATCCGCCTCGGACACCACCCCGATGACCCGGCCCTCGCCCACCAGCACCGGCAGGGCGCTCACCTTCCACTGCTCCAGCGTCCTGACGATCTCCTTGAACGGCGCCTCGCGGCCGACGGCGACGACGGTATGGGTCATCACATCGCTCACGATGCGCGCGGTCCGGGACACGGGATCATCCTCCTGTCGGCGTCCTTCCTTCACGTCCCTCGGGTGACCAGGGGCGGATGGTGTCCGCCGATCGCCACCTTGAGCGCGCCGGTGTCGGCGGACCGGGCGAACACGTCGTACGCCTCCTCCATCTGATCGAGTTCGAACAGATGGGTGATGAGCGACGACGCGGGCAGCCGCCCGGCGGCCAGCATGGACAGCAGCGTGGGCGTGGAGTACGTGTCCACCAGCCCGGTGGTGATCGTGATGTTCTTCTTCCACAGCTCTTCGAGATGCAGCGTCGCGGGGCGGGCGTGCACGCCGACGTTGGCGATCCGTCCGCCCGGCCGCACCATGCGGGTGCAGGTCTCGAAGCTCCGCGGCGTCCCCACGGCCTCGATCACCACGTCCGCGCCCAGCCCCTCGGTGAGGTCGTCGATCAGCCGTTCCGGCTCCTCGGCGGCGTCGGCCACCGCGTCGGCCCCGACCCGCTTGGCCGCGTCGAGCCGGGAGGGGGTGAGGTCGACGGCGATGATCCGGCCGGGGGAGAAGTACTCGGCGGTGGCGATCGCGGCCAGCCCGACCGGGCCCGCGCCGACCACCGCCACCGTGTCGCCGGGCGAGACCCGGCCGTTGAGCACGCCCACCTCGTAGGCGGTGGGGAAGACGTCCGCCAGCAGCACCGCGTACTGCGCGTCGGCCGCGGCGGGCAGCGGGTGCGTGGACAGATCGGCGAACGGCACCCGGACGTACTCGGCCTGGGTGCCGTGCACCGAACGCCCCAGGATCCAGCCTCCGCCGCCACGGCACTGCCCGTACGCGCGCTCCCGGCAGAACCGGCAGTGGCCGCACGCCGAGATGCACGACACCAGCACCCGGTCCCCGGGGCGTACGCCCCGCACCTCGGCGCCGGTCTCGACCACCTCGCCGACGGCCTCGTGGCCGAGGACCGTACCGGCCCGGACGTCCGGCACCTCGCCCTTGAGGATGTGCAGGTCGGTGCCGCAGATGGTGACCGTGTCGACGCGGACGATGGCGTCGGTGGCGTCCTCGATGCCGGGGTCGGGCACGTCCTGCCAGGAGAACAGCCCGGGCCCCTGGAAGACGAGTGCTTTCATGGCCGCTTCCTCTCCTCCTGGGCATGCGATGCGTAGGGGTACGCGGCGCCGGGGGCCGCCCGCTTCTCGTGGGCCCGGATTGCGCGGTGCGCGGTAACGGTCCGCTTCTCCGCGTCGTGTCGAATGCCCCCGGTGCCGCTTCCAGGCGACCACGCCGAGCCCACCCCCCGCCTAGGGCCAACCGGCCCCAGCCCAGGTCATCCGGCCCAACCGCCGCCCGGGCGGTTGATTCCCCCACCCCGCCCCTCCCCGAACCTGGGGGACAAGCCCCCAGCCTCCCGGCGAGGGCTCCGCCCCCACACCCCGCCGGGGCCGTGAGGGTGGCCGGGGGGCTAGTTCACCGGGACCAGGACTACTGGGCAGTGGGCGTGGTGGAGGGCCGCGTGGGTGAGCGGGCTCAGTTGCATGCCCAGGTGGGGCGTTCGCCGCTGGACTGCCAGGATCAGGACGTCCGCCGCCCGTGATGCCTCGACCAGGGCCTGGGCCGGGGCGGTGTGGGCTGTGTGTTCCCGCACCCGTACCTGGCCGAATTCCTTGCGCAACGTGGCCACCACGCGATACGTGACGTCCTGCTCCCGCTCGGCCCGCAGGGCCACGGCCTCCCTGGAGGGCAGAGTGTGGTCGCCCGCGAAGAGGCGGGGGCGGGCCCAGGCGTACAGCACGCGCAGCCGCGCGCCGCGGCGTATCGCGTCCTCGAAGCCGTACCGGGCGGCCGCCTCGTCCGCGCCGGTTTCCACCCCGACCAGCACTTTGCCGTGGCCCTCGGGCCCGTACGCGGGTGGCGGGGCGTCGCCGCGTACGACCAGCAGCGGGCGGTGGGTGTGGGCGGCCAGCCGTAGTCCGACCGAGCCCAGCAGCAGCCCGGTGAAGCCGCCGAGCCCCCGGGTGCCGATGACGATGAGCGAGGCGCGTTCGCCGATCCGCAGCAGTTCGGGCACCGCGTCCTGCGCGGTGAGGGTGGGGACGATCCGCAGCCCCGGGTCCTGCTCGGCGGCCCGCGCCACGGCCAGCCGCAGCACGGTCCGGGCGACCTCGACCGGGGGCCGCTGCGGCTCGGCGTTCGCGTCGAAGGCGAGTGGATCGGTCCGTGCCCAGGGCCAGGCGTGCACGATCTCCAG
Source organism: Streptomyces sp. NPDC005962 (assembly GCF_040629205.1). NCBI lineage: Bacteria > Bacillati > Actinomycetota > Actinomycetes > Kitasatosporales > Streptomycetaceae > Streptomyces > Streptomyces sp. NPDC005962. Next base: position 75,720 of record NZ_JBEXVE010000034.1, on the reverse strand, counting down.
CGTGGCGCCGCGCCGCCGCGCCTCGCCGACCGCCCGGTCCAGGGCGTGCCAGGCGCTGTCGGAGCCGTCCAGACCGACCACGACCCGGCCGCCGTTCCGCGCCGGCCGTACGGGCTCGGTCATGACGCGCCACCTCTGGGCGGCCGACGGGAGTCGTCGACGCGGTAGGTGAGGCGGTCCACGACCGCCACCACGCCGTCCACCTGCCCGGCCATCCGCACTGCGATCGGGATCTCGCTGTGCCGGTCCAGCTCCCCCTCCAGCCGTACGACGCCGTCGGTGACGGTCACCGCGACGGACTGCGGCCGCAGCCACAGCGACCGCACCAGCACCTCGTCGATGACCTCCGCGCGGATCTCGTCGTCCGGGCGGAGGAAGACGCGGAGCAGATCGCGGCGGGTGACGATGCCGATCAGCCGGTCCTCCTCGTCGATGACGGGCAGCCGTTCCACGCGGTGCCGCGCCATGGCGCGCGCGGCGTCGACGATGGTGTCCTGTGGGTGCACGGTGACGGCGGGGCGCGACATCAGCTGTCCGGCCGTCGCGGAATCCGCGGGGGCCAGATCGGTGCCGGTGAGCACGCCGACGACCTTGTCGTCCTCGTCCACCACCGGCAGCCCGCCGATCCGGTGCCGTGCGAGCAGCGCCCCGGCCTCCTCGGACGAGGCCCCGTGGCCGACCCGGACGACATCGTCGGTCATCACGTTGCCGATCTTGCGATGCTTCATCCCCGCCTCCTCGCGGACCAGCCTCCACCGGCCGCCCGCCCGCCCACGTGGGCTGCCCGGGGTCGGGTCCGGGCCGAACGGCCCGGGTCCGGCCGTGACCCACCCGGCAAAAGGGGTACGCATCACCCATAACGGGACGAGTGCGCGAGCGCGAAGACGAGCGACGAGCGACGAGTGGAGAAAAGGCCCATGCCCGACGCAACGACGGCGCCCAACGACCTCACCGAGCACGAACTGCACGCCCTGCACGCCCACTGGCGCGCCGCGAACTACCTCGCCGTCGGCCAGATCTATTTGCTCGCCAACCCCCTGCTCACCGAACCGCTGCGCCCCGAGCACATCAAGCCGCGGCTGCTCGGCCACTGGGGCACCTCGCCCGGTCTGAACCTCGTCCACACCCACCTCGGCCGGGTCATCAGCGCCCGCGACCTGGACGCGATCTGCGTCTGGGGCCCCGGCCACGGCGGGCCCGCCGTGCTGGCCGGGTCCTGGCTGGACGGCAGTTACGCCGACATCTACCCGGACGTGAGCCGGGACGGGGCGGGCATGGCCCGGCTCTTCCGGCAGTTCTCCTTCCCCGGCGGGGTGCCCAGCCATGTCGCCCCGGAGACCCCCGGCTCTATTCACGAGGGCGGGGAGCTGGGCTATTCCCTGGCGCACGCGTACGGCGCGGCGCTCGACAACCCCGGTCTGCTGGCCGTCTGCGTCATCGGCGACGGGGAGGCCGAGACCGGACCGCTGGCCGCCTCCTGGCACGCCAACAAGTTCCTCGACCCGGTCCACGACGGCGCCGTGCTGCCGATCCTCCACCTCAACGGCTACAAGATCGCCAACCCGACGGTGCTCGCCCGGCTCCCCGGCCCCGAGCTGGACGAGCTGCTCCGCGGATACGGCCATGAGCCGATCCATGTCGCCGCCCGCCCCGGGGACGACCCGCTCCGCACCCACCGGGAGCTGGCCCGGGCCATGGACCGGGCGCTCGACCGGATCGAGCTGCTCCAGCGCACCGCCCGCGAGGAGGACGCCGTCGAACGCCCGCGCTGGCCGGTGATCGTGCTCCGTACGCCCAAGGGCTGGACCGGACCGGCCGAGGTCGACGGCGTGCCCGTCGAGGACACCTGGCGCGCCCACCAGGTGCCGCTGCCGGGCGTCCGGGAGAACCCGGAGCATCTGCGGCAGCTGGAGCGGTGGCTGCGCTCGTACCGCCCCGAGGAGCTGTTCGACGAGCGGGGGCGCCCGCGCCCGCACGTCCTCGCGTGCGTGCCCGCGGGCGACCGGCGGCTCGGCGCCAATCCGCACGCCAACGGCGGACTGCTGCTGCGCGATCTGCCGGTGCCCGACCTGGCGCGGTACGCGGTGCCCGTCGACAAGCCCGGCGCCACCCTGCACGAGCCGACCCGGGTCCTCGGCGGGCTGCTGGAGCAGATCATGGAGGACACCGCCGACCGCCGCGACTTCCGTCTCGTCGGCCCCGACGAGACCTCCTCCAACCGGCTCGACGCCGTCTACCGGGCCACCGGCAAGACGTGGCAGGAGGACATCCTCGTCACCGACGAGCATCTGAACCGGCACGGCCGGGTCATGGAGGTCCTCTCCGAACACCTCTGCCAGGGGTGGCTGGAGGGCTATCTGCTCACCGGCCGGCACGGCCTGTTCTCCTGCTACGAGGCGTTCGTGCACATCGTCGACTCCATGGTCAACCAGCACATCAAGTGGCTGAAGGTGTCCCGCGACCTGCCCTGGCGGCGCCCCATCGCCTCCCTGAACTACCTGCTGACCTCCCATGTGTGGCGGCAGGACCACAACGGCTTCTCGCACCAGGACCCCGGCTTCGTCGACCATGTGCTCAACAAGAGCCCCCAGGCCGTACGGGTGTATCTGCCGCCGGACGCCAACACTCTGCTGTGCGTGGCCGACCATGTCCTGCGCAGCCGCGACTACGTCAACGTCGTCGTCGCGGGCAAACAGCCCTGCTTCGACTGGCTCGACCTCGACCAGGCCCGGGTCCACTGCGCCCGCGGTGCCGGAAGCTGGGACTGGGCGGGTACGGAGACCGGCGCGGGCGAGCCCGATGTGGTGCTGGCCGCCGCGGGCGACGTGCCCACGCAGGAGATGCTGGCGGCCGCCGGAATCCTCCGCCGCCATCTGCCCGATGTGGCCGTGCGCGTGGTCAACGTCGTCGACATGACCCGGCTGCTGCCGAGGGACGCCCATCCGCACGGGATGCCGGACGCCGAGTTCGACGCCCTGTTCACCCGCGACCGGCCGGTCGTCTTCGCCTACCACGGCTATCCGTGGCTGGTGCACCGGCTGGCCTACCGGCGCGCCGTCCACCCCCATCTGCATGTGCGCGGCTACCGGGAGGCGGGCAGCACCACCACACCGTTCGACATGGTGGTCCGCAACGACCTGGACCGCTACCGCCTGGTCATGGACGTCATCGACCGCACCCCGGGGCTCGCGGTGCGCGCCGTGTCCGTACGGCAGCGGATGCAGGACGCCCGCGCCCGCCACCGCCGGTGGATTCGCGAGCACGGCACCGATATGCCCGAGGTCGCGGAGTGGTCCTGGACCGGCTAGCCGGCCGTCAGTCCGCCACGTCGCCGCTCCGGGACGTCCGCCGGGGAGCCCGCCAGGAGTCCGCCGGGAAGAAGCCGTCGAGGAAGGCGTTGCGGAACTTCCCCGCGGGGTCGTGGTCGGCCAGCAGCCGCCCGAAGTCGGCGGCCCGCTCGTACGAGGCGACGATCCGCCCGGGAGCCGCCGCCGTGAGCTTGCCCCAGTGCGGCCGTGCCCCCAGCGGCAGCAGCTCCTCCTCCATCGCGGCCACCACCTCGATGACCGCGTCATGGTCCGGCACCCAGGTGAAGTGCACGGCCACACAGTCCCGGCCGTACGCGGGGCTCAGCCACAGCTCGTCCGCCGCGACCGTACGGACCTCGGAGACCTGGACGACGGGCGCGATCCGGTCCCCGAGGCCGCGCAGCGCCGCGAACGCCTCGGCGGCCGCGGCCCGCGGCAGGATCAGCTCCGACTGCAGCTCGTCGCCGTTGCTGGGGGTGAAGTCCGGCCGGAAGTGGGGCAGCCGCTCATGCCACGGCCCGGGCGAGCCCAGCTGCTCGGTGCAGTGCAGCGGTGGCATCGCGGGCACCGGGTGGTGGTGGCGGTCGGCCGGGTGGGCGCCCAGCCACGGCTGGCCCGGCTCCGGCGGGCCCGGCAGGTCCGTACGGCACTTCAGCCACACCACGCCCTCGTCCGCGCGCCAGTCGGTGAACACGCTGACGCTGTACGCGGCGGCGAAGATCTCGTCGAAGCTGTCGGCCAGCCGGTCCAGCGGCAGCCCGGTCCACACCCACTGCGCCACCTCGTAGGCGGGCTCGATGTCCAGCGTCATCGAGGTGACGACGCCCAGCCCGCCGAGCCCGACCACCGCCCCCGACAGCCGGTCGGTCCCGGCGTCCCGGCGCAGCTCGGTCACATCGCCCTCCGGGCCCACGATCTCCAGTCCCGCCACCGACGCGGCCAGACAGCGCTGCACATTGCCCGAGCCATGGGTGGCGGTGGCGCAGGCGCCCGCGACCGTGATGTGCGGCAGCGAGGCGAGGTTCGCCAGGGCGTAGCCCGCCACGTGCAGTTCCTCGGCCACCTGGGCGTAGCGCATGCCCGCGGCGATGGTGGCCGTCGCGCCGCCGGGGTCGATCTCGACCCGGTGCGGCATCCGCTCCAGGGACACCAGATCGCCGTCGGTGTCGGCGATGCGGTTGAAGGAGTGGCCGGTGCCCAGCACCCGGACCCGGTCGGCGGAGCCGACGATCCGCCGCAGGTCGCCGAGCGAGGCCGGGTGGTGTACCCGGGCCGCGCCGAAGGTGATGTTCCGTGCCCAGTTGGTGGTGGCTCCGGTAGTCAGCATCCGTGCTCCTGCTTCGCTGGGGGCTGGGCCCGCTCCGGGCCTGAGGGGACGTGGCAAGGACCTTGGTACAGGCCCGGCCCCTGATCCGTACAGACCGCCGTGCCACGGCCCGATGTGACCCGGATGGAGCAGCAGGACGGGCCACCGGACCGGGGCCGCGCACACGATGGTGCGGAACGCGATCGGTACCCCCGCTCGCGCACCGCTGGAGAGGGGCGGCCATGGCGGAGGAGAAGAACACCGGAACCCGTGGCGGCATGCTCGGCGAACTCTGCGCCGAGTTTGCCGGAACCATGATCCTGATCCTCTTCGGCTGCGGTGTGGTGGCCCAGGTGGTGGCGGGCGGCGCGCTCACCAAGCCGGTCGGCGCGCTCGGCGACCACGACTCCATCGCCTGGGGGTGGGGGCTCGGTGTCACCCTCGGCGTGTACGTGGCGGCGCGGCTCAGCGGCGCGCACATCAACCCGGCGGTCACCCTCTCCCTGGCGGCCTTCAAGGGCTTCCCCTGGCGCAAGGTGCTGCCGTACATGGGGGCCCAGACGCTCGGGGCGTTCGTCGCGGCCCTCCTGGTGCGCTGGAACTACACCGAGGTGCTCGGCCACGCCGACCCCGGGCACACCTTCAAGACCCAGTTCGTCTTCTCCACCCTCCCCGGCAACGGGGTGCTGCCGGTCAGCGAGTGGGGCGCGCTGCGCGACCAGATCATCGGCACCGCGATCCTGGTGCTGCTGATCTTCGCCCTCACCGACCTCCTGAACGATCCGCCCAAGGCCAACCTGGCGCCGTTCATCATCGGCCTGGTCGTGGTCGGGATCGGCATGGCGTGGGGCGCCGACGCGGGCTACGCCATCAACCCGGCCCGTGACTTCGGCCCCCGGCTCGCCAGCTTCCTCACCGGCTACCACACCGCCTGGCGGGACCAGTACGGGAATTTCTACTTCTGGGTGCCCATCGTCGGCCCGCTGATCGGCGGCCTCGTCGGCGCCGCCCTCTACAAGGTCCTGGTCAGCCGCTTCCTCCCGAAGGCCGGACCGCAGGAAGTGGGACGCGTTCCGGCCCCCGAGGGTCCCGAGAGCTGAAGGAGGCGGCATGCCGGACTTCATCGGTGCCGTGGACCAGGGGACCACCAGCACCCGCTTCATGATCTTCGACCACGACGGTGGCGAGGTGGCGAGATACCAGCTCGAACACCATCAGCTCCTGCCCCGTGCGGGGTGGGTCGAGCACGATCCGGTGGAGATCTGGGAGCGCACCAACTCCGTCATGCAGAACGCCCTGCGCGCCGGCGGGCTGTCCCCCTCCGACCTGGCAGCGATCGGCATCACCAACCAGCGCGAGACCACCGTCATCTGGGACCCGCGCGACGGCAGGCCGTACTACAACGCCATCGTGTGGCAGGACACCCGCACCGACATCATCGCCTCCGCCCTCGAACGCGAGGGCCACGGCGAGACCATCCGCCGCAAGGCGGGGCTGCCGCCCGCCACCTACTTCTCCGGCGGCAAGATCAAGTGGATTCTGGAGAACGTGGACGGGGTCCGGGAGGCCGCGGAGGCGGGCCACGCCCTCTTCGGGAACACGGACGCCTGGGTGCTGTGGAACCTCACCGGCGGGCCCTCCGGCGGCATCCACGCCACCGATGTCACCAACGCCAGCCGCACCATGCTGATGAACCTGGAGACCCTCGACTGGGACGACGAACTCCTCGCCCTCTTCGGCATCCCGCGCGCCATGCTCCCCGTCATCAACCCCTCCTCCCACCCCGAGGCGTACGGCCAGGCCCGCACCTCCCGCCCGCTGCGCACCGCCACCCCGATCACCGGTGTCCTCGGCGACCAGCAGGCGGCCACCGTCGGACAGGTGTGCTTCGCCCCCGGCGAGGCCAAGAACACCTACGGCACCGGAAACTTCCTGGTCCTGAACACCGGCTCCGAGCTGGTCCGCTCCACCAGCGGGCTGCTCACCACCGTGGCGTACCAGTTCGGCGACAGCCCCGTCGTCTACGCCCTGGAGGGCTCCATGGCCGTCACCGGCTCGGCCGTCCAGTGGCTGCGGGACCAGATGAAGGTCATCGACGACGCCGCGGGCAGCGAACGGCTCGCCCGCACCGTCGAGGACAACGGCGGGGTCTACTTCGTCCCCGCCTTCTCCGGCCTCTTCGCCCCGTACTGGCGCTCCGACGCCCGCGGCGCCATCGTCGGCCTCACCCGCTACAACACCAATGGCCATCTGGCACGCGCCACCCTGGAAGCCATCTGCTACCAGAGCCGGGACGTCGTGGAGGCCATGGAACGCGACGCCGGTATCCACCTCGACGTCCTCCGCGTGGACGGCGGTGTCACCGACAACGAGCTGTGCATGCAGATCCAGGCCGACATCCTCGGCGTCCCGGTCAGCCGCCCCGTCATCGCCGAGACCACCGCCCTGGGCGCCGCCTACGCCGCGGGCCTGGCCACCGGCTTCTGGCGGGACACCGACGAGCTGCGCTCGCACTGGAGCGAATCCCGGCGCTGGGAGCCCCAGTGGAACGAGGAGCGGCGCGCGGAGGGCTACGCGGGCTGGAAGAAAGCGGTCGAGCGCACCCTGAACTGGGTTCCGGTGGACTGACCCGGTGAGCTGCCCCCTTCCCGAAGCTCCCTGATGGCCGAATGGGCTAAATGCACCATACTTGGGAAATGAGCCCATATGGGTTATCTCGCTTCGGTGGTGTGAGGAGGAGGGATCATGAAGAACGGCCAGGTGGCACTGGCGTTCACCGGCGGCTACCTCTTCGGGCGTGGCCACAGGGTGGGCCTGGCGCTCACCCTCGCCGGGATGGCGGCGGGCCGGCGCATCGCGTCCGGACACCTTCCGGGCGGCGTTCAGGATCTGGCGTCCTCCGAAATCGGGCGGCTGCGCGGCCAGCTGGTCTCGGCGGGCCGGTCGGCGGCGCTGTCGGCGGCCAGTCACCGCATGGACGCGCTGAGCGACCGGCTGGAGGAGCGTGCCTCGTCGCTGCGCCCGAACGGCCACGGCCCGGACGGGCACAAGGCGGACGACGAGGAGCACGAGCGGCGCGGCGGCGGGCGCTCCCGCGGTGAGTCGTCCCGCGGCGAGTCGTCACATGGCGGTGCGTCGCGCGGTGAGACGTCGCGCGGTGAGTCGTCGCGCGGGGGCGACCGTACGGACCGGCCCCGGAAGCGGCCCGCGTCCGAGGGCCGCGGCGGCGGCGAAGCCAGAAGGAGCGGGGACGACAAGGGCGGCAAGGGTGATCGGTGATGGCAGAGGGAGCGGACCAGCAGCGCACGGGCGTCCTCGGCACGCTCGCCAAGGAACTGCCCACCGAGCGGCTGATGCAGGAAGCGCAGAACCTGGTCACCGCACTCGGTGAGAAGGCTCTGACCTCGGTGAGCCACCTCGGCGACGGCGGCGGCTCCGGGCTCGACATCCCGGTGAAGCCGCTGCTCAAGGCAGGACTGCACCAGGTCAAGGAGCAGACCGTGGACAAGGCCAAGGAAGCCATCCCGGGCCTCGGCGGTGGCGGCGACGGCGGCGGGGGTGGCGACAAGGACAAGAAGCTCAAGGTCACCAACATCGTCGAGCAGATCGACATCGGCGCCCCGATCGACCTCACCTATGACTTGTGGACCCAGTTCGAGGACTTTCCCACCTTCATGAAGAAGGTGGAGGACGTCCAGCAGGAGTCCGACACCGAAATGGAGTGGAAGGCCCAGGTCTTCTGGTCGCACCGCAAGTGGCGCGCCGAGATCGTCGAGCAGGTGCCGGAGAAGCGGATCATCTGGACGTCACGCGCTGAGAAGGGCCATGTCAACGGCGCGGTCACCTTCCATGAGCTGGCCCCGGAGCTGACCCGCGTCCTCGTGGTCCTCCAGTACTACCCCCAGGGGTTCTTCGAGCGCACCGGAAACCTGTGGCGCGCCCAGGGCCGCCGGGTTCGCCTGGAGCTGAAGCACTTCCGCCGCCACGCGATGGCCGAGGTACTGCTGCACCCCGACGAGATCGAGGGCTGGCGCGGGGAGATCCGCGACGGCGAGGTCATGGAGGACGAGGACCACGAAGAAGAGCCCGAGGGGGAGGTCCGCGAGGACGAGGAGCCGGAAGGTGAGTACGGCGACGAGGACGCCTACGAGGAGGAGTACGAGGAGGACGAGGAGCCGGCGCGGCCTTCGCGGCGCTGACGGGTCCCGCCTCCGGAACAGGTGAGCGTGGTGACCGTAGCAAGCCAGCAGAGTCAGTATCTGGACCGGGCGAGCTCGAGCGCCCTGGTCGACGTGGTGGACCTGATCCTGGACAAGGGGCTGGTCATCGACGTGTACGTCCGGGTCTCCCTGGTGGGCATCGAGATCCTCACGATCGACGCCCGCATCGTCGTCGCCAGTGTCGACACGTATCTCCGGTTCGCCGAGGCGACGAACCGCCTCGACCTCGCCCGCAGCGGCACCGAGACCAAGGGACTGCCCGGCCTCATGGACGAGATCCAGGAGGGCGGCGGGCGGAAGAAGACCAAGGGTGCGCTGGAAGGCGTCAAGGACACCGTCTCCGACCTGCTCCAGGGCGACGATGAGGCCGACGAGAGCGACGAGGCCGACCGGAGCGGCGAGATCGACGACGAGGCGGGGGAGCGCGAGGAAGCGCGGCGGGGGGAATCCGGTGACCGGCCCCGGCACCGGCGGAGTTCGAGCAGGGAGCGCGAGCGGTGATGGCCGAGGACGGACGTGGCTGCTACGTATACGGGGTCGTACCGGACGACCGGAGCGACGACGCCGTCAAGGACCTGGGCGCGGTCGGCGATCCGGACGCGGCGGTGACCCTGGTGCGCCACGGCGGCCAGGCCGCCGTGGTCAGCGAGGTGCCCCTGGACAAGCCGCTGGGCACCCCCGAGGATCTGCGGGCCCATGCCCGGGTGCTGGACTCCCTGGCGGCCAAATCCTCCCCGGTGCTGCCGTTCCGGTTCGGCACGGTGGTGCGCGACACCACCGCGGTGACCGGCGAACTGCTCCGCGAGGGGCACGAAGACTTCGCGCGCGCCCTCGACCGGCTGCGCGGCCGCTCCCAGTTCACCCTGCGCGCCCGCTACGTACAGGACGTGGTGCTGCGCGAGGTGCTGACCGAGCAGCCCGAGGCGGTACGGCTGCGCGAGGAACTCCAGGGCCTGCCGGAGGAGGCCGGGTACGACCAGCGCATCCAGCTGGGCCAGCTCGTCATGGACGCCATCGCCGCCAAACGGGCCCTGGACGTGCTGGAAGTGGACCGCAGGCTGGGCCCGTGCGTGCTCGCCTCGATCAGCACGGAACCGTCCTCCGCCGAGGGTCTGGTGAACGCCTCCTTCCTGGTCGAGGACGACCGGCGGACGGCCTTCGAGCAGGCCGCCGAGGAGCTGGGCAAGCGCTGGAACGGCCGGGTCAAGATCCGCCTGCTCGGGCCGCTGGCCCCGTACGACTTCGTGGCCGACGCGATGAGCCCGGCCAAGGACCCGGCCGAGGAAGGCGATTAGCCATGGGACTCTTCTCCGGACTGGTCACCTGGCCGCTGGCCCCGGTGCGCGGCGCCGTCTGGATCGCCGAACGGCTCCACGACGAGGCCCACCGCCAGCTGTACGACCCCGGGGTGATCCAGCAGCGCCTGGAAGAGGTCGCCGAGCAGCGGGAATCCGGGGAGCTGACCGAGGAGGAGGCCGCCCGGCAGGAGGACGAACTGGTCCGCCGGCTGATGGCGGGCGGCCCGCCCGGCGGAGGCCTGGAGGTGTGAGCCGTGGCCCGTGAGGAACGGGACGGACGCGACCACGGCGAGGAGCGGGAGCGTCCCCGCCGCGCCCGGCACCCCGCACCCGAAACCCGGCCCGCCTCCGGCGACACCCGGCGCGCCTCGGACGAAAACCGGCCCGCCTCGGGCGACTCCCGGCGCTCCACGTCCGAAAACCGGCGCCCGGCGTCCGAATCCCGGCGCCCGTCCGCCGACGCCCGGCGTCCCGCGGCCACGGCCAGGACCGCCGCCCGCAGCGCCGCCCGTCAGCTGCGGGACCTGACCGGACACGACCCGGAGAGCGTCACCTCGGTGGAGCGCCATGAGGACGGCGGCTGGCTCATCGGCGTCGAAGTGCTGGAGACCCACCGCATCCCGGACTCCACCGACATCCTCGCCGAGTACCGGGTCGAGGTCGACGACGAGGGCGGGCTCGTCTCGTACCGCCGCGCCCGGCGCTACTACCGCGGCAGGTCGGAGGAGCGGACATGAGCCAGGGCGCCGACTGGAACGTGCCGAGCCGCCGCATGGGCGGCCCGCCAGAACCGGCCCGCCGGGAGTCGGCGAGCCTGGCCGACATCCTGGAGCGGGTGCTCGACAAGGGCATCGTCATCGCCGGGGACATCCAGATCAACCTGCTCGACATCGAGCTGCTGACCATCAAGATCCGGCTGCTGATCGCCTCCGTGGACCGGGCCAAGGAGATGGGCATCGACTGGTGGGAGCACGACCCCACGCTCTCCTCCGGTGCCCGCGACGTCCTGGACGAGAACGAGCGGCTGCGGCGGCGCGTCGGCGAGCTGGAGTCCGGCCCCGGCGCGGACCGCGAACCGGAACGCGACCAGGGCCATGAACGAGGCCGAGGCCGGGGACGGGAGGACGGACCGTGACCGAGGACGCCCGCGCCACCTGGCTGTACGCGGTGACCGTCGCCCGCGACGAGCGCGGCGCCCCGCCCGGCCTCACCGGCGTGTCGGACGAACCGGTGCGCCTGGTCGAGAACGCCGGACTGGCCGCCGTGGTGGGCTCCGTACCGCTGGCCGACTTCGGCGAGGAGCCGCTCCGCGCCCATCTGGAGGACCTGCCCTGGCTGGAACGGGCGGCCAGGGCCCACCACCGGGTCATCGGCCGGGCGGCCGGATACGGCCAGGTCATCCCGTTGCGCTTCGCCACGATCTACCACGACGACGACCGGGTCCGCACGATGCTCCGGGAGCGGCGGGACGACTTCACGGCCACGCTGGCGCGGGTGGCCGGACGCACCGAATGGGGCGTCAAGGCGTACGTCGATCCGCGCGCCTTCCTGCCCGACCCGGCCGACGACGAGGCATCCGGCGACGACACCCCCGGCACCTCCTATCTGCTGCGCCGCCGCGCCCAGCGGGACGACAAGGAGACCGCCCATCTGCGGGCCACCGAGCGGGCGGAGGAGATCCACACCGCCCTCACCGCGCTGGCCGCGGCGAGCGCCGCCCATCCGCCGCAGGACGCGCGGCTGGCCGCGTACGAGGGCTGGATGGTGCTGAACAACTCGTATCTGGTGCCGGACGACCGGACGGAGGAGTTCACCGCCGCGGTGACCGGGCTGGGGAAGCGGTATCCGGACATCGACCTGGAGGTGAGCGGGCCATGGCCGCCGTACTCGTTCACCGCGCCGCCCGAGGCCGAGGAGGCGTCATGACGCATGCGATCGAGCGCCGCGAGGTGGCCCTGGTCGACCTCCTCGACCGGGTGCTGGCCGGGGGCGTCGTGATCGCCGGGGAGATCACCCTGAGCATCGCCGACATCGATCTGGTGCGCATTTCCCTTCGTGCACTGATCGCTTCCGTACGGATGGAAGACGAGGATGACCATCGAGCCCCGCCGCCCTGACCACCCCCACGAGCCCCACGACCCTCGCGACCGCCCCCGTCGGCTCGAAGTGGACGAGGAGTCGGTGCGCAAGAGCCTGGCCGGGCTGGTGCTGACCATCGTGGAGCTGCTGCGCCAGCTCATGGAACGGCAGGCGCTGCGCCGCGTCGACCAGGGAGGCGTCAGCGACGAACAGATCGAGAAGCTCGGGCTCACGCTGATGGCGCTGGAGAAGAACATGGAAGAGCTCAGGGAGCACTTCGGGCTCACCGAGGACGACCTCAACCTGGACCTCGGCCCGCTCGGCCCCCTCCTGCCCCGCGACTGACCTGCCGCCTCGCGACTGACCCCCTGCCCCGCGGCTGATCCGCCCGCCCGCGTCCGGCTGTACGCTGCGCGGGTGGGGATCACGCTCAACCTCCGGTCAGCGCGGGCGGCCGACGTCCACGTCGGGCGCTCGCCGCTCGCGGAGCTCATGTCGGTGCTGCACATCCTGGCCGAGCCGGACCACCACCCCGAGGCCCAGCGCTGGACGCGCCGCCTCGGCACGACCTTCGACGCCTCGCTCACCCAGGAGATGAGCGCCCTGTCGCCGCTGTGGGCGCGGCTGCGCTGCCGGTTGCTGTTCCCGCTGGCGCTGCCGCTGGACCAGTCCTTCGAGGACGAGCTGCGGCTGCTGGAGAAGCTGCCGCTGGAGGCGTTCACGGAGCTGTGCGCGCAGGGTGTGCTGGGCTTCCGGGAGCGGGTGCCCGACGCGCACAGCCTGCGACACGACCCCGGGGCCGCCTGCGCCTTCATCACCCAGTGCGAGCGGCGCTCGTTCCGCCGCGGCGAGCTGGCGCACGAGCTGATGGCCTCGCCCGAGGGGATGCGCAGCAGGCTGATCGACTTCCTGGAGCGCTGCGGCACCGCGTTCTTCGCGGCCGAATGGCGTGCGGTCCACGATCGGCTGGAGGCGGCCGTGGTGCGGTTCCGCACCGATATCCGAAGAAGCGGCCTGGCCGAGGTGCTGGCCGGGCTCAGCCCCACCGCGGTCGTCTCCCAGGGCGGCACGCGGGTGCGCTACGACAAGCTGGCCGTCGCCGAGATCGACATCGGGCCGCGCCCGCTCTTCCTGGTCCCGTCCGTCCATGTCTGGCCGCATCTGACCGTCAAGGACGAGGAGTCCCATCCCGTCGTGCTGCAGTTCGCCGCCCTGGAGGGACAGGCCGACGGGCAGCTCACTCAAGCGGAGCTGCGGGCCCGGATGTCCGCGCTGGCCTCGCTGGGCCGGATGGAGCTGTGCCGCCATCTGCTGGGCGAGCCGATCACCACCTCCGAGCTGGCCCAGCGGCTGGGCCTGGACGATACGCAGGTGTCGCGCACCCTGCGGCAGCTGCGGGACGCCGGGCTGGTGGAGTCCGAGCGCGAGGGCAAGTACGTGTACCACCGGCTGGCCACCGGCACCCTGCTCCGGCTGGGTCAGGACGTACTGGCCACCATCATGCGCTGACGCCGCTCACCGGCTCATCCCGGCCGTGTCCACAGCAGCACCGCCGAGGGGTGCCGCGCGTCCATGTGCACCCGGTTGGTGGCGACCGCCTTGCGCCGGGTGACGGCCTCGGGCTCGCCGGTGTTGGAGTTGACGTCGAAGCGCGGGAAGTTGCTCGACGAGATGTCCACCCGCAGCCGGTGTCCGGCCCCGAAGCGGTTGGCGGTGTCCGGCGCCGGAATCTCGATCTCGTACACCTCGCCCGCCACCAGCGGCTCGGGCTTCTCGAACGACGCGTGGAAGCGGCACCGGAAGATGCCCTCGGTGAGGTTCATGGCGAACCCGTGCGGATAGTCCTCGTTCGGCGGGTGCACATCGACCAGCTTCACCGTGAAGTCGGTGTCCGGCGTGGTCGAGGAGATGAACAGCCGGGCGGTGACGGGGCCCGCCACCACCATCGGCTCCGCCAGCGGCGGGGTGACCAGCGAGACCACATCGGGCCGTGAGTTCAGCGGCAGATACGGCTCGCGCGCGCCGTAGAAGCGCTCGTCCGGCACCTGGTCGAAGGCGCCCCCGACCATCACCGGCTCGCCCGAGGTCACCTGGCCGCCGAGGGTCGGCACCGGGTCGCCGGGATCGAAGTCGTACTCGACCCACGCGTCCGGGCCCGCCGGTCTCTCCCGGCTCAGCTCCCCCGAGGTGTGGCAGTAGAACGCGGTCTCCTCGGTCCCGGCCGGCGGCCACCGGGTGTCGGTGTGCCACTCGCCGCCGTGCCGCATCCGCCCGGCCGCGTCGCGGCGGCCGTCGCCCCCGCCCATCACGAAGTACCGCACCCGGGGGAACGCCGCGAGGTCACCGCCGCGCAGCACCGCGTCGAACCAGCGCTGCCGGAACGAGAGATACGAGGTGTCCACGTTGTCGCTGAACGTGGCGGCGGGCCCGAAGTCCACGTCACCGGCGAAGGTGACACAGCGCGCACCGTGCGTCCACGGTCCCATCACCAGATACGCCGGGGACGTCTTGAGCCGCCCCATGGCCGTGAAGTTCTCGATGGTGGAGCGCACGTACGGGTCGTACCAGCTCGCCATGTGCAGCGTCGGCACGTCCGGGAAGCGGTCGTAGTGTCCCCGCCCGTAGATCGCGGGCTGCCGCCAGTACGCGCCGAACGCGTCGTGCCGCCACTGGTCCAGCAGATACCGCTCGTACTGGCCGACCTGCGCGAGCGGGGAGACGCCGGTGCGCCACGGCAGCACGGTGAACCAGTCCCGCAGATCGGTCCCGGCGAACGCCTTGCGCACCAGCGGGTCCCGCTCCGCCTCCGGGCTCTCCTCACCGTGCCGGAACGCCCAGGTGACCTGCTTGAGCTCGAAGGCGCCGCCCATCCGCATGCCCGCCTCGTACGCGCTCGCGAAGCCACCGGAATCCATGAACATCGCGGCCAGCGGGGCGGGGGACTCGGCCGCGGCCGCCGTCTGGGCGTGCGCCGAGTAGGACACCCCCATCATCGCGACCCGCCCGTCGCACCAGGGCTGCCCGGCGATCCACTCCAGGGTGTCCGCGCCGTCCGGCCCTTCGCCCAGGTACTTCACGAAGGTGCCCCCGGAGTCCCCCCGGCCCCGGCAGTCCTGACGCACCACGTGGTATCCGGCCCGGACGAAGAAGGCGGAGGTCTCCTCGGGGGAGGGCACCGGCTCGTCATGGCGGCTGGCGTCCGACTCGCGGATCTCGCGGCGGCCGTACGGGGTGCGCTCCAGGATCACCGGCCGCGGACCGGGCCGCTCCCCGGACGCGTACAGATCCGCGGCGAGGATCACCCCGTCCCGTACGGGGACGTGCAGAAGGTGGCGCCACAGTCCTCCGCCGAGGTGTTCCGCGGCCTCGGTCCGCCCGGTCGGTGCCATGGGGGAGCCGCTCACTTGGTCTGGGACTGCTTCGAGCCGTTGAGGAGCATCTGCGACCGGGTGACGGTGGACAGCGGCATCCCCCAGCCGCCGAACAGCTTCGCGTAGGTGCCCGACTCCTGCATCTCCCGCAGCCCCTTGACGATCACGGCGGCGAGGCCGGTGCCCTTCTTGGCCTGGATGCCGTAGATCGCCGACGCCGCGGGGAGGCTGCGCAGGTCCTCCAGCTCCAGCGTCTCGAACTTGTCGTCCGAGGCCTCGCTGACGGTGGTGTTGGAGGCGCTGGGCGCGACCACCGCGTCGATCCGCTTGCTCTGCAGGGCCAGGCTCGCGGCGGCCAGATCCGAGTACGCCTGCGGCTGCACGGCCTTCTCGCCCTTCTTGGCGCACCGCTTGCTCAGGCCCGCGAGGACGTTCTCGGTGCCCGCGCCCTTCTCGACGCCGACCTTGTGCCCGCAGATGCCGATGCCGGACTCCGGGCGGAACCCGCTCTCCTTGTTCACCATCACGGTCACCTCGCTCTGCGCGAAGTCGGCGAAGTCGACCTCCTTCTGGCGCTCGACGAAGTCACCGGAGGGCGCGCTGAGGTCGATCCGGCCGGACTTCAGCCCCGGGATCACCGCGTCGAACGGCGTCCGCGTCATCTTGATCTTGATGTCGAGCTGGGAGGCGAGCTGCTCGGCCAGATCCGGGACCAGGCCGGTGATCTTCCCGTCGGAGCCGATGGTGACATACGGGTCGTACTCGCTGACCCCCATGACCAGGGTCTTCTTCTGGTACTCCGCGGGCACCTCGGCCGCCAGCTTGTCGTCCTTCGGCTCCAGGGCGAGGGTCGGCGTGGGCATGGCCTCCGCGGACTTGCTGCCCTTGTCGTCCGGAGTGTCGTCGACCGAACAGGCGGTGAGGGGGAGCGCGAGGGACAGGAGCAGGGCGCACCCGGCGGCGCGAGATCGGTGCATGACTGGGCTCCGTTTCGGGAGATCCGGCTGATCCGGACGAGGGGGGTGGGAGGCGTGGGGACGTGGGGGGCTTACGGGACGGGGCGGGCGGTCAGCGGCCCCAGACGGTCTCGGCGACGCGCCGCACATTGCCCCCGGCCAGCTTGGCCACGTCCTCCTCGGAGTAGCCGTGGTCGAACAGCCAGCGGATCATGTTGCCGACGGCCTCCGCGGGGTTCTCACAGCCGTGGACGTACTCGACCGGCTCGTGCGGCGGCGGTCCGGCACTCTGGCCGTCGTGGGCGTCGTCCTTGCCGAAGAGCGGGGCGAACGTGCGGTGCCAGGCGGTGTGATCGCCGAAGTTGGTGTCCGGGCCGAAGGCCACGTGGTCGATGCCGACCAGGTCCAGGCAGCGCTCCACGTGTTCCATCACCGACTCCAGGCTGTGCCGGGGGTGCCGGGCGGTGATGGTGGTGTGCGGAGCCGCCTCGACGCCGATGAACCCGCCGGAGCCCGCGCACGCCCGGATCACATCGTCGGGCTTCATGCGCGGGGTCGGCCACAGCGCCCGCGACCCGGCGTGGGTGATCACCACGGGGTCCGTGGAGCGGCGCACCGCGTCCAGCGCCGTGGCGTCCCCGGAGTGCGATACGTCGACGATGACGCCGAGGTCGTTCATCCGCCGCAGGGCGCGGCGGCCGAGCACCGTCAGCCCGGTGTCACCGGTGTCCGCGAGCCCCGAGCCGAGCTGGTTGCTCTCGCTGTACACCAGCCCGAGCAGCCGCACGCCCAGCCCGTAGAGCAGATCGAGCCGGTCGACGTCATTGCCGATGGGGGACGCGGACTCCAGGGTCAGCACCACGCCCACCTGGTTCCCGGCCCGGGCCCGCTCCGCGTCCTCCAGGGTGCGGACCGGGGCCACCAGGCGCTGATGGGCGAAGTCGGCCTGCCGCATGGCCAGGTCGCTCACCGCGTCGTCCCAGTCCCAGGGGGTGTGCGAGCGGATCATGCTGACGGCGGCCGGGCCGCCGTCGAAGAACAGGTCCACCCCCGAGTGCGCCATGCCCTCGTACGGGATCGCCTCCCGGCCCTGGCGGCGGAAGGCGGCGAAGTTCCCCGGGTCCGCGGGCCGCAGCGACAGATGGTCGTGCGCGGAGATCACCAGATGGCGTTCCTCGAAGTCCCGCGCCCGGGTCTCGACGTCCTCGCTCCACACCGGCGCCGAGCCGGGCACCCGGCCCACCGCCGGGACCAGCTCGTAGTCCTGGAAGTCCGCGCCCGGCTCCAGGTAGTGGTACGAGCGGTAGCCGTCCCACAGATCCAGCCGGGCGCGGGTCTTGGCGGACAGAGGGCGTTCGGTGCTCATGCGCTGACCTTCGACAGGAACGTGCGGGTGCGGTCATGGGAGGGGGAGGCGAACAGCCGGTCCGGCGGGCCCTCCTCGACGATCCGCCCGTCGTCCATGAACACGACGCGGTCGGCGACCTCGGCGGCGAAGCGCATCTCATGCGTGACGACCACCATCGTCATGCCCTCCCGGGCCAGGTCCCGGATGACGCTCAGCACTTCCTGCACCATCTCGGGGTCCAGGGCGGAGGTCGGCTCGTCGAACAGCATCACCTTCGGCCGCATCGCCAGCGCCCTTGCGATGGCCACGCGCTGCTGCTGGCCGCCGGAGAGCTGCTCGGGGTAGCTGTCGAGCTTGTGGACGAGCCCGACCCGCTCCATCAGCTCCTCGGCCCGGGCGTCGGCCTTCGCCGTCGACAGCCCGAGGACCCGGCGCGGCGCCTCGACGATGTTCTCGCGGGCGGTGAGGTGCGGGAACAGGTTGAAGCTCTGGAAGACCATGCCCATGGACGAGCGCTGCGCGGCCAGTTCGCGGGGGCCCAGCTCGTGCAGCGAGGTGCCGCTCAGCCGGTAGCCGATGACGCTGCCGTCGACCATGACCAGGCCGTCGTCCGGGGTCTCCAGATGGTTGACGCAGCGCAGCAGCGTGCTCTTGCCCGATCCGGACGGGCCGATGACACAGACCGTCTCACCCCGGTGGATATCCAGGGAAATGCCGTGCAGCACCTCCGTGGAGCGGAACGACTTGACGATTCCGCGCAGGGAGACGATGGGCTGCGCTCCCCTTTCCGATGGCACGGTCATACCGAGTGCTCGATCCTCTTCACTTTGGTGACCTTTTCGGCCGGTATCAGCGTGTGTCGCCCCAGGCGTCGCTCCAGGCGCTGCTGCACGAGGGTGATGACGCCGGTGATGATCATGTACCAGATCGCGGCCACAATCAACAGGGGAACGGTCTGGAAGTTCTTAGAATAAATCAGCTGCACCGAGTAGAGCAGATCGGCCAGGGAGATCACACTGACCAAAGATGTGGCCTTGAGGAGAGATATCAGCTCATTTCCCATCGGCGGCACGATGACGCGCAGCGCCTGAGGGAGGGTGATACGGAAGAAAATCTGACTCGGAGTCAAACCGAGTGCGGCTGCCGCCTGTCGCTGACCGTCCGGTACGGACAGTAGACCGGAACGGATCAGCTCCGCCACATATGCCGTCTCATGCAGCGTCAACCCGATGACCGCGGCGGTAAGCGGACCCAGCAGGGAATTCGCCTCGAAGGTGACGAAATCCGGGCCCCACGGAATTCCGAGGGACAGGGTGGGAAACAGCGCCGCCAGGTTGTACCAGAAAAGCAGCTGCACCAGCATGGGAATCGAGCGGAACACCCAGATGAACGCGCCCGCGGCCGCCGACATCAGCCGCGCGGAACCCATCCGCATGAGCGCCACGACAGTGCCGAGGATCAAGGCGAACACCATGGTCGCGGCGGTCATCCCGAGGCTGACCCCGATCCCCTTGAGGATGCGGATCTCGAAGAAGTATTTCCCGACGGTGTCCCACTCGAAGCGCGGATTGGTGAATATCGTGGTCACCGCCATCGCGGCGAACAGCAGCACCACGGCATTGGCCACCAGGAGCCCTGGCCGCCGTCTCTTCACGCGTTTGAGCCGGGATGGCTCGGGCAGGGCGTCAAGATTCAGGACTTTGCTCATGGAAGGGCCCTCGGGCGGTTCGTCGTCACGACAGGGAATACCGCATCCTAAAACCGGGTTCCACAACGTCCTCGAACAGTTGACACAGAACGGTCAACCGTCGGCGCCGAGGTGTCCGTAGGTGTCGCGCAGTTCCCGTTTGAGGATCTTGCCGCTGGGGTTCTTCGGCAGGGCCGTGGGGCGAGGTGGTCACCAGAAGTCTCCCGAAGCGCTCGCGGGCCGGGCCGGATGGTCGTCACGCTGACACGGCGCGCGGCGGGCATCAAGGCCGCCCCGCCCGGAATCCACCGGGCGGGGCGGCTACCGCTTCCCCCGGACTAGCCGGTGCACTCCATCGACGCCGGGTCCTCCGCCGCGCGGATCAGGGACCGGTGCGCCTCGCGCAGCCGCTCCACATCGGGCTTGACCTTCTTGCGGTCATAGGTGATGAGTCCGTTCAGCTCGCCCTCCACATCCGTGATCTGGGTGTAGACCGCGCCGCTGTTCCCATGGCACGCGACCTGCTGCCGCACCTTGTCCAGCAGCTTCAGGTACTCGGCCGTGTACTGCTCCTGGTCCACGCCCACATAGGTGTGCTGCACCGGCCAGGCGTGCCCCGGTACGGCCAGGCCCAGACCGCCGTACTCGCCGATGACGCCCGCCCGCTGGGCGTTGGGGCGGGGTTCGCCGGGCCCGGGGTAGGCGTGGATGTCGGCGAGGTCGCCGTTGCCGGTGTCGTTCCAGCCGCTGGCACCGTCGATGAGCCGGGTCGGGTCCCAGCCCTTGGCGAGCGCGGGCACCTTGGCTCCGCCGTACTGGCCCCACCCCTCGTTGAAGGTGACCCAGATGCCGATCGACGGGCTGCTGACATGCTGGTCGATCATGGCCTTCATCTCACGCTCGTACTGCCCTTGCGCCTTCTCCGAGGGGGCGACCGTGTTCATGGCGGGCATGTCCTGCCACACCATCAGGCCGAGCCGGTCGGCCCAGTAGTACCAGCGGTCGGGCTCGACCTTGATGTGTTTGCGCACGGAGTTGAACCCCATCCGCTTGTGCATCTTCAGGTCGTACGCCAGGGCCTGGTCCGTCGGCGCGGTGTGCAGACCGTCCGGCCAGAAGCCCTGGTCGAGGGTGGCCATGGAGAAGAACGGCTTCCCGTTGAGCACCATGCGCTTCTTGCCGTCGACCTCCTTGACCTCGATGCTGCGCATGCCGAAGTAGCTCTCCACCCGGTCGGCCTTCGCGCCCCGCCCGACCGTCACCTTCAGCTGGTACAGATACGGATCGTCGGGGGACCACAGCCGGGGCGAGGGCACCGGCACGGTCAGGGCCGAGCCGGTGCGCCCGGTCGCGGTGCCGACCGCGCGCTTCCCGGCGTACGCGGTCGCGGTGACCGGCACGCCGTCCCGCACCCCGCGGACCTCGGCGGTGAGCGCCTTGCCCGGCACGTCGGGGGTCAGCTTGAGGCTGTCGGCGTGGTCGGCGGCCACCGGCTCCATCCAGACGGACTGCCAGATGCCGGAGGAGGGGGTGTAGAAGATGCCGCTGGGGTCCAGCCGCTGCTTGCCCATCGGCGGGTTCTCGCCGTCCTTGGCGTCCGTCGGGTCGTACACGCCGACCAGCAGCTCCTGGGTGCGGCCGGGGCGCAGGGCGTCGGTGACGTCGGCGCTGAACCGGTCGTAGCCGCCGCGGTGTTCGGCGACCCGGGTGCCGTTGACATAGACCTGGGCCTGCCAGTCCACGGCGTCGAAGTTCAGCTTCAGCCGCTGCCCGTCGCCGACCTTCCAGCCCTCGGGGACGGTGAAGGTGCGCCGGTACCACATGCGGTCCTCGTGGCGCTCCAGCCCGGACAGCTTGGACTCCACCGGGTACGGCACCAGGACGCGCTCCCGCAGCCGCTGCCCGAACGGGGGTGCCTGGCCCTCCTTCGCCGCGGCGAACTGCCAGCTGCCGTTGAGGTTCTGCCACCGGTCGCGGGTCATTTGCGGGCGCGGGTACTCGGGGTGGGCGTTGTCCGGGCCGACGTCCTTGGCCCACGGGGTGCTGAGCTGGTACGTCGAGGTGTTGCCGCCGAAGGCGAGGAACTGGCCGACGGCGCCCTTGTCGTTCTCCAGGCCGCCCTCGCCGTCGTAGCGCACGATCGCCTCGCCGCCGCGTCCCACCACCGGTTCCTTGAGCGCGAGCAGCAGCCGCGAGGAGTCGGCCGGGTCCAGCCGGGCACGGCCCAGCGGCCAGGCCGCGCCGCCGATGACGGCGGTGAGGTGGCCGGTCAGCCCGGCCGGGGGAGCGGCGAGGGCGCGGGTGAAGTCCATCCGGAGCGTCCGGCCGTCCGGCTGGACGGCGCTGCTCACCGGGCCCTCGTAGCCGAAGTCCGGGGGCAGCCGGAACGCCGACGCCGGGACCGGGGCCTTGGTGCCGCCGGGCGGGGTCCAGGCGAGGTGGAAGTTGGAGCCGCCGTAGTGCTCGAAGTAGTCGACCTTGATGTCGTAGGCGCGGCCCGCGGTCAGCTCGACCGGCTCGGAGGTCTGTTCCTTGTCCCAGTCGTCGACCCAGTGGTCGATGACTGGCTTGCCGTCGATCCACAGCCGGAAGCCGTTGTCGCCGGTGATCGAGAAGGTGTGCGTCCCGGAGCGCTCGGGGACGAGCCGCCCGGTCCACCGG
The DNA here is from genome assembly GCF_040629205.1 of Streptomyces sp. NPDC005962. NCBI lineage: Bacteria > Bacillati > Actinomycetota > Actinomycetes > Kitasatosporales > Streptomycetaceae > Streptomyces > Streptomyces sp. NPDC005962. The sequence continues at coordinate 53,486 of NZ_JBEXVE010000034.1, read as the reverse complement.
ACACTGACGTCGTCGGACCGCCCGGTGGCGGTCTGCAGCCGTGGCTCCAGGTTGTCGAAGTCGAGGGACGTATCGAGGGTGGTCGCCTTGAGTTCGTGGAAGTCGAAGGCTCCCGGGGCGGACTGCAGGTAGTAGTCGCCGCGCAGGCCGTTGACGACGGGATCGGATTCGCGGTCGTCGGACGCGGCGGCCGCGGCGGGGCCGGGGCCGGTCAGCAGGCCGAGTATGCCGAGCGCCATGACGAGCGCGGCGATGACGAGTCTGCCGGGTCTGGTGAGGGCCGAACGTAAACGCACATGTCCTCCTTGCCGGAACAACTGCCGGAACAGCTGCTGGAACAAGCTGTAGCGCCGATCATTCGGCCATTGGTGACAGAACCTGTCAATACTGAACGCAAGCCAACACCCTTGACGAGAAAGCCCTTACTCTCTAGCGTCGGTTCACACATATGATCCAGATTCAACAATTTGCACGATGGAGGCCGTAATGGGGCGACGGATCGTGGTGTCGGGCGGCGGTACGGGCATCGGTCTCGCGACCGCGGAGTCCTTCGCCGCCGACGGCGACCGGGTCGTCATCGTGGGACGCCGCACCGAGGTGCTGCGCGCGGCGGCCGAGAAGCTGAACGCCGAGCACGGCGAAGGTCTGGTCACCTGGACCGCAGCCGACCTGAGCGATGTCGGGCAGACCCGCCGCGCCGCCGAGGGAATCGCCGCCGACGGCCCCGTCGACGTGATCGTCACCAACGCCGGAGGCAATGTCGCACCCGGCAACGACGGCACCCTCGAAGGCATCGCCGACCAGTACCAGCGCAACTTCGCGGCCAATGTGCTCACCGCCGTGCTGTTGACCGAAGCCCTCATTCCGCATATCGCCCGCCCCGGTGGCCGGATCGTGCACCTTTCCTCGGTGGCGGCGCTGCGCGGCCCCGGTTCGTACGGCGGAACCAAGGCCGCCCTGCACACCTACACCTTCGAACTGGCCAGGCGGCTGGGCGCGGAGGGTGTCACCGCCAACGCGGTGGCCCCCGGCTATGTCGAGGACACCGAGTTCTTCGGCGAGCGCGGCACTCCCGAGTTCATCGCCCAGCAGATCGGGCAGACGCTCACCGGACAGCCGGGCGTGCCCGCCGAGATAGCCGCCGCCATCCGCTATCTGGCCTCCCCGGAGGCCGCGTACGTCACCGGGCAGGTTCTGCACATCAACGGCGGGGCGCAGTACGGCCGCTGACGCGCCCCCGCACCAACTCGCCCCCGGCACAAGGGCCGGACGGCCCCTGATCAGGGGCCGCGCAGCCCTGCCGCCACGGAGCCCCACGGTCCACTCTGGTTGCCCACACAGGTGGGGGAAGACGGACGGACGGCCGCACCGAGGGAGTCACCTCGTGACTTCCCAACCATCTCGGGCGCGGCCGTCCGTCCGTCTGTGTGCGCACCACCGCGACACCAGGGGAGAGACGTCATGTTCCGTACGACCGCCAGGGCCGGCGCGGCAATCGCCGCGGGCTGTGCCATCGCGCTGCTGTATCCCGCCGCGCCCGCCGGAGCCGCCGGCTCCGTGCATCTGCACAAGATCTACTACGACTCTCCCGGGTCGGACACCCGCAGCAACACCAGCCTCAACGCCGAGTATGTCCAGATCAAGAACTCCACCTCGCGCGGAGTGAGCCTCAAGGGGTGGGTGCTCGTCGACGCGAGCCGCCACGCGTACACCTTCCCCTCGTACACCCTCGGCGCGGGCAAGACGGTGACGGTGCGGACCGGTACCGGCTCGGACACCTCGGCCACCAAGTACCAGGACCGCCGCGCCTACGTCTGGAACAACACCAGCGACAAGGCCACGCTCCGCAAGAGCGGCGGCACCACGGTCGACACCTGCTCGTACAACAGCAGCCGGGCCGACTACAAGATGTGCTGAGCCCCGGTGGTCCCGGGGTTCGCTAGAGCAGCCCCGGGACCACCATCGTCAGCCAGACGGCGGCGGGGACGACGACCACCATGATGCCGCCGTAGATCATCAGTTGCCGGAAGAACCGGTCCCGGTCCACATCGGGCGCCGCCGCCAGCACCAGCGCGCCGTTCGTCGAGAAGGGGCTGATGTCGACGACGGTCGCCGAGACCGTGAGCGCCGCGATCATGCCCACCGCGCCGATGTGCCCCTGGGAGAGAAAGGGGACGGCGAGCGGGATGAGCGCGCCCATGATGCCCACGGAGGAGGCGAAGGCGGAGATGATCGCCCCGATGTAGCACAGCAGCAGCGCCGCGAGCAGCGGGATGCCGATGTCGGTGACCGCGTCGCCCGCGTAGGTGATGGTGCCCATCTCGTCCAGCACCCCGACGTAGGTGAGCACACCGCAGATCAGCAGCACGGTCGGCCAGGTGACCTCGTTGACGGCCCGCTTGCCGTGGTCCGGCCAGAAGACGCTGAGCGCGACCGCGAGGGTGATCGCGGTGAGCCCGGCGTCCTGGTCGAAGACGAGGACCGCGATCACCAGTGCCGCCAGCGCCACCAGGGTCGCGACCCGGGCCGGAGTGAGGCGGATGTCCGCGTCCGCGGCCTCTTCCTTCGTCTTCTCCTCCTCCGACTCCTCCGACGCGGTCGCGGTCGCGGCGTCGGTACGGGGCAGCTTCAGCCCGCCGCAGACGACGAACACGACGCCCGCGATGAGCAGGTTGACGACGAGGCTGGCCAGGAACAGCGTCACCTCGTCGCCCGGCAGCTTCTCCCGCTCGACGATGCCGTTGACGATCGAGCCGTAGATGCTGATGGGGGAGAAGCCGCCGCCCTGGGCGCCGTGCACCACCATGGCCCCCATCAGCAGCGGGCTGATGCTGTAGCGCGCCGCGAAGCTCAGCGCGAGGGGCGCCACGATCGCGACCGCCGCCGGGCTCACCGCGCCGATCGCCGTCAGCACGCCACTGATCGCGAACATCACCCACGGAATCAGCGCGACCCGCCCGCGCACCAGCCGGATCGCGGCGTGCACCAGCCAGTCGGTGGTCCCGTTGGCCCGCGCCAGGGCGAACAGATAGGTCACGCCGACCAGCACCACGAACAGATCGCCCGGGAAACCGGCGAAGATGCGGTCCGCGTCGAAACCGGCGACCAGTTCCCCCACGCCGAAGGCGGCGGCGAAGGAGAGCGCGCCCATGTTGATCGATCTGGTGGTGGCGATCACGAAGACCACCACCAGAACGAGTATCGAGATCAGTTCGTCGGACATCGCGCTCCCGTCACAAGTGGCCCAGCCGCGCATCACGTTGCGCGCGCGATGGTTCAACAGTCAATACATAGGTGGCACATTGGCTCAGCCAATTGTCCGCTCGGCGCCGATCGCCGGTGCTACGCTGCGAATCGGGGCCGTCACCAACCGCAGCGGCCGGCTGCAGCAGGGGGAAGCTCGTATGGCCGACGACGCACTGCGCCCGATGAACCGTCAGCGCCTCTACGAGCAGGTGCTCGACCGGTTGCGCGCCTACGTCGAGGAGGGCGGGCTGCGCGCGGGCGACCGGCTGCCCACCGAGCGGGAACTCGCCGAGCGGCTCGGCATCAGCCGCGCCTCCGTCAAACAGGCCATCGTCGTCCTGGAGGTGCAGGGCCTGGTCGAGGTGCGCCAGGGCGGCGGTATGCGGCTGCTCCGCGACAGCCTCGACACCGAGCCCGTGGAGCGCCTGATGGAGCGCCGGCGCCGGTTGCCCGATGTGCTCGACGCCCGTGAGGCGCTGGAGACCAAGCTCGCCGAACTCGCCGCCGAGCGCCGCACCGACGACGACCTCGCCGCCCTGGAGCAGGCGCTCAACTGGATGGAGGACGAGATCGCGACGGGCCGCCCCGGCACCGAGGGTGACCGCCGCTTCCACGCCGCGGTCACCGCGGCCGCCCACAGCCCGCTGCTGGCCGAGTTCATGCGCTCCATCGCCGAGCAGATCGGCGAGAGCCGCGCGGAGTCGCTGCGTCAGCCGGGCCGCCCCAAGCGGTCGTTCGCCCAGCACCGGAAGATTCTGGACGCCATCGCCGAGGGCCGCTCCAAGGCCGCGGCCGCGGCCATGCGCCGCCACGTCCGCACCGTCGCCCAGGTGCGCCTGCTCAACTGGGACCCGGACGAATCGCCCTGACGCCCCGGCGTGTGGGCTATGACCCGTGCCCGGCGGCCAGGCGGTGCGGGTCGTAGCCCGGGATCGTGCCGTCTAGCTCGGCGACCAGGAAGAGTCCCGCCATCCCCATGTCGGAGTGGCTCTGGACGTGGCAGTGGTACATCCACGCGCCCGCGCCGGTGTTCTCCCCGGCGATCACCTGGAAGCCGAACGAGTCGGCCGGGCCGGTGATCTTGTTGTCGATGACCCGGCTCGGGTCGTCCGGCCCCTCCAGGAGGCCCGTGCGGTTGTCCGCCCAGCGATGACCGTGCACATGGAAGGTGTGGTAGTACTCGCCGTGGGTGATCATGATGATCTCGACGCGTTCGCCCACGGTCGCCCGGAACTCGGGTGCGTCATGGCCCGACTTGTTGTTGATCGTCATGTCGTTGAAGACGATGGTGAACTGCTTCTGCGGCAGGACGTCCCCCGCGCGGCGCACCACCACCGGCCCGTACAGCCCCTTGCGGAGGCCTCCGGTGCCGTGCGGGGTGCCGACCGCGTGGTCGTGGTAGTGCCAGTAGCCCGCGCTGCCCGGCCGCCAGGTGCCGTCCGCGCGGGTGCCCGGGGTGTGGGTGCGCCAGGTGTACGTACGCGTCCCGCCCGGTTCCACGGCGCTGCGGTTGAGCTGGGTGCCGTCGCTGGCGGTGTCGTAGTCCAGGCCGTGCACATGGAGGCTGGCGGTGACGTCCATGGTGTTCTCGAACTCGATGTGCAGGGTGTCGCCCTCGGTCAGCTCGATCAGCGGGCCGGGGATGGACGCCTTGCCCTTCTCCAGGCCGTAACCCATCTGCCCGTCCGGCAGCTTCTCCGCGTACAGCTTCATGCGGCGGACCGCGCCACCGGCCGCCGCCGTGGCCACACGGCGCTTTGGGGCGTTCGCGGGAGAGGCAGGAGAGGCGGAGGCGGCGGCAGAGGCGGGGGAGGTCAGGGAGAGCGGGCCGCCGATCGCGGCGGCGGCCGCGCCACCGGCGAGAAGCCGTCGGCCGAAGCCGCGTCTGGGCATGGTGCCGGGTGCGTCGCTCATCGCTCTCCCAACTCGGTGCGGCCGTTCTCGTCCTTGCCATGCACACGTCCCCCGGGGATATGGCATCACGGTAGCCGGACCTACCCCGTTCATCCACACTCAGGACAAAGTTCGTCGAGTTGCGGTCATAGCTATTGGCGGAGTGCGAAAAGGCGTCTAGCTTCCTTCGCGGTGTATCCGGTACCGGAGAGGGATGGGTTACTCATGCGGGATGAACCGTACCAAAAGCCCTCGGAAAGGCGTCGGCTGACAAAGCGTCGGCCGCGGAGGAGACGCGCGGCGTTGGCTGCCCTGCTGTTCGGGGCCGTCACCGCGACCATGCTCGGCGGCACCCCTGCCGCCGCCCGCCCCGACGAGCGGCCGCGGCTCGCGCTGCCGTCCCCGCCGGGCGGCGACGACGTCAAGGTGCTGGTCTTCCACGGCTCGGCCGGGGACGAGGCACCGACCGTGGACGCCGGTATCGAGGCTATCGAACGCATCGGCGACCAGGGCCCGGCGGCGACCCGCTTCACGGTCGACGCCACCGCCGACGCCTCCGTCTTCACGGCGCCCAAGCTCGGCACGTACAACGCGGTTGTCTTCCTGACCGGCGCGGGCGATGTGCTCGACCCGGAGCAGGAAGCCGGGCTCAAGACGTACATGGAGGCGGGCGGCGGCTTCCTCGGCATTCACGACGCGGCCCGCAACGAGCCGTACTCGGACTGGTTCACCGGCCTGATCGGGGCCCGCCCCGCCGCCACGAGCCCCGCCGCCGTGCAGCGGGCCGTCGTCGAGGTCGGCGACCGCACCCACCCGGCCACCAAGGACCTGCCGCTGGAGTGGAAGCGCCCCGACACCTGGCTCAACTGGCAGACGAACCCCTCCGGCCAGGTGCACACCGTCGCCCGGGTCCGGGAGAGCAGCTACCAGCCCGGCGCCGGTGCCAACGGCTGGGACCACCCCGTCTCCTGGTGCCGCGACTACGACGGCGGCCGGTCCTTCTACACCGGCATGGGCGGCACCGCGGCCGGATTCCGGGAGACGGACTTCCGCACCCATCTGCGTGGCGCGCTGCTGTGGACCACCCGCCTGGTCCGCGCCGACTGCCAGGCCACCATCACCGCCAACTACAAGGCCGAACGGGTCACCAAGCCCAACCAGCCCGGTCAGTCCGACCAGATCGGCGAGCCGCACGGCCTGGTCACCGCCCCGGACGGCCGGGTGCTGTACATCGGCCGCGGCGGGGGCGACAACAGCGCGCCCGTCGTCACCGACTGGAACGACCCCGACATCGGCAAGGGCCAGGGCCAGATCCACATCTACGACCCCAAGACCGGCAAGGTGACGCTCGCGGGCGCGCTCACCGTCTTCGGCAACAAGGGCGGCGGCGATGAGCTGATCAAGAACGAGGAAGGGCTGCTCGGTATCGAGCTGGACCCGGACTTCCTCACCAACGGCTGGGTGTATCTGCACTACACCCCGCACTCCCGGATCAACCGCGACACCCGCATGGCCGAGCGCCGCGTCTCCCGCTTCACCCTGAACCTCAAGACCGACCGGCTCGACCTCGGCTCGGAGAAGGTGCTGCTGTCCTGGCCGGTGCAGATCCACAGCTGCTGCCACGCGGGCGGCGGCATGGCCTGGGACTCCCGGCGCAACCTCTACATCGCCACCGGCGACAACAACTCCAGCCAGTTCAGCGACGGTTACTCCGGAAACAACCCGCAGCCGAACTACAAGGGCGTGTCCTTCGCCGACGCCCGCCGCACCGCCGGGAACACCAACAACCTCAACGGCAAGATCCTGCGGATTCACCCCGAGGCCGACGGCACCTACACCCTCCCCGAGGGCAATCTGTTCACCGGCAAAGAGCCCGACGAGGGCGGTGGCAAGACCCGCGGCGAGATCTATGTGATGGGGGTGCGCAACCCGGCCCGGATCTTCGTCGACAAGAAGACCGACACCCTCTACGCGGGCTGGGTCGGCCCCGACGCGGGCGAGCCCAGCACCACCTGGGGCCCCGCCAAGTACGACACGTTCGCCGCCATCACCAAGGCGGGCAACCAAGGCTGGCCGTACTGCATGGGCAACAAGCAGCCGTACCGCGACCGCAACCTGCCCGACCCCACCAAGCCGCTGGGCTGGTACGACTGCGACGCCCCCAAGAACGAGTCGCCCAACAACAACGGCCTGGTGAACCTGCCGCCGGTCACCGGGAACACCATCTGGTACTCGCCCCAGGGCGGCGCCCCCGACTATCCGCGCAACGCCGACGGCATCCCCAGCTACAAGGCGTCGGAGGCCAAGTTCCTGCTGCCCTGGCTCAAGGGCGGTAGCCAGGCGACCATGAACGGCCCGGTCTACCGGTACGACGACACCAGCAACAGCGCCACCAAGTGGCCCGCGTACTGGGACGGCAAGTGGTTCGTCGGCGACTTCTACGACGCCGACCAGCCGCGCCACGCGGTGGTGACCGACCCGAAGACCGTCGGCAAGGGCGGGCTGCCCGTGCACGCCGAATCCCTCAAGAAGATCATCCCGGTGGGCGCCGACGGCATCCGCAACCTCATGGACTGGAAGTTCGCCCCGGACGGCTCGCTCTACGTCCTCGACTACGGGCGCGGCTTCTTCACCTCCGACGCCAAGTCGGCGCTGTGGCACATCACCTACAAGGGCGGCGAGCCCACCCCGCTCGCCAAGGACGTGGCCAGGAAGGCGGAGCAGCGGTGAGACGACGGCGATCCAAACCCTCCGGCACTCCGAGACCTCTGACGGCGCTGCTCGCCGCGCTGCTCATGGTCCTCGGACTGACCACGGGACTGTCCACGGCCACGGCCGCGTCCGGGCAGAACACCCCCGGGAAGGCCTCCGCACAGCAGACGCTGACCTGGACCGCGGGTGACGGCATCACCAGCTACGTGTCGGCGCCCACCACGGCGGTCGCCGGGAAGACCACCATCGTCTTCGAGAACAGCACCGCCACCGGCAACACCATGGGGATGCCGCACACCCTCACGTTCGACGTGTCCGATCCCGAGTACAACAACGACGTCCCGGTGAACATCCTCGCCAACCCCGCCGACGACAGCGGCGGCAAGCACTCCGCCGAGGTCACCCTCACCCCCGGCCGCTACCGCTACTTCTGCACCATCCCCGGCCACGGCCAGATGCAGGGCATCCTCATGGTCACCGACGGCGGCGGGGGCGAGGACACCACGGCGCCCGAGACCTCGGCGAAGGTCGAGGGCGAGCGGAACGCGGACGGCGCGTACCTCGGCATGGCCACGGTCGCGGTGTCCGCCACCGACCAGGGCTCCGGTGTGGACCGGATCGAGTACGCGGTGGGCGACGGGACGTTCCAGCCGTACACCGCCCCGGTGATGGTGCACGAGGTGGGCACCCACACCATCCGCTACCGGGCCACCGACAAGGCGGGAAACACCTCCCCGGTGAAGTCGGCGGAGTTCCGCGTCGTGGCCCCGCCGACGGACGACACCACCCCGCCCGCCACGTCCGCGACCGTGACCGGAAAGCAGGGCCCGGGCGGTGACTACTACGACACGGCCACCGTCACCATCACGGCCTCCGACACCGGGTCCGGCGTCAACACCATCGAATACGCCCTGGACGAGGGCGACTTCACGAAATACACCGCACCGGTGACGGTGAACACCCACGGTCCCCACACGCTGCGCTACCGCGCGACCGACCGGGCGGGGAACACCGCCGAGGTGAAGTCGGTGGCGTTCTCCGTGGTCGCACCGCCGAGTACGGACACCACCCCGCCCGAGACCGCCGCCAAGGCGGAAGGCACCAAGAACTCGGACGGCAACTACCTCGGCAGCGTCAAGGTGACCCTCACCGCCACCGACGCCGAATCCGGTGTGGCGAAGACCGAGTACTCCCTCGACGGCGGCCCGTACCTCGCCTACACCACCCCCGTCGTCGTCGACCGGGTCGGGCGGCACACCCTCGCCCACCGCGCCACCGACAAGGCGGGCAACACCTCGTCGGCCAGGACGCTCGCGTTCACCGTGGACGAGGGCGGCGGCGTGCCCGCCCCCGCGTGCCCCGAGTGGGACGAGCGGCTCACCGTGATCGTCGGTACGGTCGACACCGGCGTCCCCAACCGCATCACCCGCAGCCGCTGCACCATCAACGAGCTGATCGAGGACGAGAAGGACTGGTCCTCGCACGCCCTCTTCCTGAAGCACGTCACCTCGGTGACCGGCAAGCTGCTCTCCGACGGCGTCATCGACCAGCGCGAGAGCGAGGCCATCAAAGCGGCCGCCGACGAGTCCGGGATCGGCAGGCCCGGCCAGAGCGAGGGCTACCGCGACCTCTTCGACGGGACGAAGAAGTCGTTCGCCAAGTGGCAGCACGTGGGCGGCGGCGCCTTCGGCCTGAACGACGACGGCACCATCACCAGCAGCTCCACGGTCGACGGCATGGGCATGCTGTGGTTCCCGCGGCGCACCTACGAGGACTTCTCGCTGAAGCTGCAGTTCCGCGACGACGCCCCGGGGACGGGCAACGCCAACAGCGGCGTCTTCGTCCGCTTCCCCGATGTCAACGACCACCCCGAGGAGTCCCGCCCGGAGTGGGTCGCCATCAAGTACGGGCACGAGGTGCAGATCAACGACCGCCCCGACGGCGACATGTACAAGACCGGCTCGATCTACGGCTTCGACCGGGTCGGACTGGGTGGTGCGGGGGTGACGCCCAAGGGCAGCTGGAACGACTACGAGGTCCGGGTGGTCGGCCAGCACTACTCGATATACCGCAACGGTGTGCTGATCAATGAGTTCGAGAACGCCGGGGGCCAGGACTTCACCCCGCCGCGCTCGGACGACCCGGGCACCGACGGCCGCCGGTTCGCCTCCGGATACATCGGTCTGCAGAACCACAGCACCGGCGATGTGGTCTCGTTCCGCAACATCCGCATCCAGGAGCTGTAGCAAGCCGCGGCGAGAGGGAGTTGAGTGGCCGCCGGAGTACCCCAGTCCCCGGCGGCCACCTTCCTCCCGAGGTTACCCGAGGTAATACTCGGCGGTAACCCCCATGCTCACCACACGACAAAGCCCTGCCCCGACCAGCGGGGCAGGGCTCCGGTGAGACCACCGTCAGGACGCCAGCGTGTCCAGGATCTGCTGTCCGTACTTGAGCAGCTTGTTCTCGCCGACCCCGCTCACCGCGCCCAGCTCGTCCAGCGTCGAGGGGAAGACGGTCGCGATCTCGCGCAGCGTCGCGTCGTGGAAGATCACGTACGCGGGCACCCCCTGCTCCTTCGCGCTCGCCCCCCGCCAGGCGCGCAGCCGCTCGAACACCGGCACCGCCTCCTCCGGCAGATCGGCTGCGGCCTTGCGCGACTTCGACGGCCCGGACGCACCCGACTTCGCGGACTTCCCGGCGCGCGTCTTCTCGGGCTCGCGCCGCAGCCAGACCTCGCGCTCGCGCCCCAGCACCTCGGCGCTCGCGTCGGTGAGCACCAGCGTGCCGTAGTCGCCCTCGACGCCGATCAGCCCCTGGGACAGCAACTGCCGTACCACACCGCGCCATTCGGCCTCGCGCAGCTCGGTGCCGATGCCGAACACCGACAGCGCGTCATGGTCGAACTGGATGACCTTGGCCGTCTTCTTGCCGAGCAGGATGTCGATCACCTGCCCGGCGCCGAACTTCTGGTTCCGCTCCCGCTTGAGCCGGACCACCGTCGACAGCAGCTTCTGCGCGGGGACGGTGCCGTCCCAGGACTCCGGGGGCGTCAGACACGTATCGCAGTTGCCGCACGCGGTGCTCTGCTGGCTGAAATAGGCCAGCAGCTGGACCCGGCGGCATGCGACGGTCTCGCACAGCGCCAGCATCGCTTCCAGGTGCTGGCCCAGCCTGCGTCGGTGGGCGTCGTCGCCCTCGGAGGTGTCGATCATCTTCCGCTGCTGGATGACGTCCTGCAGCCCGTACGCCAGCCAGGCGGTGGACGGCAGCCCGTCGCGCCCGGCGCGGCCCGTCTCCTGGTAGTAGCCCTCGACGGACTTGGGCAGATCCAGATGGGCGACGAACCGCACATCCGGTTTGTCGATGCCCATGCCGAACGCGATCGTCGCCACCACGACCACGCCGTCCTCCCGCAGGAAGCGCGACTGGTGCTCGGCGCGGGTCCGCGCGTCCAGGCCCGCGTGGTAGGGCACCGCGTCGATCCCGTTGCCCACCAGGAACTCGGCCGTCTTCTCCACCGAGGCGCGGGACAGGCAGTAGACGATTCCGGCGTCGCCCGGGTGCTCGGCGCGCAACAGCTCCAGCAGTTGCTTCTTCGGCTCGTTCTTCGGGGCGATCCGGTACTGGATGTTGGGGCGGTCGAAGCTCGCCACGAAGTGGTGGGCGTCCTGGAGCTTCAGCCGGGACGCGATCTCGCCGTGGGTGGCCTCGGTGGCGGTCGCGGTCAGCGCGATCCGGGGCACGGTGGGCCAGCGCTCGTGCAGCTCGGACAGGGCCAGATAGTCGGGCCGGAAGTCGTGCCCCCACTGGGCCACACAGTGCGCCTCGTCGATGGCGAAGAGCGAGACGGTGCCCCGGTCCAGCAGCCGCAGGGTGGACTCCACGCGCAGCCGCTCGGGCGCGAGGTAGAGCAGATCCAGCTCGCCCGCCAGAAATTCGGCCTCCACCAGCCGCCGCTCGTCCAGGTCCTGGGTGGAGTTGAGGAACCCGGCCCGCACGCCGAGGTTGCGCAGGGCGTCGACCTGGTCCTGCATGAGCGCGATCAGCGGAGAGATGACGACGCCGACGCCCTTCCGCACGAGCGCGGGGATCTGGTAGCACAGCGACTTTCCGCCACCGGTCGGCATCAGGACCAGTGCGTCACCACCGGTGACGACATGCTCGATGATCTCCTGCTGGCCTCCCCGGAACGCGTCGTAGCCGAAGACGCGGTGCAGCACGCGCAGGGCTTCGCTGTCATCGGGGCCGCCTGCGACACCGGGTCCGTTTTCGGGAAGAGCCATCCGGCGATTCTAGAGGTCCCGAGGGGTGCCCGGGCGACCGGATGCGGTTCGGTCGAGACCTGCTCGATGCCCGGTCGGTACCCGGTGGAGGCCCGGTGGATGCCTGGTCGACGGGGGGTGAAGAGGCCGGGGGCGGCCACCGCGGCGACCCCGGTGTCATAGGGAGGCGGGGGAGCGGGTTGGATGGAGGCAGGCGTGGGCACAGTGGCGGTTGGGACATGACGGACCGTCATGCCCACGTCCAGATGCATCCTTTCCCCGCGAGGAGGCCCATGTGACATCCAGCAGACTCGTCCGCGCACTTCCCGTCGCCGTAGCGGCGGTGTTCGCCCTGGCGGGCGGCCAGGCGGTGGCCGCCCCGGCGGCGGCCGCCGCGGCCCCGACCACCACCGCCGCGCGCGTGGTCACCTATGACGCGGGCGGCGCCGCCGAGTTCAAGGACGCCGTGACCAAGGGTGCGGCGGTCTGGAACCAGAGCGTGAAGAACGTACAGCTCAAGCCGGTCGCCTCCGGCCAGCGGGCCAACCTCCGCATCGTCGCCGACAACGGCTGGCCGCGTGCCTCGGTCACCGCGCTGGGCAGCGGCACGATCTACTTCGGACGGCAGGCCGTGGACGAGGGCCACAACACCATCCGGATCGCTTCGCACGAGATGGGCCACATCCTGGGCCTGCCCGATGTGAAGCCGGGGCCCTGCTCCAGCCTGATGTCCGGCGCCAGCGCCGGTACGTCCTGCACCAACGCCAACCCCAACGCGGCCGAGAAGTCCGAGGTCGAGGACGCCTTCGCGCTGCTGGAGGCCTCTGCCACGACGGCGAGTACGTACAAGGACTGACCGGGTCCGACAGGGCGGAACGGGCGGGCCGGGCGGAGACTCCCGGCCCGCCCGCGTCCGTTCTCACACGGTGATCACTTCCGTGTCGGGGAGGGCGCGGAACGGAGCGAGCTGGGCATCGGTGGCGCCGCTGTCGGTGACCAGCGTCCAGGGCCGGTCCAGCGGGGCCCACGCGGTGAACGGGGACTGGCCGAGCTTGCTGCTGTCGGCGAGCACGTACACCTCCCGGCCGCGGTCGGCCATCATCTCCTTCAGCGAGGTCTGCTGCAGACTGGCCTCGCAGATCCCGCGCCGCGCGTCGAGCCCGTCGGCGCCCAGGAAGACCTTGTCCGCGGTGAGCCGGGAGAGGGTGAGCTCGGCGAGCGGGCCGACGAAGCCCTGGCTGACATGGCGCAGCGTCCCGGCGAGCGTGATCAGCTCGATGCCGTCCACTTCGGCCAGTGCGCGCAGCGCGGTCAGTCCGCTGGTGATGACGGTGAGTTCGGTACGGGCGCGCAGATGGTGGGCGAGCCGGCCGGTGGTGGTGCCCGCGTCCAGGATGACGGTGTCGCCCTGCCCGACGTGTGCGGCCGCCCACCGTCCGATGCGGTCCTTCTCGGCGACCGCGAGCCCGCTGCGCTGCCCGAGCGTCGGCTCGGCGGTGTGCCCCGCGCTCATCGCGCCGCCGTAGGTGCGGGCGATGGTGCCCTGCTCGGTGAGCAGGGCGAGGTCCCGCCGGATGGTGGAGGGGGTCACCTCCAGTGAACGCGCCAGTTCCTCGACGACGACCGTGCCATCGGTCCGGACCGTGCGGGCGATCAGTTCCCGGCGGTCCACGGCGCGCAGTCGCCGCTGACCTTCCCCGTTGGGCGTCATTTCCGCCTGCCATCCTCTCCGCGACTCTCCGCTACCTCTGCGTGACTGATGGAGAACACTATCAGTCTGCGCATTCCGCGCTGTTTCATCGTGGACATTGAGCAGACTCTTGCGCGTTACGTGCAAGCGTGCGAGCGTTCCGCTCACAACACGCAAGTAACGGGAGGGTTCATGAAGGCGGAGAGTGTGCCGGTCGACGTCGGAGCGGGCAGCGAACCCGTGTCCGACGATCCGTACGCACTGCGGGCCGGTGACGTCCTGGAGCCGCCGAGCGACCTCAGGGGCACCGTCAAGCGCCTCGGGCCCGGGATGATCCTCTCCGCCGCGGTGGTCGGCTCCGGCGAACTGATCACCACCACCTCGCTCGGCGCCAAGGCCGGATTCGTCCTGCTGTGGCTGGTGATCGCGAGCGCGCTGGTCAAGGTGTGGGTGCAGATGGAACTGGCCCGCTGGACCATCCTCACCGGCAAGACCGCGCTGGCCGGGTACAGCCAGGTCGCGCCCAAGGTCGGCCGGGTCGGCTGGATCAACGTGCTGTGGATACTGATGGACTTCGCCAAGATGCTCCAGCGCGGCGGCATGATCGGCGGCACCGCGGCGGCGTTCAGCATCCTCGCCCCGATCGGCGGCGGCGATCCGCTCGGCCACACCTCGCTCACCGCGTGGACCGTGATCGTGGTCGTCTCCGTGGTCGCGCTGATGTACACGAACCGCTACGGGCTGGTGGAGAAGGCCGGGTTCATCACCGTCGTGATCTTCACGCTCTCCACGGTCGCCCTCGCCGTCGGACTGCCCTGGACCGAATTCCCCTACAGCGGCGCGGACCTGGGCTCCGGGCTGACCCTCTCCATCCCGGCGGGCACCCTCGGCTTCGCCGTCGCCATGTTCGGCATCACCGGGGTCGGCGCCGACGAGATGACCACGTACACGTACTGGTGTCTGGAGAAGGGCTACGCACGCTGGACCGGCCCGGACGACGGCACCGAGGCGCGGGCGAAGCGCGCCGAGGGCTGGATACGGGTCATGCGGACCGACGCCCTCGTCTCCTGGCTCATCTGCACCCTGTGCACGCTGTCCTTCTACGTCATCGGCGCGGCCATCCTGCACCGGCAGGGCCTGGTGCCCGAGGGCAACGAGATGATCAGCACGCTGTCCCGGATGTACACCGACACCCTCGGCCCCTGGGGCAAGTACCTCTTCCTGGCCGGTGCGATCGCCGTCCTCTACTCGACGATCATCGCCTCCACCGCGAGCGTGCCCCGGCTGTGGACCAACACCCTCGGCCTGCTCGGGCTGCTCGACTGGAAGAACGTCACGACCCGGCAGCGCACCATCCGTGTGCTCACCGTCGTGCTGCCGCCGCTGTGGGCCGCCTTCTACCTCTTCCTCCAGGAGCCGGTGCTGATGGTGCAGGCCGGTGGCATCGCGGGCGGCATCTTCCTGGTCGCGGTCGTCATCGCCGTATGGCGTCTGCGCAGCACCGAAGTGGCGCCGCGCTTCCGCCGCAATCCCGCGCTGAACGCCGCGCTCGTGCTGAGCAGCGCGGCCATCGGCGCACTCGGAATCTATTCAGTCCTCGATGTCTTCGGCCTCGGGGTGGGGAGTTGAGCCAGACCATGGGACACGACGTCCTGGTGACCACGCCGAGCTTCGGCCAGCACGCGCGAGAGCCCTGGGAGGTGTTCGAGCGGGCCGGTGTCCCGGTGCGCACCGCGCGCGCCGCGCATCCGCTGGCGGAGGCGCAGCTGATCGACGAGGCGGCGGGCGCGGACGCCCTGATCGTCGGGCTGGACCCGGTGACGGCGGCCGTCCTGGACGCGGCGCCCGGGCTGAAGGTGATCGCCAAGCACGGGGTCGGCACCGACAACATCGACCTCGCCGCGGCCGCCGCGCACGGGGTCCGCGTGGTCAACGCGCCCGGCACCAACACCACCGCCGTCGCCGACATGGCCATGGCCCTGCTGCTGGCCGCCGTACGCCGGATCGTGCCCGCCCACGCCTCCGTCACCGGCGGCGGCTGGGACCGCTTCTTCGGCCCGGAACTGGCCGGTCGCACGCTCGGCATCGTCGGCTTCGGCCGGATCGGGCAGGCCGTCGCCCGGCGCGCCCGGGGCTTCGACATGGAGATCGTCGCGTACGACCCGCATCTGCCGGAGGCCGTCTTCGCCGAGCAGAGCGTGCCGTCCGTGACCTTTGACGCGCTTCTCGCCCGTGCCGACGCCGTCACCCTGCACCTGCCGATGCCCTCCGGCGGGCCGCTGCTGGGCCGTGCGCAGCTGGAAGCCATGAAACCCGGCGGCTGCGTGATCAATACGGCGCGGGGCGGGCTCGTCGACGAGGCCGCCCTCGCCGAACTGCTGCACAGCGGACACATCGCGGCGGCCGGTATCGACGTGTTCGCCACCGAGCCCCCCGCCGGGAACCCGCTGCTCACCGCGGTGAACACGGTGCTCACCCCGCACTGCTCCGCCTTCACCCACCAGGCCAACGCCGCGATGGGCGGCGCCGTGGCCGCGGATGTGGTGCGGGTGCTGCGCGGCGAGACCCCGGTGAACGCCGTGGTGTGAGCCCTTTCGACGCCCTCCGGAACGCCCTTCCCGTACGCCCCATCGACCCCACGAGAGAAAACGAGAGAAGCTTAAGAACATGAACACTTCCCCCGCCGACTTCGCGTCCCGCCTCCGCGCACGCCAGCGGATCCTCGGTTACTGGGTCGTCCTCGACAACCCCGTCGGCACCGAGCGGCTGGCCGGGCTGGGGTACGACTACGTCTGCGTCGACGCCCAGCACGGGCTGCTCGACTACAAGGGCACCCTCGGCGCGATGACCGCCATCGACGCGCGCGGCACCGCCGCCGGAATGGTGCGCGTCCCCGCCAAC
This sequence comes from Streptomyces sp. NPDC005962, assembly GCF_040629205.1. NCBI lineage: Bacteria > Bacillati > Actinomycetota > Actinomycetes > Kitasatosporales > Streptomycetaceae > Streptomyces > Streptomyces sp. NPDC005962. The sequence goes on along the minus strand of NZ_JBEXVE010000034.1, from coordinate 36,782 downwards.
GACGGCTTCTGGATCGGCCAGGCCCTGGACGCGGGTGCCCGCGGCGTCATCGTCCCGCTGGTCAACACCGCCGAGCAGGCCGCCGCCGCGGTGAGCGCCTGCCGCTACCCTCCGCTCGGCGTCCGCAGCTACGGCCCGATGCGCTCCGGCCTGCGCGTCGGCCCCACCCCGGCCGAGGCGAACGAGCAGGTCGCCTGCATCGTGATGATCGAAACGGCGGAGGCGCTGGGCAACACGGCGGAGATCTGCGCGACGGAGGGGCTGGACGGCGTCTACATCGGCCCGTCCGACCTCACGATCGCCCTCGGCGGACGGACGTCCACGGACTCCGCGGTGGCGGAACGGTTCGAGGCGGCCCTGACGAAGGTCGCGCAGGCCGCGGAGGCGGCCGGGATCGCGGCCGGAATCCACTGCCCGGACGGCGCCACGGCCGCCAAGCGGCTGGCCCAGGGCTTCACGTTCGCCACGGTCAGCAGCGACCTGACCCACCTGGAACAGGCCGCCGCGGCCCATCTCCGCGACGCCAACGGCTAGAGACAGGGCGACGGCCCAGGCCCGGTGATCCGGGCCTGGGCCGTCCTTCGCGTGTGTACGGTTACGGCTCGACGACGATCTTGCGGCCCTGGCCGGACCGGAACTGCTCCAGCGCCTCGGGGTACTGGGCGAGCGGCATCCGGTGGCTGATGAAGATCTTCGGGTCGAGGACACCGGAGGCGAAGAGCCCGGCGGCGCGTTCGTAGCTGTGCAGCACCGCCATGGAGCCGGTGATGGTGATCTCCTGGTTGTAGATCTTGTACGGCTCGATGGTGGCCCGGGTCGCGTAGTCGGAGACCCCGAACTGCAGGAACGTGCCCGCCTTGGCGACGCGGCCCAGCCCGTCCTGGATGGCGGCCTGGTTGCCGGTGGCGTCGATGACCACGTCCCAGCCGCGGGGCTGGTCGAGTTCGTCGGCCGAGCCCGCGGCCCGGGAGCAGCCGAGGGTGGTGGCGGTGGACAGCCGCTCGGCGTTGATGTCGAGGACGTCGACGCTGGTGGCGCCGGTCCGCTTGGCCAGCTCCAGCATCATCAGCCCCATCGTGCCGGAGCCGTAGATGAGCACCTCGGCGCCCAGGTTGCCGCTGAGCACGTCATAGCCGCGCACCGCGCAGGACAACGGCTCGATCAGGGCCGCGTCGCCGGTTTCCACGTGTTCGGGGAGCTTGACGCAGTTGGCCACCGGCGCGACCGCGAACTCGGCGGCGCCGCCGGGGACGCTGACCCCGATGGCGTTCCAGTTGTCGCACAGGTTGCCGCGGCCGATGCGGCAGTAGCGGCATTCGTGGCAGTGCAGGGAGGGGTCGACCGCGACCCGGTCGCCGACCGCCACCTCGGTGACGTCCTTGCCGAGCCCCACGACCTCACCGGCGAACTCATGGCCGGGCACGATCGGGAGGGTGGGCGCGAACTCCCCCTGCAGGATGTGCAGATCGGTTCCGCACAGCCCGCAGGCCGCCACGTCGATGACGACCTCACGGGGCCCCGGGGTCGGATCGGCGACCGTGGTGACGGTGACCTTGCCGGGGGCTTCGATGACGGCGGCCCTCATTTGACTGCTCCTAGCGACAGGCCCTGGACCAGTTTGTCCTGGGCGGCGAACCCCGCGGCGAGCACCGGCAGGGAGATGACCATCGACGCGGCGCACACCTGGGCCAGGAACAGCCCCTGGCTGGTGACGAAGCCGGTCAGGAAGGCCGGTGCGGTCTGGGCGACCACGCCGGTGAGCACCTGGGCGAACAGCATTTCGTTCCAGCTGAAGATGAAGCAGATCAGCGAGGTGGCGGCGATGCCGGGACCGGCTATCGGGGCGACGACCCGCCACAGGATGGTCGTCAGCCGGGCCCCGTCCATCTGGGCGGCCTCGATGATGGACACGGGGATGTCGGCGAGGAAGGACTGCATCATCCACACGGCGATCGGCAGGTTCATCGACGTGTAGAGGATGACGAGCAGCCAGACGTTGTCCAGGAAACCGGTGTCCTTCGCGAACAGGTACACCGGCAGCAGCCCGGCCACCACCGGCAGCATCTTCGTGGACAGGAAGAAGAACATCACGTCGGTCCACTTGCGAACCGGCCGGATCGACAGCGCGAACGCGGCCGGAAGCGCCAGCACCAGCACGAGGAGGGTGGAGAAGATGCTCGTGCCCATCGAGTTGAGCAGCGCGGGCCAGGGGCTGGCCCCGCCGTCCACGCCGAAGAACGCCTTGTAGCCGTCGAGCGTCAACGGCGCGGCCAGGGACGGCGGGTTGGTGGCGGCGTCACTCTCGGAGTGGAACGAGGTGAGCAGCATCCACAGCACCGGCAGGACGAACAGGATGCCGACGAACCAGGCCAGCAGGCCGAGCGCGGCACCGCGGCGCTTGGCCCGGCGGGTGGCCGGAGGAACCGAGATGGCGGCGGGGGCGGTCAGGGAGGTCATGCGCGGGACGCCTCCTCACGGAAGAGGGACGACACCACGCGCAGCGCGAAGGTGGCGATGATGATCGTGCCGATCACGACCAGCACACCCGCCGCCGATGCCAGCCCGTACTCGTGGGCGTTGTAGAAGGTTTCGTAGATGGTGTAGGGGAGGTTGGCGGTGTCGAGCCCGCCGCGGGTGAGGGTGAACACGGCGTCGAAGTTCTGCACGATGTAGATCGACCCCAGCAGGGTGCCCAGCTCCAGATAGCGCCGCAGATGGGGCAGGGTCAGAAAGCGGAAGATCTGCCAGTTGCTCGCGCCGTCCAGCCGGGCCGCCTCGATCATGTCCAGCGGGCGTCCCTGCAGTCCGGCCAGCAGGATGAGCATCATGAACGGTGTCCACTGCCAGATCAGCGACGCCTCCACCGCCATCAGCGGCATATCGCTGAGCCATTGCGGCTGCGGCCCGCCCAGCCAGTTGAGGACTCCGTTGAACAGCCCGTACTCGGGGTTGTACAGCGCATGCTTCCACAGCAGCGCCGAGGCCACCGGCACCACCAGGAACGGCGCGATGAGCATCGTCCGGACGAGCCCCCGGCCACGGAACTTGCGGTCCAGCAGCAGCGCCAGGGCCAGCCCCAGCACCACGCTGACGATGACCACTGTGGCGGTCAGCAGCACGGTGGTGAGGATCGACTCGCGCAGCGCCGGGTCGCTCGCCACCGTCGTGTAGTTCTCCAGCCCCGCGAACGCACGCTTGTCGGGGCGGAACGAGTTCCAGTCGAAGAGGGAGATCACCAGCGTTGCCACGAACGGCAGCTGGGTGACCACGATCAGGAAGATCAGCGCGGGCATCAGCGGTGCCCGGGTGGCCCACTCCCGTGCCCGGTTCCTCGGCGGCTTGGAGGTGTTCCGGGAAGTGGCGGCCACGGTCGGCGGGCGCTCGCCGCGGACGGGTACCGCCGTTGTCGGATTACTCATCTCGGTACTCCTCGCCCACCTTTTCGGCCAGCTTCTGCGACGTTTTCAATGCCTCGTCGACGGACTGTTTCCCGGCGATGGCGGCGCTGATCTCCTGGGCGACCTTGGTGCCGAGATCGGCGAATTCGGGGATGTCGACGAACTGGATGCCCATGGTCGGCCGCTCCTGCACCCCGGGGTCGCGCGGCTTGGCGCTGGTGATGGCCTTACGGGTGACCTCGGAGAAGGCGCCCGCGGAGTCGCGGTAGTCCTGATTGGCGTAGGTGGAGGCACGTTTGCCAGCGGGCACGTTGGACCAGCCGAAGGTCTTGCCGACCAGTTTCTCGTACTCCTTGCTGGAGGCCCAGGAGATGAACTTCCAGGCCTTGTCGGAGTTGCGCGAGGCCTTCTGGACGCCCCAGGCCCAGGTGTAGAGCCAGCCCGAGCTGTCGGTCTTCTCCACCGGCGCCTGGACGTACCCGATCTTGCCCTTGACGGGGGACTTGGCGCCCTCCAGCGACCCGGCGGCCGAGGTGGCGTCGTACCACATGGCGCTCTTGCCCTGGGTGAGGTTGTTGAGGCACTCGGCGAAGCCCGACTGGGAGGCACCGGCCTCGCCGTGCTTGCGCACCAAGTCGACATAGAACTTGGTCGCCTTGACGAACTCGGGCGAGGTGAGCTGCGCCTTCCAGTCCTTGGTGAACCAGGTGCCGCCGAAGGTGTTGACGACCGTGGTGAGCGGGGCCATCAGCTCGCCCCAGCCGGGCAGCCCGCGCAGACAGATGCCGTTCATCCCCTTGCGGGCGCCGTCGGCCTTGGCCGCCAGGTCCGCCACCTGGTTCCAGGTGGGCCGCGCGGGCATCTTCAGATGCTTCTCGGCGAAAATATCCTTGCGGTACATCAAAAACGACGACTCGCCGTAAAAGGGCTCCGCGTACAACTGACCGTCACTGGCGGTCAGCGACTGGCGCATCGGCGGAAGAATGTCCTTCTGGTCGAACCCCTTGTCCTTGGCGACATGGTCGTCCAGCGGCATCAGCCAGCTGTTCTCGGCGTAGAACGGCACCTCGAAATTGCTGATGGTGGCGACGTCGTATTGCCCGGCCTGATTGGAGAAGTCCTGACTGATCTTGTCGCGGACATCGTTCTCCGGCAGCACCGTGAACTTGACCTTGATGCCCGTTTCCTTGGTGAAATGCTTCGCGGTCAGCTTCTGCAGATCCATCATCTGCGGGTTGTTCACCATCAGCACGTTGATGGTGTTGCCGCCGGAGCTGCCGCCGCCCATGCCGGCGCACCCGGTGAGGAGCGCGCCCGCGGTCAGGGCCACGACCGGTATCCGGGCAGCACGAAGTGTCAGGACTGGCATAACGGGTCCAATCGAAGGGACGTGGGGAGGGGGCGTGGGGGAGAGGAAGGGAAAGGAAAAGGAAGGGGCGGCGAGGTCGGTCAGATCCGGAGGATCTGCGGGCCCAGCAGCGAGTACCGGTGGGCTTCCGTCACGGGCAGCCCGGTATCGGTCACGATCGTCTCGAAGTCGGACACGTCCGCGAACCGGCAGAAGCTGACGGCCCCGAACTTGGTGTGCACCCCGGAGAACACCTTGCGCCGGGACACCCGGACCACCTGCGCCTTGACCTCGCTGACCGCCGGGTCGGGGGTGGTGAGCCCGTACTGCCGGGAGATGCCGTTGGCGCCGATGAACGCCAGGTCGATGACGAAGCCGGAGAGCATATGGGTGGCCCAGTGGTCGACGGTGGCCATCGTGCCGCCGCGGACCCGCCCGCCCAGCAGCAGCACCGTGGTGTTCTCCCGCCCGGCGAGCCCGCTCGCGGTCGCGAGGGACGAGGTGATCACGGTGAGCGGCCGGTCCCGGGGCAGGGCCTCGGCGATGAGCTGCGGGGTGAAGCCCTCGTCGATGTAGACCGTCTCGGCGTCGCCCAGCAGCTCGGCGGCCGCGGTCGCGATCCGCGACTTCTCCGGGACGTGCATGGTGGTGCGGAAGGCGAGGGTGGTCTCGAAACCGGCGCTCTCCACGGGGTACGCGCCGCCATGGGTGCGCCGGACCAGACCGTGCTGCTCCAGCACCCGCAGATCGCGGCGCACCGTCTCCTTGGACACCCCGAGGTCCGCGGCGAGCTTGCCGACGTCGACGACCCCGGCACGCCGCGCCATGTCGAGGATCTCCCGACGGCGTTCCTCCGCGTCCACACCGCATCACCTGCTTCTCTTCGGGCTTGGCGAGAAGTTTTACAAGCACGCAACAGGGTGGCCAGCCTTGACACGGGACGGATCTTGACCGGATGTGCCCGTTTCACGAACGTTATCTCAGCAGGTCAGCTCCGGTAAGTGGGCGCGCGGTGAGGATCGCGGACGCCTGGATCGGCGTGGGGCGGGCCCGTTTCCTGCCCGCTTCCGAAAACATGGCCGAAACGGAGCCCGTTCGGGCGTGATCAAGGTCTAGGGAAAGCCCGTTCGGACAGGTGCTATGCCCGAGTCGGCAACCCTGCGGCGTCGAGGATGCGGGCCGCCACATTGACGGAGTCGACGAGCGGATGCAGCGCGAGGGCGCGCAGGGCCGCGCCCCGGGCGGCGGCGGGCCCGGCGGCCACAGCGGCCCCGGCCGCCTCGATCGTCGCGCGTTCGACGGCCTTCAGCGACAGCATCAGCCCGAGCTGGTCCGGGGCCACCGCACCGGTGGCCATCGGGCGCGCCCCGCCCGCGTCCACCAGGCAGGGCACCTCCACCACCGCGTCCGCGTCGAGCCCGGGGACGGCCGTGCGGTTGCCGACGTTGAGGATCAGCGCGGTGCGCTCGTCACGGGCGATGGCGCGCATGATGGCCAGCGCGATCCGGTCGTAACCGCCGCCGTCCAGATCGCAGGAGTCGCGCTCCCAGCCGCCGCTGGCCTCCCGGCTCGCGGCCAGGTACGTGGTCTCGCGCTCCAGCCGGGTCCGCTCCCAGGCCGCGAGCGCCCCGCCGTCGGCGGTGCGGGCCGACTCGTAGAAGCGGGCCTGCTGCTCGCGCAGGAACTCCCCGCGGGTGGCCGGGGCCTGCCGGATGGAGGCCACCGCCTCGCGGTTGAAGTAGTAGTAGTGCAGATATTCGTTCGGCAGCGCGCCCAGGGTCTGCAGCCACTCCGCCCCGAACAGCTTGCCCTCCTCGAAGGACTCCAGCGCCCCGGCGTCGGCCAGCAGTTCGGGCATCCGGTCCCGGCCGTCCACCACCACACCGCGCAGCCAGCCGAGGTGGTTCAGGCCCACGTAGTCGTAGACCGCCCGGTCCGGGTCCGCGCCCAGCGCCCGCGCCGCCCGGCGGCACAGCCCGACCGGCGAGTCGCAGATGCCGATCACCCGGTCACCCAGCACCCGCCGCATCGCCTCGGTGACCATGCCCGCGGGGTTGGTGAAGTTGATGACCCAGGCGTCCGGGGCCACGGCGGCGACCCGCTCGGCGATCCGCGTCGCCACCGGCAGCGTGCGCAGCCCGTACAGCACCCCGCCCGCGCCGACGGTCTCCTGCCCGAGGACGCCCTCGCCGAGCGGAATCCGCTCATCGCGGGCGCGGCCCTCCAGACCGCCGACCCGGATCGCCGAGAACACGAAGTCGGCGCCGCGCAGCGCGTCGTCGAGGTCGGTGGTGGCCCGTACGGTGGGGGCTGCGGGCAGGCCCGCGCGGCGGTCCTTCGTCTGCTCGGCCAGGACCGCGCCGATCGCGTCCAGCCGGTGCGGGTCGGTGTCGTACAGCACCAGCTCGGTGCAGCGCCCGGCGTCGTCCCCGGTGTCCTCCAGCAGGGCCCGGTACACCAGCGGCATACGGAAACCGCCGCCACCCAGCACAGTCAGCCTCATACGGTCACTACCTCCACATCGGCCTCGCGGAACACATCGAGGGTCGCCGGATCGGCTGTCTTGTTGGTGATCAGGGTGTCGATCTCCCGGGGGCCGCAGATCCGGGCCAGCCCGGTGTCGCCCGGGAACTTGCCCGCGGTGACCAGCAGCACCACCTCCCGGGCCGAGCCGAGCATGGCCCGCTTGACGGGCACCTCCACATGCGTGCTGTCCAGCACACTGCCGTCCGGCAGCACCCCGCTCGCGCCGAGGAAGAGCCGCCCCACCCGCAGCTGGCGGAGGTTGGACTCGGTGAGGAAGCCGACCACGGAGCGGTAGTTGGCGCGTACCTGCCCGCCGAGCAGGATCAGCGTCACCTCGGGGTCGTCGCGCAGCTCGTCGTAGATCGCCAGATTGCTGGTCACGATGGTGACCGGACGGCCGCGCAGCAGTCTGGCGAGGTGGAGGGTGGTGGTGCCGATGTCCAGCAGCAGCACATCGCCGTCCGCGACCAGCTCCGCCGCGCGGCGGGCCACGTCCGCCTTCTCCTCCGGTTCGTCGACCGCCACCTCGCCGAACGGGCGCTCCTCGTCCGGGGTGGGGGCGGCCACCGCGCCGCCGTAGACCCGGGTCAGCCGGCCCGCCCGGCCCAGCTCGGCGAGGTCCCGGCGGGCCGTGGCCTCGCTGATCTCCAGGCGCTTGGCGATCTCCCCGATCGGCAGCACGCCCTGCTCGCCGAGGATGCTCAGCAGCTTCTCGTGGCGGGTCTCTCGCAGCATGGTGGCAACGTACTGCACCTGAGCGACTCTGCGCGAGTATGACCGACCTCTTGCACAAAGCCCCTCTGAGGTGCATGGTGTCGCTCATCCGACGTCATGACGAACATGGAAAGGCGTGCCGGTGAGCCCCACGTCCGCAGCCCCCGGTCCGATACAGCCGATCGACCCGCTCGCCGCGCTGCGCGCTCCCGCCGACCCCGAACACGACGTCTACCTGACCGGCACCGTCTTCCTGGACATCATCTTCACCGGCCTCGACCACGCCCCGGTGCGCGGCACCGAGTCCTGGGCCCGTGGCATGGGCTCCAGCCCCGGCGGCATCGCCAACATGGCCACCGCCCTCGCCCGGCTCGGCCTGCACACCACCCTCGCCGCGGCCTTCGGCGCCGACGTCTACGGGGACTACTGCTGGGAGAGCCTGGCGCACGCCGAGGGCGTCGACCTCACCCACTCCCGGCGCGTCCCCGGCTGGCACTCACCGGTAACGGTGTCCATGGCCTACGAGGGCGAACGCACCATGGTCACGCACGAGCACCCCGCCCCGCCGCCCGCCACCAGGCCCGCGCCGCCCCGCTCCCGGGCCTGTGTGACCGCGTACGAACCGGGCCGCCAGGAGGACTGGGTGCGCCAGGCGCACGCCCAGGGGGCCAAGATCTTCGCCGATGTCGGCTGGGACGAGTCCGGCCGCTGGGACCTCGCCACCCTTCCCGATCTGCCGTACACCCATGCCTTCCTGCCCAACGCCACCGAGGCGCAGCGCTACACCCGCACCGAGGCGCCCGAGCGGGCGGTGCGCGCCCTGGCCGAGCTGGTGCCGATCGCGGTGGTCACCAGGGGAGCGGAGGGCGCCATCGGCATCGACTCCCTCACCGGGGAGAGCGCCGAGGTGCCGGGCCTCGCCGTGGAAGCGCTCGATCCCACCGGAGCGGGCGACGTGTTCGTCGCCGGTTTCATGACCGGGACGCTCGCGGGCTGGCCGCTCGCCGACCGGCTCGCCTTCGCCAACCTCACCGCCGCCCTGTCCGTCCAGCACTTCGGCGGTTCGCTCGCCGCGCCCGGCTGGGCCGAGGTCGCCGCCTGGTGGGACCGTACGGCCCGCTCGGCGGACCGCGACCTGGTGGCGCGCCACCGCTTCCTGGACGGCCTGATCCCGCCCGGGGTGCGCGACTGGCCGCGGCTGCGGGCCCTGCCCACCATCGGCTTCCGGGCGGCCGACGCCCGCGGCGCCTGACAGCCGCGGCAGACGCCCGCGGGGCCTGACACCCGCAGCCGACGCCCACGGGGCCTGACACCCGCAGCCGACGCCCACGGGGCCTGACACCCGCACCAGAGCGCCCGCGGGTCTGACAGCCGCACGACACCCGCAGAAAGGGAGAACCGTATGGGATGCCCCCGCCGCGCGGCGCGCCACCGGCTCGCACGCGCCTTACCGGCCGTCCTCGCCCTCGGCGCCACCCTGCTCGCCGCGGGCTGTGTGCCCGGCACCGACGGCTCGGGGGCCGCCGGAACCGGAACCGGCGTGGCCACCGCCGTACCCGACCCGGCCAAGGCCGGGAAGGCCACGCTGACCGTGTGGGACCAGGAGATCCGCGGTGGCACGAACGGCGAAATCACCCAGCTGAACCGGGAGTTCGAGAAGAAGTACCCCCATGTACGCATCAAGCGGGTGGCGCGGAGCTTCACCGATCTGAAGACCACCCTCAAGCTCGCCGTCTCCGGCAACAACCCGCCCGACGTCATCCAGGCCAACCAGGGCTACCCGGACATGGTCTCCTTCGTCCGCGCCGGGCTGCTCACCCCGCTCGACAACTACGCCGGGATCTACGACTGGAACACCCGCTACCCGAACACCCTCCTCAATCTCAACCGGGTCTCCGTCGACGGCACCGACTTCGGCCGCGGGCGGCTCTACGGCATCTCCCAGACCGGTGAGTTCGTCGGGCTCTACTACAACAAGGACGTGCTGCGGAAGGCGGGCCTGAAGCCGCCACGGACCTGGGGCGAGTTCACCGCCGGACTCGCCCGCCTCAAGGAGCGGGGCGAACTGCCCGTCCAGTTCGGCAACCTCGACAAGTACCCCGCGATCCACACCTTCGGGGTGCTGCAGGACCAGTACGCGGCCGCCGCGACCCGCGACACCGTCCTCGGCCGTGGCACCGGCTTCGACACCGCCGCCACCAAGGACGCCGCCACGGCACTGCGCGACTGGATGCGGCGCGGCTATCTGCCGAAGGGTGCGGGCGGCCTCGGATACGACGACGCGGCCAAGAAGTTCGCCTCCGGCGACGGCGCGTACCTGATGACCGGCACCTGGCTGCTGGCCGACCTCAAGAAGACGATGGGCGACAAGCTCGGCCTCATGCCGCCACCGCCCGCGAAACCCGGCGGTGCCCCCGTCACCACCGGCGGCCAGGGCCTGGCCTGGTCCATCACCTCCCGCTCCCGCCACCCCGAAGTGGCCGCCGCCTACCTCGACTTCCTCACCAGCGCGCACGCCTCCGACGTCATGACCCGCCACGGAGTGCTGCCCGCCGTCCCCGGCCCGGCCGCGGCCAGGGTCGCCCCGGACACCGTGGACGGCCAGATGATCGACGGCTGGAAGCGGCTCAGCGCCGCCGACGGCCTCGTCCCGTACCTCGACTACGCGACCCCCACCTTCTACGACACCCTCTCGGCCACCCTCCAGGGCGTCGTCAGCGGCAGAACCTCACCGGAGAAGCTGGCCGCCACTCTGCAACAGGACTACGGCGCCTTCCAGCGGACACAGCGGCGGCGCCACGCCCAGTCCGCACCGGCGGAGTCCGCACCGGCGGAGTCGCGATGAAGCCCACCGCCCCGACCAGGGCATACCGCCGCCGGGCGCCCGGTGAGCCACGGGCCGTCGGCTACCTCTACATCCTGCCCGCGCTGCTCGTCTACGCGGTGTTCCTGCTCTACCCCTTCGGGCAGTCGGTGTGGCTGTCGTTCGTCCACTGGGACGGGCTGACCGCCGCCACCCCGGCCGGATTCGACAACTACCGCGACCTGTTCGGCGACCCCGCGCTGCGCGCCCCGTTCGCCCACGCCCTGCTGCTGCTCGTGTTCTACTCGGCCCTGCCGGTGGCCATCGGGCTGCTGCTGGCGGCCGCGATGTCCCGGGTCCGCATCTACGGAATGACCTTCTTCCGCACCGTCCTGTTCCTGCCGCAGGTCCTGGCGCTCATCGTGGTCGCCGTGGCCTGGCGGTCCATCCTCGCCCCCGACGGACTGCTCAATGACACCCTGCGCGCGGTCGGTCTCGGCTCGCTCGCCCGCCCCTGGCTCGGCGACTACACCTGGGCGCTGCCCGCCGTCGGGGTCATCGGCACCTGGGTGGGCACCGGGCTGTGCATGGTCCTCTTCCTCGCCGGGGTCCAGCGCATCCCGCGCGAGCTGTACGAGGCGGCGCGGATGGACGGCGCGGGGCCGGTCCGGGAGTTCCTCGCCGTCACCCTCCCGGGCTTGAGGCCGCAGATCGCGGTGGCGCTGACCCTGACCATCATCGCGGGGCTGCGCAACTTCGACCTCATCTACATCACCACCAGCGGCGGCCCCGGGAACGCCACCTCCGTACCCGCCTACGAGGTGTACCACCGGGCCTTCGAGACCAACCAGGTCGGCTCGGCCGCCGCCGTCGGGGTGGCCCTCACGGTCCTGATCTTCGCCCTGACCGTCACGGTCTCCCGGCTCGTGGAAGGGCGGCGGGCATGACCACACGCCGGGAACGCGGCGTCACCTACGCCCTCCTCACCCTGTTCGCCGTCCTCTCGCTCACCCCCGTCATCGGCATCCTCTCCACCGCCTTCGGCTCGCAGGGCTCCCTGGACACCGGGTTCTCCCTGCCGCGCGACGGGCTGCACTGGGGCAACTTCGCCGACGCCTGGAGCCGCGGCCACTTCGGCACCTACCTCGGCAACTCGATGCTGGTCACCACGGCCGTGGTCGCGGCCACCACCGTGCTGGCGGTGCTCGCCGCGTACGCCTTCGGCGTGATGCGCTTCCCCGGCTCCACTCCGCTGTTCTACCTCTTCGTGATCGGGCTGACCCTGCCGCAGGAAGCCCTGGTCGTCCCGCTCTACTTCGATCTGCGGTACGCCGGACTCACCGACACCTACGCGGCGCTGATCCTTCCGCAGACCGCCCAGTCCCTGGCGTTCGGTGTGTTCTGGATGCGGACGTACTTCCGGGGCAGCGCGCGGGAGGTGATCGAGGCGGCCCGGATCGACGGGGCGAACAGCTGGACCACGCTGTGGCGGGTACTCGTCCCGATGGGCCGTCCGGCGATCTCCACCATGGTCGTCATCACCTTCATGTGGACCTGGAACGAGTTCCTGATGGCGCTGGTGATGATCAGCGACGAGGCCCATCGCACCGTCCCTCTCGGCCTCGCCTTCTTCCAGGGGCAGCACAGCTCGGACGCGTCGCTGCTCGCGGCGGCGTCGGTGCTGATCGCGCTGCCGGTGGTGATCGTCTACGTGGCGCTCCAACGCCGGTTCATCGAGGGCATGCTGGGCGGCGCGGTGAAGGAATAGCCGCCGCGGCATCCGTTCGTACGCCCGCGCCCGTCTCACAGCGCGGGCGTACGGCTGACCGCGCGGCCCAGCCGGTCCACGGCACCGGCGAAGACGGCGGCGTCGTGGACCGCCGCCCCGCCCGTGTCGTTGTTGAAGTACGCGTAGACGTCGGCCTCGCCGGGCCAGGTGTCATGGACCCGGCGCGCCCAGGTGGCGAGCGCCCGGCGGCCGTAGCGCGGTGCGGGCTCGGCCCGGCCGCCGTGGAAGCGTACGTAACCCCACCCGGCCGTCCGCCACAGCGGGGTGGCCGGGCGCGAGCCCGCGTCCGCCCAGCACAGCGCGGCGCCGTGGTCCGCCAGCAGCGTGCGGATCTCCGCCGTCCACCAGGAGTCATGGCGCGGCTCGACCGCCACCCGGGTACCGGCCGGGAAGCAGTCCAGAGCGGTGTCCAGCAGGCCGGGATCGGCCCGCAGGGTCGGCGGGAGCTGCAGCAGGACCGGGCCCAGCCGGTCGCCGAGCCCGTCCGCGTGGGACATCAGCCGTGCCACCGGTTCCTCCGGGTCGCGCAGCCGCTTGATGTGGGTGAGATAGCGGCTGGCCTTGAGCGCCATCACGAACCCGCCGGGCGTGCGGTCCCGCCAGGCCGCGAACTGATCGTGCTCGGGGAGCCGGTAGAACGCGTTATTGCTCTCGACCGTGGTGAAGCCCCGCGCGTACTCCTCCAGCCACAGCCGCCGCGGGCAGTCGGCGGGGTAGAGGACGCCGCGCCAGTCCTGGTACATCCACCCCGATGTGCCGATCAGGACGCCCATGCGCGCTCACGCCCCGGCGAATGATTCGACGCGGACCGGGTAACCGGAATCGTCCCGGTGTGCTCCATGCCTCCAGGGTGCCGGAGCCGCGGCCTGGCCGCGGCCTGGGCGCGGTCGGATTGCGGCCGGTTTGCGGAGCGGGGCATTGTCGGCTTGATTCGAAGGAGAGGAATCCGTGCCGGGGGTGAGCGATGATCTTCACTGACCGGGTGGACGCCGGACGGCGCCTCGCCGAGCGGCTGCGGCCCGTGGCCGAGGAGAAACCCGTGGTGCTGGGGCTGCCACGGGGCGGGGTACCGGTGGCCTTCGAGGTGGCCCGGGCGCTCCACGCACCGCTGGACGTGATCATCGTCCGTAAGCTCGGCGTCCCCTTCCACCGCGAGCTGGGCTTCGGCGCCATCGGCGAAGGCGGGGTGCGGGTCGTCCACGAGGCGATCATCCGCATGAGCCGGGCGGACGAGGAAGAGATCGCCGAGGTGGAGCGCACCGAGCAGGCGGAGCTGACCCGGCAGGCGCGGCGGTTCCGCGGCGACCGGCCGCGGATTCCGGTGGAGGGCCGTACGGCGATCATCGTGGACGACGGGATCGCGACCGGCGCCACGGCCCGGGCCGCCTGCCGGGTCGCGCGGGCCCAGGGGGCGGCCCGGGCCGTCCTGGCCGTCCCGGTGGCGCCGCCGGACGCGGTCGCGTCGCTGCGCGAGGACGCGGACGAGGTGGTGTGCCTGTCCACGCCCCCGGACTTCTCCGCGGTCGGCGAGTGGTACGAGGACTTCTCCCAGACCGGCGACGCCGAGGTGATGGAACTGCTGACCAGGTCGACCGGACAGCACGGGGAGGCGCATCCTGGAGAGTGACGCAGGAGGTGATCGTGATGGAGACGATCGTGGGATGCGATATCCAGATGGAATTCCGTGAGATCGGTCCGCTCACCGAGGCGGTCGTCCGGCTGCGGATGCACGACGGCACCGAGATGCTCGCCCAGGGCCGCGCGAACCGGAACCCCGACGACCCGGCACAGCCGCGGGTCGGCGAGGAGATCGCGGCGGCGAGGGCGCTGAGCAACCTGGCCCACCGGCTGATCGGCAAGGCGGGCGGCGACATCGAGGAAGTCACCCACAGCGAGGCACACCTGGCGATGTGACCGGCCCAGTGGGGCAACCGGCGGCCCAAGTGGCTCCCGGGGCAGTGGAGCACGGCCCGACGCGGGTGCGGAATTGCCGGGGAATGCGATCAATGTTCCCGCCAGACATAAGGGCGTCCAAGCGGGGAAGGGGGAGCCGAAAGAGAGCGGATACGACCCCGGGAGGTCGCTCATGGCGCACCGCAACGACACGACGACGACCAGGCCCCGGCGGTCCGGGCCGTGGCCTTTATGCGCACTGGTCATCGGCGCGCTGGCCGTGGTGACGGCCTGTGGCGCCGACACCGGGGACAACTCCTCCGCCGGCGCACCGGACGGCGGTGAGCCCGCCGCCTCGTCCGTCACGGCGGCGCACACCGCGCGCACGGCATCGGTGCCGCCCACCTCACGCGCGGCGTCGTCGCACGCGGAGCCGTCCCATGAGGAGTCATCGCACCCGGTCACGCACTCCGCGTCGGCCACGGTGGCGAACAGCGGCTCCGCGTCGCGCTCCGGCGCCCGCCGCGCCTGCTCCACCGATCAGCTCCGTCTCTCCCTCGGGCGCAAGGACGTGGGCGCGGGCAACGTCTATATGCCGCTGGTGCTCACCAACAAGTCCACCGGAACCTGCACGCTCACCGGCTTCCCCGGGGTCTCGCTGCTGGACTCCGCGGGCTCCGCGATCGGCGACCCCGCCACCCGGCGCGGCGCGTCGCGCTCCGGGGTCTCCCTGCCGCCGGGCGGCAGCGCCTCCGCGATGCTGCACACCCTCAACGTGGGCACGTCCGATAAGCCCTGCCGCCGTACCCCCGACCGCATCCGGGCCTATCCGCCGGACTCCTTCACCTCCATGACGGTGCCGACGCGCTCCTTCCGCGTCTGCGGCGGCGTATTCGAGGTCGAGGCGGTCCATTCCGGAAAGGGCGCCTGAGGCTTCGGCTGGCCGTGTTCACCCTTTCGCAATCAATAGGGGTAGGTCACCATAGGGATGCCTCACGTGAGTCGGTGTGAACGTCCGGAGGAGGGCGGTGTCATGGAGCGAGTCGCGACCGAGGTCGAGACGGAGCTGCTGGACCTTTCGGGAGCGACACTGGAAGACCTCGACCGGGACGAAGGGATCGCCGCGATGGCACTGTGCCTGATCGATGCTGTCCGTAACCCGGCGACGGCGGCCAACTCCGCCGCCACGGGGACGAATTGCGGGAGTTGACGGACTCCCGCCATCACTTATCGGCGGCGTGCTTCACCGAGCTGGCCGCAGGGTCGGGAAGCGCCTCATCGGTCGCCGAGCTGTCATCCGGTCAGCGCAGCCGCGCGATGCTCCTGTTGCGGGCGCTGGTCGACGTGGCCGCCACCCATCCCGCCCTGCCCGGTCCCCTGCCGCCCGCCGGGGAGGCATGGCGGCTGCTGATACGCGCCGAGCGCCATGCCCCGGCCGCCGTGGAGCGGCTGTTGCTGCATCCGCCGACGGGGGTGTGGCTCAGCCGGTGCCTGCGGCGGCTGCGCGGTCAGGAACCGGCGGACGCGCCGCTGTGGAGGGAGACCGGCTTTCTGTACGCGATGGCGGCCTCGGCCGCCCTCCTCGCGGGCATCGACTTCCGTATCGCGGTCGTGGTGCGCGACGGCGGGGTGATGCTGCCCGCGCTGGGATTCGCCCTCGTACCGGACTGCGCGCCGGACCTCGCCGAGGTCGTACGGACAGCAGAGGGGACGGCGGCGGTGGTGGCCGGGCCGCATACGGTGCCGCTGCCCGCCTCCGGCTTCGCGGAGGACGCCCCCGGGTGGCACGGCCTGCGGCGGCTGCACGGTGACCACCAGGGACACAGCTGCTCGCCGTTCCTCGACGATGTCGACCCCTATCGCGACTTCTTCCGCCGCAGACCGCCGGACCGGCTCGGCGACGACGCGTGGAAACGCTGGCAGGAACGTTTCGAGGGCGCCTGGCGGCTGGTCGCCGAGCAGCGCAACGTAGACCCGTCGGGGGTCGCCGCCTGCGTCGCCTCCGTGGTCCCCGTACCGTACGCGGCCCAGCCCGAACCGTTCAGCGCCTCGTCCCCCGAGGCCTACGGCTGCGTCCTGATGAACGGACCCGTGGACGAGACGGACCTGGCCGCCGCGCTGGTGCACGAGGCCCAGCACATCAAGCTCAGCGCCCTGATGGACCTGGTGCCGTTGATCGAAGGGGGACGGGAGGAGGCCCACCACGCGCCGTGGCGGCCGGACCCGAGGCCGCTGCGCGGAATCCTCCAGGGGGTGTACGCGTTCCTGGGCGTGACCGGCTTCTGGCAGGACCGCCTCCACCGGACGGAGGACGGGCCCGCCAGGGACACCGCCGCGTTCGAGTTCGCCCTCCGCCGGGAGCAGACCGCCCACGGGCTGGCGACGCTGCGCGCCCACGCCGCACTGACGCCCCTGGGGCGGAGCTTCCTCGACCAGGTGGCGGAGCGGCTGGCGCCCTGGCGCGCGGAGCCGGTCCCGCCCGTGCCCCGGCGGCTGGCGGCGGATCTGGTCGTCGACCACGGGCTCGTGTACCGCATGCGCCATCTGCGTCCCGAACCCGCGCGGCTCGCCCCGTGGGTGCGGGCCTGGCGGACGCGCGGTACGCCTCCCCGGGGGCTTCCCCAGTCCTCGGTCCGGCCCGCCCCGACGGAGCCGGTGCCGCGGACGGCGCTCGCCCGGCTCCGTTTCACCGAACCGGAGCGGCTGCGGGCCGGGCAGGGCGGTGACGACGCCCCGGACGGCGCCGATCTCGCCTGGGCCAGGAGCGACCGGGCGGCCGCGCTGCGCGGCTACCGCGAACGGCTGGCCCAGGCCCCGGACGATGTCGCGGCCTGGGCGGGGCTCGCCCTCACCCTGCCGGACGGTGCGGCAAGGGGGGCGCTGCTCCGCGCTCCCGAGGCCGTCCTCGCCGTCCACCGCGCGCTGCGGAAATCCGGCGGCGCGGTGCCCGATCCGGTCGCCCTCGCGACCTGGATCGGGACAGCTCTCTGAGGACCGGGGCCCGGGAGATCAGAAGGGGATCGCCTCCACGTCGCAGTCCGCGCGGATGCCCCGGGCCGCCGCGACCGTGGCCGGGTGACCGGGGGTCAGGACGGTGCGCATCCGGGTCAGGGAGTCGTTGTGCAGCTCCTCGGCCGACCGTCCCTCGCCCAGCGCGCGCAGATCCCCGGACAGGTTGACCGCGCAGGCCAGCGTGGTGGGGTGGTCCTCGCCCAGCCGTGACCGGCAGGCCGCGAGGGACCCGGTGTCCAGCTCCCGGGCCTCCTGGTAGTCGGCCAGCGTGTAGTGGTCGCTGGCCAGGTTGATCGCGCAGGCCAGGGAGATCGGATGGTCCGCCCCCAGCTCCTCTACCAGCACGGGCAGCGTCTCCTTGTTGAGCGCGAGCGCCGCCTCGGTCTCGCCCAGCAGCCGCAGGGTGACGGCCAGGTCGATGGCCGCGCTCAGCGTCACCGGATGCCGGGGCCCGAGCGCGGACCGCATGTCGTCCAGGCATTTACGGCCCAGCTCGCGGGCGCCGTCGAGGTCGGCGGTCTGGCGCAGGTCCATCGACAGGTTCAGCGAGGTCGCCGCGATATGGAGATTGGGCTCGCTGTAGCGGAGCCGGTACCGCTCCAGGACCTCCCGGGTGATCTCCAGCGCGCCCTCGTGATCGCCCGCCTTGCGGCGCGCCACGGCGAGATTGCGCAGGGCGTAGACGCCGATCGGCGCGTTCTGCGGGAGCAGCCGGCGGACCCGGGCACAGGTCTGCTCCAGCATGGTGCGGGCGGCGACGTAATCACCGCTCTCGCGGACGTCGATCGAGAGATTGGCCTCCAGCAGGATCGTCAGCAGCGAGTCCTCGCCGAGGACGACTTCGGCGAGGTCGCGGGCGTTCTGGCCCACCTCGCGGGCGCGGGCGTAGTCTCCGGCCGAGCGCAGCGCCAGGGCGTAGTCGTTGGCGGCGGCGATCGTGTACGGGTCCTCGTCGCCGAACAGCCGCAGGGTCCGCCGCCAGCGGTCCTCCTCCAGCCGCACCGAGCGCGCGTAATCACCCTGGTAGCGGGCGTCACTGGCGACCGCCCCGAGGGTGACCAGCGTGTTCTCGTGGTCGTCGCCCTCGCTTGCGCGCAGCAGCTCAAGGGTGCGGCTGTTCAGCTCGCTGGCCTGCTTGAACTGGCCGAGCAGGGTGAGGACATGGCCGAGCGTGCGGGAGAGGGCGAGCGTCTCGGGGTTATCCTCGCCGAGCGAGACCAGCCACTTCTCCCGTACCCGGTTGCCGAGTTCGAGCGCGCCCTCGTGGTCGCCCCAGACATGGAGGAACCGGACCAGGTTACGCACCATCTGGCGCACCCATTTGTCGTCGCAGTCCATCGCGCGGGACGCCCGGACGTGCGACAGCAGGTCCGCGTAGCGGCCCCAGTTGGCGGGCGCGACATCGTTGGGGTCGCCGTAGGCGAGCAGCACATGGGCGCTGTGCCGCATATCGGCCTGCTGCTGCGGCGACATCTGGCCGATCAGCACCGCCTGCACCAGGCGGTGCAGTTCGATGGTGTTGCTGCGGTGATTGATCTTGATCAGGGCGTAGCGGTTGATTTCCCGGATCGCATGACCGAGTTTGATCGGGTCCTGGAGCACTTCCGACAGCTCGGGGGAGAGGGAGACCCCCCGGATGCCCGAGAAGAGCCGTCGCGAGATGGGCTCGGGGGCGAAGAAGGAGCACATCTGCAGCAGTTGCAGAGCGCCCGGGTGGTGCTCCGCGAGCCGCCGCAGCGACATGTTCCAGGCGGCGGCGACCGGTTCGGGGTAGTCGACCGGGACCCCGGCGGCCAGCAGCTCGTTGCGGCGGGTGCTGACGTCGGCCCGCTCGTCCTCGAAGACCTGGAGGTACTCGTCGACCGGCATCCCCGTCTCGCTCAGCCACGCCGCCGCCTGCTCGATCGCCAGTGGCAGGTCCCCCAGGGTCTCGGCGACCCGGTCGGCCTGCTCGTTCGGCAGCTCCGGCCCCCGCCGCAGCAGCAGCTGGATGCTCTCCTCGCGCTCGAAGACATCCACCTCGACGGTACGGGCGGCCCGCGACCACTGGGCGTTGCGCGACGTCACCAGGATGCGGCCGGGCCCACCCGGGGGGAAGAACGGCCGGACCGTCTCCAGCTCCTCCGCGTTGTCGAAGACCAGCAGCCAGTTGCGGCAGGGGCGCCCGGCGCGCAGCGCGTCGAGCACGCTGGGCACCGCCGTGTTCGCCTCCATGCCCGCCTGCAGACCGAGCCGGTCCGCGAGCTGCACCAGCGCCTGGCGGATCTGCTCCGGGCGCTCCGCCGGAATCCACCACACCGCGTCGTAGTCCGCCGCGTGCTGATGTACGTATTCCAGGGCGATCTGGGACTTTCCGACCCCGCCGAGACCGTGCAGCGCCTCGGGGAGCACGGCGGCCGTTCCCTCGCTGCGCAGCCGCTCGTGAAGCGTGTCGAGCAGCGTTCGCCGTCCGGTGAAGTTGTTGTTCCGGGGCGGCACATTGCCCCAGATGGACGGGGGTTCCCCGGCGCGGCGCTCCTCCACGGCGGGCAGGGACCGGGCAGCGGTCACGGACACGAAGGTTCCTCTCGAATGCTCCCCCGCCGTACCCGGCGTGCCGTGCGCCGGCGGGGATGGTGAATCGTCGGCCTGGGACGAGGGACGGGGTCGGGGAGTCATGGAGTCAGTCACGGCAACCTCAGGGACCACATTTCCCCAAAGGGGTACGTCTGCAAAGGAATCCGGGCGGCTTTCGCCCGTGCGGGGGAGCGCCTGGCGCGCGAGGACAAGGGCGCGAAAGGAGCGCGCGCCTTCGAGATAGGGCCCGGAAAGGGCCTGGTATACCTGTTCCTGAAGGCGGATGTACGGCATCAGACGGTCAGTGTCGGGCAGATCCCGCACCGGCCCCGAGGGATGGTTGAGCAGGTCGCGCAGCAGATGCAGCGGCTTCCAGCGGCGGCCGAGCCGGTCCAGGACGCTGCGCAGGGTGTACAGCGACTCGTCCCGTAATCCGGCGGACAGCAGCAGTTCCCGCACTCCCTCGTGGAACTCGTAGCCGATTCCGGTCTCGTCCAGCGGATCGGCGGTGCCGACCTTGCGTAACAGCCCGCCCAGCAGGATTTCGGCCAGATCGCCGGGGCTGCCCTCCGGCTGGTGGATTCCCTGGACGAACTCCATCACGGGAATGTTCAGCGGCGCCGCCGCCAGCCGCGCCGCCAGCCGGAAGGCGCTCGGCGAGGCGGTGGAGCGGAAGCGGAAGACCCGGTCCCAGGCGCTGGGTTCCGGCTCCGGGTCCCAGGGGTCGGCCTGCGCCCCGGGCAGCAGCGCGAGGGTGTCATGGCCCCGGTCCGACGGACGGCCCACCAGCCGCGCCCAGTTGCCGAGCCAGCGCGCGTCCAGCTCCAGTACCGGCACCGGTGGTTCGCCGCCCGGCCAGGAGCCGCCGCCATCCCGCCGCCAGGTCCCGTTGGGCGCGCCGGGCTCGGGGACCCGCACCCGGACCCGCTCCGGTGCGATCCCCGTGTGGTGCCAGCGGCCCTGGCGCAGCACATGGAGCACGGCGACCGTCGCGCGCCGGGCCCAGCGCCCCAGGGCGCGCTGCGCGCTCTCGTCGCCCCAGGCCGCGCCGATCCCGTCGGTGAGCACCAGCACGGCCCGCTTGCCGCGTGGTGACATGCCGTCGACCGGGGAGTCGTGGCGGTCGTCGGGCAACGGGAGATCGGTGTTCATCCGGTGCACCCGGACGCTCCGGAAGGCGCCCGTCCGTTCCAGTACGGTGACCAGCCGCGCCGCCGTACGCCGCCACACCACCATGGAGCTGCCGCAGTCCAGCACCAGGACCGCGTCCATCCAGCGCTCCCGGGCGGGCGTGAACTCGGGCAGCCACAGCCCCTCGCGGGCGGCCCGCTCGGCCGTGGCCTCCTCGTCGACCTCCAGCGCGACCGGTGACGGCGAGGTGCGTTTGAGGGGGCGCAGCGCCCGGGAGACGGCGCGCTCGGCGACCAGTGGTCCGGCGGCGGACGGCCGGGGCGCGGGCACCATGACGTCGGTGATCAGCGCCGGTTCCGTCCCGGCCGGTTCGTCCGGGGCGCCCGGGGCGTCGATCAGTTCCACCGGCCGCGGTGCCGAGAGCGCCGGTTCGGGCGCGGGCCCGGGGCGCTGTCCGCCGCCGTCCTCCGGCGGCGGTTCGGGCGGCCGGTCACCGGCGGGCGGCGGGGGGCCGTCCTCCCGGGGCGTTGGAAGCGTGCCGGGCGCCGGGCGGCCGGGTCCGCGGTCCGTTTCGGCCTCGCAGACGGTCAGCCATAAGGCATCGGCGAGCTGCTGCCAGTCGAGGTCCCGTGGGCCGTGCTCGCGGGACCCGCCGCCTGGGTCGTCGGTCATGTCGGGCCTGCGGCGTCCAGCCGGTGCCAGACGGCGCGCAGCAGCTCCTCCCACTCGGGACCCGGAGCCTCGGAACGGGCCGTCACCAGATACACCGCGTTGAGCAACTGGTCGGCGGCGAGCCCGCCTTCGTGCCGACTGCGCTCCAGGAACATATCGATGAGTTCCCGGGCGCGCGGGTCGTCCGCTCTGCCCAGATGTGCGGCCACGATCGCGGCGAGCCGGTCGGCGTCCGGGTCGGGCAGCCGCAGCTGGAGACAGCGGCGCAGGAACGCGGGCGGGAACTCCCGCTCCCCGTTGCTGGTGATGACGACCACGGGGAAGGCGCGGCAGCGCACCCGGCCCGCGGCGATGACGGTGCTGCGGTCGGGGTCGTCGGTGAGGACCGATACGGCCGGGCGCCGCCTGCGGATGCGCACCAGCTCGGGGAGGGAATACTCCCCGGCCTCGAAGATGTCGAGGAGGTCGTTGGGCAGATCGATGTCGCTCTTGTCGAACTCGTCGATGAGCAGGACTCGGGGGAGCCGGTGCGGCAGCATCGCCGTGCCCAGCGGGCCGAGTTGGAGGAAGTCGCCGATGTCCTCCGGTCCGGGTTCGTGGCCGTCCTCCTCCGCCGCCTGTCCGGCCGCCGCGGCGTGCACGCGGCCGACGGCATCGTAGCCGTAGAGACCGGCCCGCAGGGTGGAACGCGTGGTGATCGGCCAGCGCAGCACCCGGCCGAGCCCCAGTTCCCGGCTGATGCGGTACGCCAGCGTCGACTTGCCGGTGCCCGGGCGGCCGGTCACGAGCAGCGGGCGCCGCAGGATGAGCGCGGCGTTCACCACGTCCGCCTCCTCCGCCTCGGACCGCAGGCCGAGCGGTGTCGCGCCGAGCCGGCGGACGGCGTCCTGGGCGTCCTCCGGCGGGGCCGGGGGCTCGGTCGGCGGCTCGTCCGGGTCGGATAACGCGGCGTCGGCGCCGTAGCCGTCGTCGCCGTCCGCCGGGGAGGCCGAGACTCCGCCGAAGGTGCGCCAGGGCGGCGGGGGCGGAAGGATGTCCTCCAGGCTGACGTCGTGCAGCGGGCGCCCGGTGCCCTGATAGATCCACCAGGGGCGCGGTATGCCGGACGGCGGGGGACCGGAGGACGAGCCGGGTTCGCCGCCCGCGGTCCGTCCGTTGTGCCGCCGTGCAGGCTCTGCGTCGCTCATCGACTGCCCAACCCCTCGTCCGGCCCCGTCATGCGTCCTTGCGTTTCCACGGGGCGGGTCGGGTCGTCCCAGACGAGCACCACATGCTGACCCGGGTGATGCTCCCGCTCCGCGGAGTCGATCGTATGGGCGTCCAGACGTAACTTTGTCACGGCTTCGCGGAGCCGTGCCAGGTCCCAGTCGGCGTCGTCCGGTTTTTGTCTCAAGTGCTGGACGAACGCGGGATCGCGGGTGGGTCTGCGATCCCAGGCCACCAGCGGGATTCCGGCCCGCCAGGCCGCCAGCGCCTCGTGCGAACCCCCACCGCCGCCGCCCGGAGGCGAGCCCAGGATCAGCGCGACGACATGCGGATCGGCCTGGAGCCGGGCCAGCAGCGCGGCCGGATCGCCGGAGCGTGGACTGTCCGGATCGTTGCCCTCGACGACGAGCTGCCGGGCGAGTTCGGGCCGTCCGTAGAAGAGCTGCCACCGCTGGTTCCACGGGCGGTGCCAGCGTCTGGTCCGGCTCCGTTCCAGGCTCCGCACCACCACCGGATAGTCCATGCACAGCGGCGTGGCCAGCGCGCTGTCCAGCTCCTTGCGCCACAGATGGACCGGCAGATTCAGGTCTTCGGGGCCCAGCAGGAACTCCAGATGGATGCACCGGGCGTCCCGCCACTCCTCCTCCGCCGCGTACACCAGCTCTTGGACGGCCCGTTCGGCGGTGGCGGTGGTGACCTGGGTGACCGGGCCGCGGGCCGGATGCCAGCCGCTCGGGTCGTAGCTGTGCCAGGACGACAGCTCGTAGCGGCCCGGCTCCTCCTGCGGCAGCAGCCGGATCACCAGATACGCGTCGTCCGGCTCGGCCGGGGCGGCGTGCCCCACCTGCTGGCGCAGCGATCTCAAGTGCGAGGTCAGGTCCAGCTCCCGAGCCCGCTCATCGGCCCACGCCCGCAGCGCGTCGGCCTTCCGCAGCGGCTGGGCCGACGCCGCCAGGTACTCCACCAGGGCGAGCCCCGGCGGCAGCCCGTCCGGCCGCGCGTTCATCCGGCTCAGCTCCTCGAAGGCGTGCCAGGGGCCGGTGACCGCGGGCACGTCCTGCAGCGGACCCGCCGCGGCCCGGCACAGGTGCCCCAGCTGCCCGAACTCCATATCCTCCAGCAGCGACCGCAGCCCACCGGCGGCCGTGCCCGGCACCACCGGCTGGGCCGTCATCTGCTCGACGACCGAATCGAGGCGCTCCATGGCGTCCGTGCCGGGCGCCATCACCGCGAGCGAGGCGCGCAGCGCGCGCATCATCCGCACATTCTCCAGACACTCCCGGGCCAGCTCCAGCAGGAAGTAGTCGGTGACGCGATGGCCGCGCACCGGGACGGACGCCATCTCCATCTCCATGGCGACCAGTTCCAGACAGAGCGCCCGGGAATCCGGGTCCGTCAGACAGCGGAACTCCTTCAAGGCCGACACCAAATGGTTGACCGATCTGAGGCCGCCTTCGCGCATGGCTGTCATGCCGTGCCTCCCCCGTACCGCATCACCGGTCCCCGCCGCCGATGATCCCGCCGGAGACCCTGCCACAGGCGAGCGCCGCCCGCGCGGACTCCGGACAACTGGTATGCCCCGCACGCCCCCGCCGACACCCTTCCCGCCCCGGGCGGGCCGGGCCCCTGTGCTCAGCCCAGGGCCGGTGCTCAGCCCGGGCCCGGTGCTCAGTGCAGGCCCGGTGCTCAGTCCAGGCCCAGGTCCTCGACGCGGCGGGCGAGTTCGGCCGCGGCCGGGTCGTCGGGCGCCAGGACGTCCAGTACGGACACCAGCTCGCCCAGGGCCCGGTGCGCCTCGCAGGTACGCAGCAGGGCCAGGGCCTCCGCGCGGCTCGCCGACTGCCTGCCGACCGCGGTGCCGACGGTGGGCAGCTCGTCGAGCAGCTGCTGCCAGCGGGCGGGGGAGGACAGGCCGGGGACGTCCAGCAACAGGTCGGCGAGGCCGCCGAGTTCCCGGAGGGTGAGCTTGCGGGGGCGCGGGGAGGGGGCGCGGGTCGCCGCCTGCGCGCCGGGGAGCCGTCCGATCAGTTCGAAGGCGAAGGCGGCCGCGTGCCGGGAGGCGACCGGCTGCCAGTGCTCGTCGTGCGTTTCGCCCTTGTCGCCCAGCAGGTCGGAGATGCCCCGGATCACCAGCGCGTCGAGGTGCTGGTTGACGTACGCGCCCGCGAGGAAGCCGAAGCCCTCCATGTCCACCGCGACCGCGTCCCCGGCGACGGCCGCGAGCCGGAGGCCGACGTCGGAGCGTTCGTGCGCCACCACCCGGCCGCCGGCCGCGAGCGGTTTGACGTGGGCGCGCGGGCGCGGCGGGGCGCCGCCGGGCAGGACGCGCCGCTGCCAGTCGTCGGCGGCGGCGACGTTACGGGCCAGCTGCACCAGTCCGTAGGCGGGCTGATGGGTCTTCTGCCGGGGGTGGAACCCGGACTCGGTGTCCTTGCCGGTCTCGTAGTCGTACACCGCGTCGGCGGCCACCACATCGCCCAGCGCCACATCCTTGACGCCGCCCGCCACCCCGACGAACAGCACGGCCCGCGGCGCGAAGAGCGCCGCCGCCCGCTCGACCAGCGCCGCCGCGCCCGGGTTGCCCGGGCCCGTCATATGGATCGCCACCCACTGGCCGCCGGGCCGGGCCCCGGAGCGGAAGACGCCCGTCTCGAACAGCGATCCGCGCTCCGCCCGGACGGGTCGCGGATCGTCCAGATGCGCCCGTACGGCTCGGTACTCGATCTCCAGTGCGGTCAGGACGACGACGTCCGCCCGTCCCGTGCCCCCGGTGTCGCCAGCCCCCATGGTTTCCCCCTTGACCGACCCTGAACGGCGTGAACATGACCGTGTCGAAAACCCTACGTCGAACACAAGACCTCTCTGTCCGCCGCCGTCGTACGCGGCGGAAGATTCGGGGGAGTTGGCTTTCGCGTCAAGGAGGACGGGATGAACGCACGCTTCATGCGCTTCGCGCTGGTTGCCGGGACGGTCGCCGTGACCACGCTGGGCCCCTCCACGCAGGCCCAGGCGCTGCCCGCGTGCGCGAGCAACGCGATCTGCCTGTGGCGGTTCCAGGACGGGACGGGCGAGCTGTACACCTGGCGGGGCGGCTACCACGACCTGCCCAGCCGGTTCGTGAACCACGTCGGTTCCTTCCGGGCCAACAGGACCGGCGCCTTCATCGACTGGGCCACGGGCAAGGAATGCCACTCGGTCCGCAAGGGCGACTACGCCAGCAACTACAGCGGCCGGTTCGGCGCGAAGATCGACGCGGTGGGCGACAACTGCTGAGCTGCTGAGCTGCTGACGAAGGCGGTCCCCACGAGACGGCGCGGGCGCCGAGGTGTGGACGCTAGGGAGTGTCCGCGCCCAGGGTGCGTAGCTTGCGGTACAGGGTGGCGCGGCCGATGCCCAGGGACTCGGCCGCGCGTGCCTTGTTGCCGCCGTGCCGACGCAGCGCCTCCAGGATCGCGGTGCGCTCGGCCCGTTCCATCCCGCTGAGCCGCCGCGCGGCCGGTGGCACCCGCAGGCCCGGCGGCAGTTCCCCGCGCCGCACCGGGCCGGTGGCGCGGCGGCGCTCCGCCAACTCCCGTACCACCTGGGACAGTTCGGCCACGTTGCCCGGCCAGCTGTGCTGTTCCAGGGCCCGGCGCGCGTCCAGGCTCCAGGACAGTGGCGGGCGGCCGGGGGAGGGGCGCCCGGCGAGGCCCGGCAGCAGCACCGGGATGTCCTCGGCCCGCTCGCGCAGCGGCGGCAGGGGTACGGAACGGGCGTCGAGGAGGTCCAGCAGCCGCCGCAGACACGGGCCGACCCGGGTGCCCGGGGTGTGCGTCGCCGTCAGCGGCACCTCGGGACGCCGTGCCAGCAGCGAGAGCAGCGCGGCCACATCGGGCTGGTCCAGCCGCTCGGCGTGGAGCAGGAGCAGCGGCGGCGCGCCGTCCCCCTCCGCCACGGTGTGACACCAGCGCGGTACGTCACCGGGCGCGCCCTCGGCGGCGTCGACCACCAGGGGCGCGGTGGCGCCGCGCCACGCGAACAGGGCGCGGGCGAGCGAGGACTTGCCGACGCCCGCCTCCCCGGTCAGCAGCAGCGGCTCGGCGTCCCTGGCCAGCCCGGTCGCCCGCGCGACGGCCACCCGCCATGGCTCCGACGTACCGGCCAGCCCCGGCAGCCGGTCCCGGCTGCCGCCCCGCTCCGCCGCAAGCGCCGGACCGGCCGCTTGACCAGCCGCCGGACCGGCCGCCGGGCCCGGGCGGGCCACTGCCACCGCCACCGCGCCGATGACCTCGCCCTCGTGCACGACCGGCGTCATACGGACGACGAGCCCGGCGCCGTCCGGCACCCGGAACTCCCGCGGCTGCCGCCCGTCCGCCGCCCCCGCGTCCCGCAGCAGCGCCGTGGCCCGGCGCTCCAGCCGGGTCAGGGTCTCGTCCGACAGCAGCCGAGCGGCCCCGGGGCTGACGATGCGACTGCTGCCGTCGAGCGCCACCACCGCGCGTTCCTCCGGCGCCTGGCGCTCGGGCGCCTCCCGCAGATACGCGTCCAGCAGCAGCCGCTCGGGGGGCCGGGCCCGGACCAGCAGCTCCGACTCGACGGCGAGCGCGGTGGCCTCGGCGAGCGCCGTGCCCGGATGGGGCGCGCGGTCCTCGCGTACCCCGGTCAGCGCCGTGACGGTCCCGGCCGGGCGGCCCGTCCCCGGCTCGTACACCGGGACGCTGACCGCCGATAGCCCCTGCCACAGGTCCAGTACGTGTTCCGGCCCGTGGACCTCCGCCCGGCGCCCGAGGCGCAGTGCGACCACCGCGCTGTTGTGCCCCACCGCCCGCTCGGACAGATCGCGGCCCGCCTCCGGCACCGTGCCGCCGTCCGGCCGGGCGCCACCCGTGCCGCCGTCCGGAAGGGCGCCGCCCGACCACAGCACCCGGCAGCGGGAGTCGGCGAGCACCAGCGCCGTGTCGCCGCCGTCCAGGGTGGGCAGGATGCGGTCGAGCACCGGCCGCGCGGCGGCCAGCAGCGCGGAGTGCGCGGGTACCGGAGCGGGTGGCGGCGTCAGATCCGGCCGTACGCCGAGGAACCGGGCCCGCCGCCACGCCTCGGCGAGGTCGTCGGGGACGTCCTCGCCCGGTGGCCGCCCGCCGAGGAACCGCTCCCGGGCCCGCCGCAGCGGGGCGAGAGCCGGGGCGGCGCCCGGGGCGGCCGGGGTGGCGGGGATGGCCGGAGTCTGGTCGATGCTCGTCACAGCGACCTCACCGTATACGGCCCGGGTGTCTCGTATTGAGACACCTCCGCCGCCCCCTCCTGGATCAAGATCATCAACGCTGGCCGGGAGCGGCGTACCGAGCGCTCGACACCTCCGGCTGCCAGGAGAGGAGCCTTACGCAGTGGACACCGTCGAGACCGACGTGCTGGTCGTCGGCAGCGGCCCGGCCGGAGCCGCGACGGCGCTCGCGCTGAGCACCTACGGCGTGCCCAACATGATGGTCACCCGGTACGGCCGCCTCGCGGACACGCCCCGCGCGCACATCACCAACCAGCGCACCATGGAGGTGCTGCGCGACCTCGGTGTCGAGGAACGAATACGGGAGCGGGCCACCCCGCAGCACCTGATGGGGAACACCGTCTTCTGCGGCAGCCTCGCGGGCGAGGAGCTGGGGCGGCTGCGCTCCTGGGGCAACGACCCGCGCGTCCAGGCCGAACACGAACTGGCCGGTCCCAGCGCCATGTGCGACATGCCGCAGCACCTCATGGAGCCCATCCTGGTGGACACCGCCGTGTCCCGGGGCACGGCGCTGCGCTTCGACACCGAATACCTCGCACACGAGCAGGACGCCGACGGCGTGACCGCGACCGTACGGGACCGGCTGCGCGGCGACGAGTACCGCATCCGGGCCCGCTACCTGGTCGGCGCGGACGGCGGGCGCAGCCGCGTCGTGGAGAACGCCGGGCTGCCCACCGTCGGGCGGATGGGCGTCGCGGGCAGCCTCAACATCGTCTTCGAGGCGGACCTGACCGCCCTCACCGCCCACCGCCCCTCCACGCTCTACTGGGTGCTCGCCCCCGGCGCCACCGTCGGTGGCATCGGCGCCGGGCTGGTGCGCTGCGTACGCCCCTGGACGGAGTGGATGGTGGTGTGGGGGTACGACCTGGAGGCCGGTCCGCCGGACCTCACCGAGGAGTTCGCGCTGTCCGTGGTGCGGCAGCTGCTCGGCGACGACGAGATCCCGGTCCGTATCACCTCGTCCTCGGCCTGGACCGTCAATCATCTGTACGCCGAGACCTACGCCGACCGGCGGGTGCTGTGCGCGGGCGACGCCGTCCACCGCCACCCGCCGTCCAACGGCCTCGGCTCCAACACCTCCATCCAGGACGCGTACAACCTCGCCTGGAAACTCCGCCACGTCCTCGACGGCACCGCCGCGCCCGCGCTCCTGGACAGCTACTCCGCCGAGCGGGCCCCGGTCGGACGGCAGACCGTCGAACGCGCCAACAAGAGCATCGGCGAGACCGCGCCGGTCTTCGAGGCGCTGAACGTGCTGTCCACCGCCGACCCCGGGCAGATGTGGCGCAACGTGGCCGCCCGCAAGGACGCCACCGCCGAGGGCGAGAAGCAGCGGCAGCGGCTGCGGGAGGCCATCGCCGCCAAGGTGTACGAGTTCAACGCGCACGGCGTGGAGATGAACCAGCGGTACACCTCGGCCGCCGTCGTCCCCGACGGCACCCCCGACCCCGGCTTCGTCCGCGATCCGGAGCTGTACCACCAGCCCTCCACCCGGCCCGGCGCCAAGCTGCCGCACGCCTGGGTCACCCGTGGCCGGGACCGCCACTCGACCCTGGACCTCGGTGGCCACGGCCGGTTCACGCTCTTCACCGGCATCGGCGGGGACTGCTGGCGGCAGGCGGCCGAGGCCGCGCGCCACGACCTGGGCATCGAGATCGCCACCGTCGTCATCGGGCCCGGTCAGGAGTACGAGGACCCCTACGGCGACTGGGCGGCACTCCGCGAAACCGGGGACGGCGGCGCTCTGCTGGTCCGCCCCGACAACTACATCGGCTTCCGCCACGCCACGGCCACGCCGGACGCCGGGGACTTGCTGACCGGCGCGCTGAGGCAGATCCTCGGACATGCGCGCCCGGCGCCCGAGGAGGCCGACTGAGGGTACGCGGCACACCGCGCCGTACGCGGCATACCGCCGTACGCGGCACACCCCGCCGTGGCGCGGAACGTCGTCGAAGGGAGAGGCATGGCCACCGACTTCACCGAGGACACCGCGACCGAAGCCGTCACCGACAGCTTCGCGAACACCTCCGATCCACGGCTGCACACCATCCTCACCTCCCTCACCCGACATCTGCACGACTTCGTCCGCGAGACCGAACCCACACCACAGGAGTGGGAGGCGGCGATCGGTTTTCTCACCGAGATCGGCCATCACTGCACGGACACCCGGCAGGAGTTCATCCTGCTCTCCGATGTACTCGGGATCTCCATGCTGGTCGAGACGATCAACGGGCGAGGGGCGGAGGGAGCCACCGAACCGACCGTTCTCGGCCCCTTTCACCTCACCGGATCGCCACGCCGCGCACTCGGCGACACCATCGACCTCGTGGGCACCGGCGAGCCCTGCGTCGTCAGGGGCCGGGTGTCCGGCACCGACGGCAGCCCGCTGCCCGGCGCCGTCCTCGACATCTGGCAGGCCAACGACCAGGGCTTTTACGATGTGCAGCAGCCCGGTGTGCAGCCGGAGGGCAACGGGCGCGGGCTGTTCACCGCCGACGCCGAGGGCCACTTCTGGTTCCGCACCTGCGTACCGAGCCCGTACCCCATCCCCACCGACGGGCCGGTCGGCGCACTGCTGCGCGCCACCGGTCGGCATCCCTACCGGCCCGCGCACATTCATGTCATCGTCGAGGCGGCGGGCCACGCCACCCTGACCACCCATGTCTTCGTGGCGGGCAGTCCGTATGTGGAGTCCGACGCGGTGTTCGCCGTCAAACGGAGCCTGGTACACGACTTCACCCTGGTCGACGACGCCGGTCTCGCCACCCGTTACGGTGTCAGCACCCCCTTCCGCCTCGCCGACTTCGATTTGGTGCTGTCGCGCGCCGCCTCATGAGCGGTGCGACGCGGCAGTTGGCCGATGCAACCACCCCCGATGGGTGCCGTCCCCCAGCGCCCTCCATCATGGGGACACCCCGTTACCGAGAGAAACCTTAGAGAGATGACTGCAACACCCCTCGCACTGCTCCGGCGCATGCGCCCCAAGCGCCCGAACCGTGGACCGGGCCTCCGCCTCCCCATGCCCATCGGCGCCGGTGCCTTCAGCTGCGAGGTCCTGGACCCCGTCGGCCAGCCGCTGGGCGGCGTCGAGGTCACCATCACCGCGACCCGCGGCGCGGCCAAGCAGGCGGTCAAGGCCACCACGGACCCGCACGGGCTGTTCGTCGCCACCCTGGAGCCGGGCGAGTACTCCGTCTTCTTCACCGGCAGCGGCCTGACCCCCCATCGCCTCACCACCGTGGTCAGGCCGGGCGAATCCGCCGACCTCCAGCGCATTCCGATGCAGCCCTCGCAGCAGCTCGAACTCCCCCCGCCCGGCACCTGGCTGTTCGACCCCCCGCACACCGCCATCCGCTTCATCGCCCGCCACGTCGGCATGGCCAATGTGCACGGCCGCTTCACCCGTTTCCGGGGTGGCATCCACGTCGCCGAGCGCATGGAGGACTCCCGCGTCGAGGTCCTCATCGACGCCTCCAGCATCACCACCGGCAACACCACCCGGGACAACCACCTGCGCTCGGCCGACTTCCTCGACGTCGAGAACTACCCGGACATGCACTTCGCCAGCAGCAAGTTCACCTGGCGCAGCGGCGCGAAGTGGAGCATCCAGGGCCCCCTGACGATGCACGGCGTCAGCCGCTCCGTCACGCTCGACACCACCTACCTCGGCGCGGTGAACGGCGGCTACGAACAGGAACTCCGCTGCGCGGCCCACGCCAGCGCCGAACTCCACCGCGAGGAGTACACGCTGAACTGGCGCAACATGCTCGCCCGAGGCATCGCGGTCGTCGGCCCGACGGTCAAGCTGGAACTCGACATCCAGGCGATGTACCGCAACCACGACACCCCGACCCCGCCGGAGTAGCACTCGGGCAACACCCGCGGGGCGCGCCACACCGGCGCGCCCCGCTGCCGTGTCACCGTGTCACCGGTAGAAGACGGCCACCCCGCCGTGATGCGAGCAGGCGCCCTGATGGTGCGCCGCGTAGGACAGGGTCCCGTCCTCACACCGCGCCGTGGCCCCACTCCCCGCCCCGGCATCCGTCCCGCCGGTCCCACCGGAGGACGAGTCCCCGGCGGATGACGACCCGCCACCGCCGGTGGACGACGACGTATCGGCGGGCGCTTCGGCGCTCCGCGTCACCTTCGGCTTCGGTGTGGCCTTGGGCTTGGGCTCGGCCGTGACTGTCTTCGTCACCCTGACCGTCACGGTGGGCGTCGGCTCGGCCTTGTGCTTGACCTGGGCGGGCTTGGCGGTGACCGTCACCGTCACCGTGGGCGCGGGCGTGGCCCGGCCCGCCGCCTTGGCGTCTTCATCGTTCGCCCCGCCCATGCCGATGCCGACGAACAGCAGCGCGGCCGCGGCCGGTATGGCCACCCGCTTGCGCGCCCATCTCGGCCGACCGGACGCCGGACCCGGCGGTCTTGGGAGGTTATTCCTGGACATAGGCCCCCCTTGAGTGAAACTCGAGGAGTTGACCATAACCGCGGTAATTGAAAAGTGAAGAGTTTGTGTGTGGTTCGTGGTCAAGTTGTGATCCGTCTTCACGGCTTCGTGATCGCATAGATTGGGCGCATCGGCGAACGACGAAGGTGGTATCCGCGATGAGTCTGTACGACATTCCCCTGCGCACCCTGTCCGGCGAGCCGACCACTCTCGGCGCGCACCAGGGTGCCGCGGTGCTGGTGGTCAACGTGGCGTCCAAGTGCGGGCTGACGCCGCAGTACGAGGGGCTGGAACGGCTGCAGCAGCGGTACGCCGGGCGCGGGTTCACCGTGCTGGGGGTTCCGTGCAACCAGTTCGCGGGGCAGGAGCCGGGGACGGCCGAGGAGATCGAGACGTTCTGCTCGACCACGTACGGCGTCTCCTTCCCGCTGCTGGAGAAGGCCGACGTCAACGGCGAGCAGCGCCATCCGCTCTACACCGAGCTGACCCGCACCCAGGACGCGGCGGGCGAGGCCGGGGACGTGCAGTGGAACTTCGAGAAGTTCCTGATCACGCCCCAGGGCCAGGTGACCGCACGCTTCCGCCCGCGCACCGAGCCGGAGGCGGCGGAGGTCGTCACCGCGATCGAGGCCCAGCTGCCCCGCTGAGCGGGGCAGCTGGGAGCGAGGAGGGGCGAGGGGCCGGTGGCCCCTCGCCCCTCCGTCTCAGCGCTCGGCGGCGAACGTCGTCAGCCAGGCCAGGGGGGCGTTCCAGTTGATTGCCACCTCGTTGGTGGAGTACGAGCCGATGTCGTCGATGTAGCACTTCGCGGGGGAGCAACCCCGCAGCTTCTCCTGGGCCACCGGGTCCTGCAGTGCCGCGTTCGGGCCGCCCGCGATGGAGCCTGCGGGTGGGTTGGGGAGGGAGGGGTCGTACTGGTGTGCCCAGAAGCGGTGGTGTTGGTTGAGGGTGGCGTGGTCGCCGTAGCCGGTGATGTAGGACTGGCCGAGGGTGTTGCGGCCGAGGAGGTAGTCGAGTGCTTCCAGCGCCCCGGTGCGGTAGCGGGGCTGCCGGGTGAGTTCGTAGGCGACGGCGATGACGCTCGCGTTGTTGGCCACCTGGCTGTTGGAGCCCCAGACGTAGCCGTCGGCGGGCACGGGGACGGCGTATCCCTGGCGGCTCATGGTGGTGAGGTAGCCGTCGGCGGCGGACACCACTGAGGTGCGGACGCGGGTGAGGTCGGTGGCGGGCAGGGCGTTCGGGACGGTGGCCAGGGTGATCCGGCCGAGGGCGGCGGTGTCGGGCCAGGCGAAACCGCCCGGCGTGAAGACATCGTCCGCGGTGTGGAAGGGCGAGGAGGTCACCGCGTCCCGGTACTGGCTCTCCTTGGTGGTGGTGTACAGCTCGGCCGCCGCCCAGTAGAACTCGTCGCCGACCCGGGTGTCGCCGTACGCGCCGCCGCCCGTGCCGTCGGAGTCCGGGGCGAGCAGATCGGGGTGGGCGGTGGCGGCGGTCCAGGCGCGGCGGGCGGAGGCGAGGCAGCGGGCGGCGAAGGCCGCGTCGTAGGGGGCGTAGACCCGTGCGCACTGGGCCGCCGTGGCCGCCAGGTTGAGGGTGGCGGCGGTGGATGGGGGGTGGAGTTCGCGCGGCTGGGAGTCCTGTTCGGGGCGGGTCGGCAGCCCGGTCCAGGCCGCGTCATGGATCTTGTGGAAGGCCATGCCCGCGAGTGGTTTCCCCTCCGGGATCTGCATCCGCATCAGGAACTCCAGCTCCCAGCGCGCCTCGTCGAGGACATCGGGCACTTTGTTGCCCCGCTCGGGCACCCGCAGGGTGGAGTCGCCGAGTGCCGCGGCGTGGCCGGTCCGTTTGGCGCGCTCGAAGGAGTTCACCAGCTGCCAGGTCGCGATGCCCCCGTTGACCACGTATTTGCCCTGGTCACCGGCGTCGTACCAGCCGCCGCGGACATCTTGGGCGTAGTCGCACACCCCGGGCTGGCACGGCACGCTGGTGTCGCCCTGGTTGGGCGCGACACCGAGGTGGCCTGCCGGGCGCGCGTACGCCGCACCGGCGAGCCGCGCCTCGATGGGGGTGCCGCTGCGCTGCTGGTAGAAGAAGGACATCGCGTCGGCGCGCAGCCCGTCGTACAGGGCCGCGCGGATGTCGAACGGATGGCTGATGCGTCCGTCCACGGTGAGGGTGTAGCCGGTGCCCGTTCCCCGGTACGAGGAGAAGTCCACCAGGTGGGTGGAGTCGCCGGAGGCGGCGTCGGCGCCGCCCGGGGTGGTGGTGCCGGAGGCGGCCGTCCTGCCGGAGGCGTCGCGCAGTTGCCACGGCAGGGCGGTGGTGCTCGCGCTGACGGCGGTGGCGCGCTTGGGGCCGTCCGGCAGATAGCCGAGCTGGTTGACCTGGACGGCCGAGGGCGCGGCCACGGCCGCCACGGCCGGCTGCGTGGTGGTGGGCGCGGCGATGAGCAGCAGCGCTCCGGCCAGCAGGGCGGTGGCGGTGCGGGCCCGGTGGGGCGGGGTGGGCTTGGGCATGGTCGGGGGCCTTTCTTGTCCGGGGGATTCCGGGGTTTGGTGCTTTCGGGGTCCGGGTGCGTCTGGGGTCCGGGCTGCTGGGCTACGAGCGGTAGACCGTGGCTTCTCTGGACGTGGCGCCGATGCCGTTCGCCCCCTTGAAGATCCGCTGACCCCAGCCGGTGAGCGCCGCCGCGTTGAATCCGGCGGCCATGTCGAGGTATTCGACACCGCCGCTGTTGCCGCTCCAGGACCAGCCCAGATAACCGACGCCGAGCGTCTGGGCGTTCGCCATGATGGCGTCGGGGGCGGTCGTACGCATGGCGACTCCTGGGTGGGGGAGCGGTCGGTCCCGGGATAGCTTGCCCGGGTCATGACAACGATGTCTGGACTGCGAACGGCTTGGGAGCGCTCCCAAGTTATGTAGTGAGGGGGCAGCGGTGCGTCAAGGGCTGAGGGGCCGAACGGGCGTACCGGGCTGTCACATCGGCCCCGGCCCGTACGTCAGTGTTCTGATGACACCCGGCGAGGAGAGAGGCCCGATGGGCGGAAACGCGTTCCTGGCGGAGAACTTCGAGGCACACCGCGGCCATCTGCGGGCGGTGGCCTACCGCATGCTCGGCTCGCTCAGCGAGGCCGACGACGCCGTGCAGGAGGCCTGGCTGCGGCTCAGCCGCTCCGACACCGGCGAGGTGACGAACCTGGGCGGATGGCTGACGACGGTCGTCGGCCGCGTATGCCTCGACATGCTGCGCTCGCGCACCGCACGGCGGGAGGACCCCCTCGGGGCGCGGGTGCCGGACCCGGTCCTCAGCGGTACGGGCGGGGTCGACCCGGAGGACCAGGCGCTGCTCGCCGACTCCGTCGGCCTCGCCCTGCTGGTCGTCCTCGACGCGCTGGCCCCCGCCGAGCGGCTGGCGTTCGTCCTGCACGATCTGTTCGGCGTGCCGTTCGACGAGATCGCGCCCATCGTCGACCGCACCCCGGCCGCGGCCCGTCAGCTCGCCAGCCGCGCCCGCCGCCGGGTTCGGGGCGCGGCGCCGCTCCCCGACCCGGACCTGGCCCGGCAGCGCGCGGTGGTGGACGCGTTCCTCGCCGCGGCGCGTGAGGGTGACTTCGACGGGCTCATCGCCCTCCTCGCCCCGGACGTCGTGCTGCGCGCCGACCAGGGCGCCGCCACCCCGCTCGGGTACCGCGAGGTGCGCGGCGCGGAAGGCGTGGCCGACCAGGCGCTCACCTTCGCCCGCTCCGGCGGCGAGGACGCCGTCCCCCGGCCCGCGCTGGTCAACGGGGCCGTCGGGGTGGTCGGGACCCGCGCGGGTCGTCCCGCCTCGGTGCTGGGCTTCACCGTCACGGACGGGAAGATCGCCGCGATCGACATCCTCGCCGACCCGGACCGGCTGGCCCGGCTCGACCTGACGGTGCTGGACTGAGCGGACCGGCGGGGGGCCCGGGGAGGGGGGGGGGGGAGGGCCCGCAGCGGTGGCACCCGCCGCGGCCCGGCGGGGGGGGGGGGGGGCTGCGCCCGCGGG
>NZ_JBEXVE010000033.1:0-103455 GCF_040629205.1 Streptomyces sp. NPDC005962 | reverse complement strand
GGATCGGCGTAGACGGCCACGCTCGCGATCCCGGCATCCCGGCAGGCACGGGCAACACGGACAGCGATCTCGCCACGGTTGGCGATGAGCACCTTCTGCATGCTCTCTCTTCCCTCTTCAGAAGTTGCCGTCCGGCGAGGACGGTCAGGTTGCTATCCCAGGGCCCGCTTGAGGAAATCCAGTACCACGCTCGCGTAGCCTTCAGGATCGCTCTGCAGCCCGAGCAGATGCTCGGCTCCCGGGAGGACGTGCGTTTCGGCCTGGGCATAGCGCTCGGCCAGCGCGTCCACCGAGGAGGGCGGCACGATCGCATCGTGCTCGCCCGACATGAACAGGAGTGGGATCTTGGCGAACTTGCCGGTCGCGGGCGGTGGCCATTGGGCGCGCAGCATGGCGGGGCCCAGGGCGCACAGCGCCCGGGTCACCACGGAACGGGACGGTTCGCCGCTCAGCGCGGGGGGCATCGGCAGCGCCTCCGCCTCCAGGTACTTGCGCAGCAGCGGCGGGACGTCGTGCCCCGGGCCGCTGTCGCACACCAGCGCGTCGAACTCGAACCCGTCGTGGGTCAGCGCCCACATGGCCGAGAAGCAGGAGAAGGAGAAGCCGTAGACGGCGATGCGCGCCGTGGCGTACCCCTGCTTGCCGCGCAGCCAGGACACCACCGAGGTGACATCGCTCGCGAACCGGTCGCCGAGCCCGAACAGCGCCCGGTCGTCGCTGCTGGCCCCGTGGTTGCGGTGGTCGAACAGACAGACGGTGTACCCGGCGTCGTGCAGGAACTTGGCGTGGCCCAGGCTGTGGTCCTTGCCCGTCCCCATGCTGTGGCCGAGCACCACCACCTTCTCCGTGGAGCCGGGGCAGAGCCAGGCGTGCACCCGCTTCCGGCGGGCGAACGGGATCTCCAGGTCGGTGCAGGGCAGCCCGTAGTCCCGGGGGTGCTCCCGCTGGGTCCGGTTCCGCGGATGGAAGGCGAGATACGCCAGCTGGGCCCCGTACAGCGGGGCTATCGGCAGTGCCGCGACCGAGAGGGCGCGGGACCCCAGCGAGGGTGGCCGCACCGGCGTCCGGGGTGGCTCGGGCATCGGCGTCCTCCAGGAGGGGGTGGAGTGTCCGTCGGCGGTCAGGGCGTTCTCGTCTCGGTCGGTGCCGTGCGGTGGGGCAGCGGGGCGGGTACGTCAGGATGGCGGCTACCGGGGGGTACGGGTGGTCACCCGCAGCCCCCGGCGTGGCCCTGGTCGCCGGACCGGGCGGCCACGAAGTCCGCGTCAGCCGGTGCTGGTGTGGGGGTGGCCGGGCCGGGAGCGGGGGGCGGCGCGGCGCGGGAGCGGACCGCAGCGGCGAACGCCGGGAGCCGGTCCACGCCCCAGTACTTGTCGTAGCCGAGGAGGAAGAACGGCACGCCGAACACCCCGTCCCGGCTGAGGTCCAGCAACGCCCGGAGCCCGCGCCCGGCGCGCAGCTCCGGGTCGTCGGCGGCGCCCGCCATCCGGCCCGCCACGGCGGCCGGAAGGCCCAGCTCCGCGGCGATGTCCGCGATGGTCTCGCGGTCGCAGATGTTCCGGCCCTCCTGCCAGCGGGCCCGGTGGACCCGCTCGATGTACGCGGGGCCGAACCCCGCGTCCAGCGCGGGAAAATACGCCAGATGCGGTACTTCCCAGACCGGGTCACGGTCCACGGGCCAGGTGACGGCGAGACCGCGGTCGGCGGTC
The DNA here is from genome assembly GCF_040629205.1 of Streptomyces sp. NPDC005962. NCBI lineage: Bacteria > Bacillati > Actinomycetota > Actinomycetes > Kitasatosporales > Streptomycetaceae > Streptomyces > Streptomyces sp. NPDC005962. The sequence continues at coordinate 101,746 of NZ_JBEXVE010000033.1, read as the reverse complement.
AGGCGGCGTACGTCCTGAAGGATATAGAGGTGTTTGTCGCGTGACATCGCCGTATACGGAAAGGACCGCTGGTGCTCGGCCATGCGGCGCTCACTGTCCGCGTCCGGCTCCCACCAGGGGTGCCATTCCACCACCTGTGCGACATCCGGAAAGCGGTCCATCAGATCACGGTAGGCGATCCAGCTGTACGGGCTGCGGAAATTGAAATAGAACCGCGGGACCCTACTGCGCCTGGCCGTCATGTCCGTCCCCGCCCCTCGCTCAGATAACGATGCCGCCATCGACCTGGAACACCGCTCCGGTCACATACTCCGCCCCGACCAGGTACGCGACCATGTCCGCGACCTCCTCCGGGCGTCCGAAGCGGCGCAGCGGGATGCTCGCTTCCGCTTCCTTGCGCACACTCTCGGACAGCGCCGCCGTCATATCCGTCTCCACGAAGCCCGGCGCGACCACATTGGCCCGGATGCCGTACCGTCCGACCTCCTTGGCGAGCGATTTGGTGAAGCCGATGATCCCGGCCTTGGAGGCCGCGTAATTCGACTGTGCCGCATGGCCGTGCACGCCCGCCACCGAGGAGATGTTGATGATGCATCCGGACTTGCGTTTCATCATGCCGAATACCACCGAACGGCATATGTGGTACGTACCGTCCAGGTTGACTTCCATCACGCCCCGCCACTCCTCGTCCTTCATCAACAGCAGCGGATTGTCCCGCGCGATGCCCGCCGACACCACTGCTACGTCGATGGGACCGAGCCGGTTCTCGGTGAACGCCACGAGCTCGCGCACCGCGTCCGCGTCCCGTACGTCCGTCTGCCGGCCGACGACCCGGCCGCCGCCCCGCCCGGCGGCCTCCTCCTCCAGGGCGCGGGACGCGTCGGGGCTGGACTGATGGCAGAACGCCACGTCGAAACCGTCCCGGGCCAGCCGCAGCACGGTCGCACGGCCGATGCCGCGCGAGCCGCCGGAGACGAGGGCCACCTTGCTGTGCACGTCGGACATGGTGTTACGTCACCTCTCCTGCCGGGGCCGCCCTGAGTTCGGCCGCCGGACGCATCGTCATCACCAGCCGCCCGACGGTGAGCACGGTCGCGCCCCCGACCCGGCTCTCCCCCTCGAACATGTACGTCTCCCCGACCTGCCGGTCCAGCCGGACGTGGTGCTCCACCACGTCGCCGGGGAGGACCGGGCGGTGGTACTCGGCGTCGGAGACCCCGCCGAGCAGCATCGCCATGCCCTCCACGACATCCGGATTGGGAGCCTCCCAGGCGACCAGCACCCCCGCCACATGGCACCAGGATTCGAGGAGCACCGTCCAGGGGTAGTGGTAGGCCTCCGGGGGCGCGTCGTCGGGTACGGCCTCGTACCAGGGTTCGTTGCAGGTGACGGCCTTGAGCCCGGAGGCGCGTTCGCCGGGGACCAGTTCGGTGATCCGGTCGACGAGCAGCATGGGGTAGCGGTGCGGCAGCACCCGCTTGATCTGGTCCACGGTGATCATCCGGCGGCCTCCCGTCCGGCAGGGGACGTGAAGCGCAGCCGGACGCGGGCGGCGAGCCCGCGCTCGGTGGTGGCCACGGCGCGGCAGCGCCAGCCGCCCGGCGCGGCTCCCCGCTCGTGCTGCTCGTGCTGCTCGTCCTGCTCTTTCGGCTCGTCCCGTGTCCAGGTGAACTCGCAGCTCAGGGTGGAGCCGGGGAAGACCGGGCCGAGGAAGCGGGCGGACTCGACCGCCGCCAGGGCGGCCCCCGGCTCGGGCAGCGTGGCGAGGGCGCCGCGCTGGACGTACTCGACAACGCACACCCCGGGGAAGATCGGGAAGCCGGGGAAGTGACCGGCGAACACCTTCTCCGTTCCGGCGATCACGGCCACGCACCGGGCGGGCCGCTCCCCCGGCACCCCGGGGTCGACCACCTCCAGGGTGCCGTCGACCGGTCCGCACGCGGTCGCCGTCACCTCACTTCTCCAGCTTCGACGCGAGCAGGTCGTGCACCTTCCGCAGGGTGGTGATGCTCTTCATCTCCTTCTCCTCCAGCTTCACCGCGTACTTCTTCTCCAGCTCGACCATGACCTCCAGGGCCATGAGGGAGTCGACGCCGAGGTCCTTGACGAAGTCGGCCTCGTCGGTCACCTCCTCCTCTTCCACATCGAGGACTTCCGCGACGAACGTGCGCAGTTCGTCGAGGTCCAGCGCGGCGGTGGCGTCGGCCATCGGGGGTTCCTTCCGCTCTCGGGGTCTTCTTCGGGGCTCGGGTCTTCTTCGGGGCTCATGGCGTGGTGGGTACGGCGAACGCGGCGGGCGACTCGACCGGGACGGTCGCCGCGCCCGCCGCGATCCGGCGGATCATTCCGGTCAGCTGACGGCCCGGGCCCAGCTCCACGAACCGGACGCAGCCCAGCTCGTCTCCGAGGGTCCGGACGCTCTCCTCCCAGCGCACCGGGCTGGTGAGCTGGGCGAGTTCGCGCTCCCGCCACCCCTCCCCGCCGCGGTGGGGGCGCGCGTCCACATTGGCGACGACCGGGGTGTGCGCGGGCGCGAACTCCACGGCGGCCAGCGCCGCGCGCAGCTCGTCCGCGGCGGCGGCCATGAGCGGGCTGTGGAACGCGCCGCCGACGGCGAGCCGGATCGCCTTGCCCCCGCTCTCCGCGGCCAGTGCGGCGAGCCGGTCGACGCCCTCGGCGGTGCCGGAGACGACGAGGTTGCCGGGCGCGTTGGCGTTGGCGACCCAGACCTCCGGCCCCTCCGCCCGCACCCGTCCGGTCAGCGCGTCCACGGCCCCGGCGTCGAGCCGGACGACGGCCGCCATGGTGCCGGGCGAGCGTTCGGCGCAACGGCGCATGGCCCAGCCGCGGGCGGCGACCAGCCGTGCCGCGTCGGCGAGCGGCAGCGCCCCGGCCGCGTACAGGGCGGTGTACTCGCCGAGGCTGTGCCCGGCGCACGCGGCCACCTCGCCCAGCAGCCCGGCGGCGGCCGCCTCGTGGTGGACGATCATCTGGTACCCGAAGACGGCGAGCTGGGCCAGGTCGGTGCGGCGCAGCGTGGCGTCGTCGGCCGTCAGCAGCAGCTCCCCGACGTCGACCCCGGTGTGCTCGGAGATCTCGTCGGCCAGCGGCCAGGCGCCGGTGTCCCGCCACGCCCGGCCCATGCCCGCCTTCTGGGCGCCCTGCCCCGGGAAGACCAGGGCCGTGCGCCCGTCCGCCGCGGATATCTCACTGCCTGTCATGAGCGCGCCCCTCCCCGCTCATTCACCGGGTCCGCAGCAGCGCCGCGCCGACCACGCCGTCCCGGTCGACCGTGGTGACCAGGGCCGGGCTGCCGGGGTCGAGCTCCCCGCGCCCGGCGAGCGCGAGGACGGCCGCGATCTGGAAGGCCGCCGAAGCGGCGCAGGTGTCGCCGATCGCGTCGGCCGTCGCCAGCCGCAGCGGCCGGTGGCCGCCGAGGACGTCGTCGAGGGCGGCGCGCTCGGCCTCGCCCTCGGCGCCGGGCGCCTGGGAGTCGGCGAGGACCCGTACCTCGCCGGGCGCGGTGCCGGTACGGTCCAGCAGCCGCGTCACGGTGTCGGCGAGCACCGTACGGGCCGCCGCCGGGTCCGTGGCGAAGCCGAACTCGACGCCCGCGACCTCGGCGAGCCCGCCGCGGCCGTGTTCGCGGGCCTCGTCGGCGGTCTCCAGCAGCCAGACCGCGGCGCCCTCGCCGAGCACCGCCGTCGTGTCGTCGTCGGCGCGGGTGTGCCACTCCAGCCAGGCGCGGGCGGAGGTGAACTCCTCGACCGCCCCGCACAGCACGGTGCGGGCGCGCCCCGCGCGCTGGAGCCGCATCGCGTACCGCAGGGTGAGCAGCCCGGCGGCGCGGCCGCCCGCGATGGTGGTGTTGGGGCCCTTGAGGCCGTGCCAGATGGCGGACTGGCCCGCCGCGCAGTTCATCACCGTGTTGGGGAACCGGGCCGGGTCCACGAAGAAGGGCTTGGCGCTGACCAGCGAGTCCCGGGTGAAGTCCATGATGGACTGGGCGCTTCCGGTGCTGGTGCCGAGCGCGAGACCGGTGTGCTCGCCGACGCCCGGCAGCCGCTCCGCCCCGTCACCGGACTTGCTCCCGCGCTCGCCGGAGAGCAGCTGGCGGATCGCGGTGACGGCGAGGCCGGTCACCCGGTCCATGGAGCGGGTGTTCTTGCGGCCGAGGATCTCCCGGATGTGGAAGTCGGGGACGAGGCACGCCTCGCGGAACGGCACCGACCACTCCTCGGGATCCAGCGGCTTCCCGGTGCCGCGGCCGAACTGCATCCCGCAGCTGAAGTCCGCGGCCCGCAGCCCCAGGGGCGATACGGCGGTCCAGGCGGAGATGACCGGGCTGACCGCGGCCGGAGCGTTGACCATCGGTACTCCTTCGGTTGTGGCCCGGGGGCCGGACGGAGTGCTCACAGGAACCACACCTGTTCGTAGGAGGGCCATCGCGCCGCGAGCCCGTGCGCCTCGATCACCTGGACGCCGGGCAGCAGCCGGTCGGCGGCGGTGCGTCCCAGCGCGGTCAGGTCGGGCCGCTCGACCAGCACGGTCACCCCGGCGTCGAGCACCTTCGCGACGGACGCGCGCGGATCGGGCAGGGTGTCCAGGGTGCGTCCGCCGAGCCGCAGCGGCGGCTGGGGGGCGGTGCGCAGGGCGTAGCCGACGGCGGGTCCGCGCAGCGCCAGATCGCAGCCCCCGCCGCTCTGCCGGTGCAGATCGGGGACGACGTAGAGGGCGTCCGCGAACTGGGTCTCGACCGAGCCGCGGTACGCCTTCTCCATGATCAGCAGCCAGCGCGCCTGCGGCTGTTCCGGCATGGCCTCGTCCCGCGTGACCTCTTCCGGCATGGCTCAGCACACCCCCATGACCAGGGCCTTGTCCGCCGCCTTGACGTGTTCGGCGAACAGGAACGGGGACCGCTTGCTGACCTGGGGGATCTGCTCGGCGGCGCCCCGGTCGTCGGCGCAGAAGCGGCAGACGTACCAGTAGAGCCGGTCGGGGTGGTCGGCGAGCAGATCGCGGACGATCAGCGCGGTGGACGGGTGGCGGCGCTCCAGGTCGGTGAGGTCGCGCGGCTTGGTGTCGCCGAGCGCCGCGCTGGTCAGGCCGGTGGCGTCGCCGCAGGTCCAGATCTGCACCCGGGCGCCTCGGTCGAGCAGCGCGGTGGCCAGCCGCAGCGCCGAGGTAACCAGGTCGCTCTGGTGGGGCGCGCCGAAGAGGTTGAGGAGGACGTCGGTGGCGGGTACCGGCCGGGCCATCAGTGCCACACCGCCCGCACCTGGGGTTCCAGCAGCTTGGCGGCCACGTCGTCCATCTCCACCATGCGGATCTCGGGCGTCAGGTCGGCGGCGGGCAGGGCGCGCTGGGCGGCCGAGAAGGTGTCCACCCACAGCTCGCCGCCGCCGCGCAAGAACGTCTCGATGCCGGGCGCGGCGCCGGGGAGGGCGGCGGTGACCCCGTTCTCGACGAGGAACAGCACTACCCGGTGGCCGTCCCCGGCCAGCCGTGCCGCGTCGCCGACGAAGCGTTCGCAGGCGGGCCCGGTCTGCGGGCCGCCGCTCTCGATCAGCAGATGGTCCGTCATGTGAGCAGCTCACCGCCGTCGACGCCGATCACATTGCCGGTGATCCAGGAGGAGTCGGTGCGGGACAGCAGGGAGACGGCCTCGGCGACGTCCTCCGGGCGGGTGAGCCGCCCGTGCGGGTTGAGGTCCTTGGCGTATGCGGCGAGCCGGTCGCTGCCGGGGATGCGCTCCATGGACGGGGTCGGGGTGACCCCGGCGCGCAGCGCGTTGACGGCGATGCCCGAGGGGGCGAGTTCCAGGGCGAGTTGGCGTACGTGGGACTCCAGGGCGGCCTTGGCGGCGGAGACGGCGCCGTAGTGGGGCATGACGCGGGCGCCTCCGGCGGAGGTCATCGCGTACACCTTGGCGCCCTCGCGCAGCAGGCCCGCGGTGAACAGGTCCTGGGTCCAGTAGACGAGGGAGTGGGCCATCACATCGAGCGTCATGTTCATCTGACGGGAGGTGAGGCTGCCCTCGCCGTCGGGGGTGACGTACGGCAGCAGGGTGCCGAACGCCAGGGAGTGGACCAGGACGCGGACGCCCTTGCCGCCGGTCAGCTCCTCGAACCGGGGCAGCAGCTCCTCGCGGGTGCGGGCGGAGGCGGCGTTGGCGTTGAAGAAGTGCGCCTCGACGCCGTGGGCCCGCATCTCCTCCTGGGCGACCGCCGCCTTCTCCTGCCCCTCGGCGGTGTCGAAGTGGACGCCCAGGACGCCGACGCCCGCGCGGGCCATCTCGTGGGCGATGGCCAGGCCCATGCCGCTGGAGGCGCCCAGCACCAGGCACCAGGAACCTTCGAGTGAGGTGATCATCGGTCGCTCGCCCTCCGTCGTAGTCCGGTCATCGGCTGCTCGCTTCCGCTCCGCCGGGCCCGCCCGGGGTGACCAGGCAGACGGCGGTGTTTCCCTCGGCCGCCGCGGTGACGACGGCGTGTGGGTGGTCCGGCGGGTTCCGCAGGGCGGCGGCGATGTGTGCCATCGGCGCCAGACAGCCCGCGCCCGCCGGTATGCGCTCGGCCTCTTCGTCCAGGACGTGCGCGACCGCCTCGCCGACCGCTTCGCCCACCGGGGAGCCGTCCAGGACAGCGGTGACGGTCAGCGGGGCGCCCGGCCGGTGGCCGAGGGCGGCGAGCGCGTCCCGGAGCGCCTGTGCGGCCTCCCCCGCGCCGTCGGCCGAGGCGGCGAGGCCGGGCGGCAGGAAGAACGTACGGACCGCGACGCGCCCGTACGCCCGTCCGCCGCGCTCCGCGACGGCCGCCGCGGGCTCCAGCAGCAGCGCGACGGCACCGGCCTCCGAGAGGTCCGCACCCGGCTCGCCCTCCGGCAGCGCCTCCTCCGTCGCCCCGGCGAGCAGCCGGGAGGCGCGTCCGGCAGCGATGGCGCGCGCGCCGGTCTGGAGCGCCTCCAGGCCCGCGACGCGGGGGCTGGTGAGGGTGAGGTTGAACCCCTTGAGGTCGTGCTCGGTGGCCAGTCGGCTGCCGAAGAGGTTGATGGAGAAGTAGGGCGCGGTGGCCGGGCTCAGCTCCCCCGCGCCCGCCCCGACGACCGTACGGTCCATCGCGTGGTGCAGGGAGACGGCCGCGCTGTTGGTGCCCACCGCGGCGGCGCGGCGCTCGGGTCCGGCCGCCGTCAGCGCGTCCTCGCCCGCGTCGGCGAGGGCGCGCTTGGCGGCCGCCAGGACGTACTGGGCGGCGCCGGGCAGGTACTTGTAGCCGCGGCGGCCCAGCGCCGTACGGAAGTCGAAGCCGTCCGCGCTCACCTCGCCCACGCCCGTGACCATGAGATCCATCGGCAGGTCCATCAGCGGGCCTCTGCGAAGACGAGGGAGATGTTGTTGCCGCCGAACGCGTAGGCGTTGACCATCCCGTATCCGCCGGTCAGCGGGGTGCTCCCGGACGGCAGCGGCACCGGGCACCCCGGATCGGCGTCCCCGACGGGCACGTTCGGCGGCAGGGTGCCGTGCCGCAGCATCAGGGCGGCGGACAGCGCGGCGAACGCGCCCGCCGCGCCGCCGGTGTGGCCGATGAGCGCCTTCAGGCTGTACAGCGGGGCGCGGGGCGCGACCGCGGCCAGCACCCGGCTCTCCACCACGTCGTTGAGTTCGGTGCCGGTGCCGTGCGGCACCACGAAGCCGACCTCGCCCCCGCCCGCCTCGCGCAGCGCCTCCCGCATCGCGCGCTCGATCTGCCCGCCGCCGGGCTCGGGCGCGGTCGCGTGGTGGGCGTCGCAGCTCCAGCCGGTGCCCGCGAGGCGCGCGTAGGCGCGCTCGGCGCCCCGCGCGCGGGCGTGCGCGCCGGACTCCAGGACCAGGACGGCGGCCCCCTCGCCGAAGACCGTGCCGCGCCGGTCGGCGGCGAACGGACGGCAGCGCTCGGGGTCGATGGCGCCCAGCCGGTTGAAGCAGGCCAGCGCCACCCGGGAGTACGCCTCGGCGCCGCCCGCGAACACCACGTCCGCCTCGCCCGAGCGGATCAGGTCGGCGGCGACGGACAGCGCGTAGCCACTGGCGGAACAGGCGTTGCTGACACAGGTGTTGGGGCCGCGCGCGCCCAGCGAACCGCCGACCGCCGAGGCGACCGGGAAGACGGGCGCCCAGCGGTCGGTGCCCGGGGCCTTCCCCTGCCACCACCCCTCGTGCAGCTCCGTGTCGCCCATGCCGCTGCTGATCGCGACGGCCACCCGGCGCGGATCGACGCTCCCCCACTCGGAGAGGCCCGCGTCCCGGGCCGCCTGCCGGGCCGCCTCGATCGCGAACCGCGAGCCGCGCCCCAGCGGCAGCCCCGCCCACTCCGCGGGCCCCTCCGGCACGTCGGCCTCGGGCACCAGGTACATCCGCGGATGGTCCATGCGGGCGTGGCTGTCGGGCACTCGGGACGGGGTGGTGCGCGCGGTGTGCATCCCGCGCCAGAACGCGTCGGCGCCCGTGCCCAGCGGGGACAGCGCCCCCACTCCGGTGACCGTGATGTCGTCCATCAGGTGCCGCTCGCCTTCCCGGCCAGCGCGTCCAGTACCCGCTGGTCGAAGGGGACCAGATGCCAGTCGCGGCGGTTCTCGATCAGCGCGTAGCCGTGCACGATGCCGCCGGTGGCGGTGAGGGTGAGCGCGCCGTCGCGGACCGCGTAACAGTCCATGCGGGCGGTGTAGGTGAGGTCCTTGAAGATCTCCTCCACCGTGTAGACGGTGTAGAGGTCCTCTTCCATCAGCGCCTCGTCGGTGATCCGTATCCAGGAGCGCGGTACGACGGGTATCCACCGGCGGTCGTCCAGCAGCGTCTTGATGGAGATGCCGCGGGACTTCACGAAGCGGTCCTTGGCCTCCTCCATCAGCCGCAGATAGCCCGACATCTGGAGCCGCTCGGTGAAGTGGCAGTAGGGGTAGGTGATGTTCCACTTCCACGCGTGGGCGTTACGGCCCTCCGTGAGCGCCGCCAGGACGGCCCGCTCGTCGCCGTCCGGCACCGCGGGGCGCGGCTCGGTGGGCGAGCCCTCGCCCAGCCGGTCCACCGTGAAGCGGCCGAACTCGCCGGGCGGTTCGGCGGGGCCGCTCAGCGGCTCCGGCAGATAGGTGTCGGCGCGCAGCGAGACATGGACCTTGGCGGTGACGGCCTTGAGGACGGAGCCGTCGCGGACGACCCGCAGGGTCACCCGGAAGGCCAGCGCCGTGGCGCCGTCGGAGGTGTCCGGCACCACCTCGGCCTCGGCCTCGTCGTCCAGGTGGAAGGCGTGCAGGATGCGGCTGTCCAGCGCCACGATGTCCAGCCCGAGGCCGTGCTCCTCGTAGAGGCGGCGGGCGGGCGCCCCGCTGCGGGCGAAGTGGACCAGCACCGCCTCCTCGATGAGGTAGTTGACGTGCTTGAAGCCGATCCAGGTGCAGATGTTCGAGCCCTCGTACCGCGGACGCAGCCGCACCGTGGTGGTGTCGGCCAGCAGGGCCTTCGTCGACATCGGCGGGGCGGCGGCTCTCATCAGGTGCACTCCATGGCTGAAATCTCTGACATCGCTGACCTTGCGGAAACCTTCGGAAGGGGCGCGTCCGGCCCGCGCAGCAGCAGTCCGGCCACGGCGTCGGCCGTGTCGTCGCCGCTGGTGATCAGCGCCTCGCCCGTCCCGGTTCCGGCCCGCGCCGCCGCGAGCCAGCCGACCGCGGCGGCGCACTGGAGGACGCCGAGCGCGCCGGAGGCGCGGCCGAAGGCGGCGGTGACGTCGTGCCGCGGTACGTGCGGGGGCACCGGCGCGGCGGTGTCGGCGGTGTCGGCGGTCGGCTCCTCGTAGCGCTCCGGGGTGAACCAGACGCCCGGCCCCTCGCCGCCTTCCGGCAGCAGCGCGCGGACGCAGCCCGCGAGCCCCGCCCGGCGCTCGTACGGCCCCAGGACGGCGGCGGCGCGCGCCCCGCGCTCGTCCGCCCAGCGCGCCCCCTCGATGACGAGGGCGGCGGCGCCGTCCAGCAGGTCGTCGGCGGGCCGGGCGAGCAGATCCGCCACGACGGCGTTGCGGGTTTCGACGCCGACCACCAGCGCGCGGCGGACGCGGCCCGCCGCCACGAGCGTCGCGGCCCAGTGGACGGCGTCGAGCCCGGACGTCGGCCCGTTGCACAGCATCAGGTTGGGGCCGCGCAGCCCGTGCCGGATCGCGACCCAGGAGGCGATCACATTGCTGGAGGCGTTGGGCAGGCTCATGGGGCTCAGGGAGCGGGCCGAGCCCTCGGTGATCGCGGCGGCGGTGAGGCACGCGGTGTCGAGGTTGCCCAGGTTGGAGCTGGCCACCACGCCGACGGTGTCGCCCGGTACGGTCAGCCTCTCCCCATCGGTGCCGTCAGTGGGGGCGACGAGGGCGGCGTCGCGTAACGCCTCGAGCGCGGCGCACAGCGCGAGTTGGGTCGCCCGGTCCTTGTAGCGGTGGCCTCGGCGGCCGATGCGGGCGCCGGTGTCGAACGGTTCGGGGGCGCGCCCGGGGGCGTGCGCACCGCGCAGCAGCGCGTCCGGGGTGTCCGCGCCGGGCAGTGCCAGGCCGACCCCGGAAACCACGGCGGTGCCGGGCGCGCTCATGTGCCGGCCCTCTCCACTATGGCGACGGCGTTGACCCCGCCGAACCCGAACGCGTCGATCTGGGCGAACCGCAGCCCCGCCACATCGGCCGGGGACGGCTCCCGGACGAAGCGGAAGGCCGCCGCCTCGGGCAGCGGCTCGGTGAGGCCGAGGGTGGGCGGTATCCGGCCCGAGGCCAGCGACTTCAGCGCGACGATCAGGCTGACCAGGCCCGAACTGCCCGAGGTGTGCCCGGTCATGGACTTGATCGCGGTCATCAGCGGCGTCGTCACCTCGGGGCCGAAGACCTCGGCGATCGCGGTCGCCTCCGCGCTGTCGTTGAGCTGGGTCCCGGTGCCGTGCAGCAGCACCAGGTCGATGTCGCCGGGGGTGACGCCCGCCCGCTGCTGGGCCTCGTGCACCGCCCGTACGATGCCCTGCGCGTCGGGCGCGGTGACATGGCGGGCGTCGCAGTTCATGCTGACGGCGCGGAGTCTGCCGAGCGCGCCGGAGCGCGCGCCGGACTCCTCCCGGCGCAGCACCACCGCGGCGGCGCCGTCGCCCATCAGCACCCCGCGCCGCTCCCGGTCGAACGGCCGGACCCGGTCGGGCGGTTCGGCGTTCACCCGGTCCAGCAGCCCGTACATGGACTCGGTGACGGTGTCGACACCGGCCACGATCACGGTGTCCTCGGCCCCGGTGGCCAGCAGGTCGCTGCCGAGGGCGAGGGCGTACAGCGAGGCCGAGCACGCCCCCGCGAAGGTGTGGGTGCGCACCGCGCCGAAACGTTCGCGCAGCGCGGTGCCGAAGTGCAGCCGCGCCCGGATGTCGAACGCGGTGCCGTCGCGCCAGGCCAGCTCCGCCGAGCGCAGCTCGCGCAGCCCGGTGCCGACGAGGACGGGCACCCCGCTCAGGTCCTCGCCGAGCCCGGCCTGCCGCGCCGCCTCCCCGACGGCGCGCAGCAGCCAGGCGGTGGCCCGGCCGGGCACATCGGCGCCGGGTCCGGGCCGGTCGTCGATCTCGTACGCGTGCCGTCCCCGGTAGCGGTCCGGGGCGAAGCCGCGCAGTTCACCGAGTCCGCTGGTGCCCGCGCACAGGGCAGAGAAGACCTCGTCGACGCCTTCGCCCACGCTCACCACGGCGCCCGCGCCGGTCACCAGCTGACTCATGGCCTTAGTTCCAGTCCGTGCCGCGCTTGCCGAAGATCACGACGGCGTTGTTGCCGCCGAAGGCGAGCCCGTTGTTCTGTACGACCCTCAGCTCGGCTTCCACCGCGTGGTTCGGCACGACGTCGAGCCCGCACTCCGGGTCGGTCTCGACGTGGTTGATGGTCGGCGGGATGAACCCCTCGGTGAGGGCCAGCGCGCAGGCGATGGAGGCGAGCGCCCCGGCGGCGCCCATGGAGTGGCCGATCATCGACTTGATGGACACGGTGCGCGGCGGGTCGTCGTCGCCGAAGACCTGGCGGATGGCGCGGGCCTCGGTGATGTCGTTGGCCCGGGTGCCGGTGCCGTGCGCGGAGATGAAGTCGACCTCCTCCGGCTTGATCCGGGCGTCGTCGAGGGCGAGCCGCATGCAGCGGGCCACGCTGTCCTGGTTGGGGGCGACGGGGTGGTCGGCGTCGCAGTTGAGGCCGTAGCCGAGGACTTCGGCGTAGATCCGGGCGCCGCGGGCGAGCGCCGACTCCAGGCTCTCCAGGACGAGGACGCCCGCGCCCTCGCCGGTGAGGATGCCCTTGCGGTCCTTGTCGAAGGGCTGGCAGCGCTCGGGCGCTATGGTGCCCAGCCGGTAGAAGCCGGTGAAGGTCTTGCGGCACAGCGCGTCGGCGCCGCCGCACAGCGCGATCTCCACGTCGCCGCCGCGTATGGCGTCGTAGCCGTAGCCGATGGCGTAGTTTCCGGCCGCGCACGCCGTGGGCAGGGTGACCGCCTCGGTCCGGCTCAAGCCGAACTCCTCGGCGATGACGGCCGAAAGCCGCCCGGCCGGCACCCGGCGGGCGACGGTGGGGTCCATCCGCTCGGGCCCGAGGTCGACCTCCGTCTCGACGAGCTGGTCCAGGTCGCCCGACTCCCCGTCGGTGGTGCCGATGGAGATCAGGGACGGGAGGGCGCGCAGCGCGTCCTCCGCGATACCGGCGTCGGCCACCGCCATACGGGCCGCCGCCACCGAGAACTGGCTCGCCCGGCCGAGGTTCGCGATGTCCAGATTTCGTATCCATCGCCCGGGTTCGAAGTCCGGGACCTCACATGCCATCGCATGCTCGAAACCCTCGGTGTCGAACGCGGTGACCGGCCGTGCCGCGCTCTTCCCCGCGCGCAGTCCGGCGAGGAATTCCGCGGTGCCGACGCCAATGCCGGACACCGCCCCGAGACCGGTGACGACAACCCTGCGACCCGACTCACCACGCATTTCGCCCTGCCTTCCGAGGAGTTGGCCGAGGGTCCTGTCACCAGCCGGCCGCGTCGGAAACAACCTCGTAGACGCCGCTGAGGTTCACCATCCGGCCCAGCTCGGCCTGGTCGATGACCACGTTGAACGTTTTTTCGAGCGCCGCGAGTATTTCAATGGCGCGCAGCGAATCCGCGTCATGCTCTTCTTTGAAGAGACTGCTCTCGGTGACCTCGTCCGGGTCGATCTCAAGGATATCCGTGACGATTTCCTTGATGGTTTCCCGACGCTCTTCGACGATGGCGGCCATTACCGCGCACCTCCATTTTCGGCATGGGCAAAGCGACGACTGCCGTTGACGCTATGCGTCGCTCCGGGGGCCGACAAGCCCCGAGTCCACTACCTGTCACACCGCCCGTGAAGCCAACCGGACGACAACCACGGCTGTCATAAAGCTGCACTACGCAGCCGGTTACCGGAACGTCAGGATGCCCAATCTGCAGCAAGCTGCCACGGCGATACCCACAGACCGCGCAAATCAGCCGGAACCCGACTACCCGACTACCCGTCACAGGAGGCGACTAGTCGCGCTCCGCCTCCATGAGCCCCGCGCGCACGGCCCGCACCCCCGCCTGGAAGCGCGACTCCACGTTCAGGTCCCGCATGATGTCGGCCACGTAGCGCCGGTACGTACGCACCGAGAGCCCCAGCTTCCGGGCGGCCGCGTCGTCCTTGTAGCCCTCGGCCATCAGCGTCAGCACCTCGCGCAGCACCCGGCCGCGCGCCCCGCCCTCGAAGGACAGCGGCCGCATCGGGCGCTGCGCGGTGTCCCACATCCCGCACAGCAGCCGGTGCAGCATGACGGCCACCGTCGAGTTCTGGATCATCGAGGCGCGGGAGCCGCCCGGGTCACCCGGGGAGCCCTCGGGCGCGATCACCGCCGCGCCGTCCACCGCCACCAGCTCCTGCCGCACGGAGCCGCACACCCGCACCTCCAGCCGCGGCACCGTGCCGACCGTGCGCTGCCACACCAATCCGCGGATCACCCGCGGCGGGCACAGCATCCGGGTCCGCACGCCCTTGCCCGACAGCTGTGCGAGCGTCTGCGCGACCAGTCGCGCATGCTCCTCGCAGGTCACCTCCGGCAGGCTCCAGATCACGTCACGCTCGGCGCGCAGCACCAGCCGCGCCACCCATCCCGCCACCACCTCGCCGTCCACCGGCAGGTCGGCGGTCGCCGAGGCGAGCACGCTGCGGCGGTGGTGGTGCACCGCGGACTCGATCAGCCGTAACGCCTGGCCGAGAGCTTCTTCCAAGTTGTCCGACCTGGCTTCCGGCTCCATGTGAACCGCTCTCCTTGTGCCCGTCTCGCCGTCAATACCGTCGATACCCTCAATAGGCTTACGGTCATTTGGTTGAATTCCAAAATGGCTCAAAGGACACCCCCCGTTCCCCCGTCGGGGCACAGTAACGAGCCATCTGCCGAAACGGCAAGGAACATCATGACTCAACGGCTCGTCAGCCGGGTAAATACCTTCGCTCTCCCGCGTGGGAAGACCCTCGAACGGGGTCAAGGGGCTGCGCCCCGGCTCGGCAGATTGGTAACTTCCTCTTGAGCCAGCAAGCCTTGAGCAAGCAAGCCGTCCCTTGCCGTACGAGCGCGGACCCCCCACCCTCACGTGGTCCCCGAAAGGCGCCGCCCCCATGGCCGCACAGAACACCGCGATCACCGACACGGCACCGGCCGGCGCTCCGCAGTCGCCGACCGGACGCCAATGGCTCGCTCTCGCGGTGCTGGTCTTCTCCCAACTCGCGGTGTGGCTGGACAACACCGTCCTCAATGTCGCGCTCAAGACACTGGCCGATCCGGACGAGGGACTCGGCGCCAGCCCCAACCAGCTCCAGTGGAGCATCAGCTCCTACACGCTGGTCTTCGCGGTGCTGCTCTTCACCGGCGGCGTGCTGGCCGACCGCTACGGCCACCGCAATCTGCTGCTCACCGGCATGCTCGTGTTCGGCGGCGCCTCGGCCTGGGCCGCGTACGCGGGTTCGGCCACCGAACTCATCGTCGCGCGCGGGGTGATGGGAATCGGCAGCGCCCTGATCATGCCCGCCACGCTCGCGCTGATCGCCCAGGTCTTCGACGAACGGCACCGCGCGACCGCCATCGCCATCTGGTCCGGCTCCAGCGGTATCGCGATCGCCACCGGGCCGATGCTCAGCGGGGCGCTGCTCGACCACTTCTGGTGGGGGTCGGTCTTCCTCGTCAACGTACCGATCGTCGTGCTGTGCGTGGCCGGTTCGCTGCTCTTCCTGCCCGGCGCGGCCGCCAAGGTGCGGCAGAAGTTCGACCCGCTGGGCGTGGTGCTCTCCACGGTCGGGCTCTTCGCCATCGTCTGGGCCGTCATCGAGGGCGGCCACCGCAACGACTGGAACGATCCGGCCATTCTCGGCGCGTTCGCCGTCGGCGCGGTCCTCGTCCTGGTGTTCGTCCTCGTCGAACTGCGCGTCGACAACCCCAGCTTCGACGTCCGGCTCTTCCGGAACAGCCGGTTCACCGGCGCGAGCGTGGCCGTGATGCTGACCTTCTTCGGCCTCAACGGCTCGATGTACTACACCAGCTTCTATCTCCAGGGCGTCCACGGGCAGACCCCGCTGGAGTGCGGGCTGTCCATCGCCCCCGTCGCCCTCGGTGTGCTGCTGGGCGCGCCGCTCTCGGCGAAGCTGGTGCGGGCGTTCGGGGTGCGGCGCGTCGTCACCGTCGCCATGCTCATCGCGACGACCGGCTTCTTCTCGTACGTCTTCCTCGACGAGCACAGCGGTCTGGGGCTGTTCTGGGTCTTCCTGATCCTCCAGGGGCTCGGCATGGGTGCCGCCGTGGCCCCCACCACCGAGACGATCATGTCCGTCCTGCCCGCCGACCGCACCGGCGCCGGGTCCGCCGTCAACAACGCGATGCGGCAGATCGGCGGCGTCCTCGGGGTCGCGGTCCTCGGCTCCATCCTGGCCGGGGTCTACCGCGGCGAGATCACCCCCAAGCTGGGCGATCTGCCGCCGGGCGCCGCCGGTGCCGCCGAGGAGTCCCCCGAGGCCACCCGGCTGATCGCCGACCGGCTGCGCGTGCCGCACCTCTCCGACTTCGCCGACCAGTCGTTCGTGCACGCCATGCACGTCGCCGCCGTGATCGGGGCGATCGCCGCGGTGGTGGGCGCGGTCATCATCTGGTGGACGTTCCGGCGGGCGTCGTACGCCGAGGGCGCCCGCTGATCACCCCCGGTGATCCTTTCCTTGCCTCCCCGGGGACACGGGCATAGCCTCCCGGCACAACGTCCGTATTCCGGAAGGCTGTTCCCATGCGTACAGCGGTCATCACCGCCGCCGGCGAGGTCGAGTTACGACGGATACCCGTGCCCGACGTCGGGGACTCGGAAGTGCTGGTGCGCATCGCGGCATGCGGCATCTGCACCATGGAGGCCAACCTGTACGCCGGGCGCATGACCGTCTACCCGGCCGCCGCCGGACACGAGATCTCCGGGTGGGTCGAACGCGTCGGCCCCGGCGCCGCCGATCTGGAGGACATGCCCGCCGTCGGCTCCCTCGTCACCCTCGACGGCCTCCCCCGCTGCGGCGCCTGCCGCGCCTGCCGCCGCGGCCAGTCCGCCATCTGCGTCGCCCTCCAGGGCCGGGTCCGCGAGGCGGACGGCGCGATCGCCATGGGCGCCGGGCTCGCCGACCACATCGTGCTCCCCGCCTCCCGGGTCTGGTCGGTCGGCGACACCGACCCGGCGGTCGCCGCCATGGGCGAACCGCTCGCCTGCGTCGTCCACTCCCTGCGCCGCGGCGGCTTCCGCGCCGGGGACCGGGTGACCGTCATCGGCGCCGGGTACATGGGCCATCTGCACCTGGCCGTGGCACGCGAGCTGGGGGCGCGCGGGGTCGCGGTCGTGGAGCGCGACGAGGAACGCCGCGAGGCGGCAGCGGCGGCGGGCGCCGACGCGGCCGTACCCCCCTCGGACGTGGCGCAACTCCCCACCGCCGACGTCGTGTTCGTCACCATAGCCAGCGCCGAATGCATCGCCGCCGCGCTGGCCGCCGTGGCGGACGGCGGCACGATCGTCCTCTTCGGCGGCGCCCCGGACGGCCCCCCGGCCGACCTCCCGGGCTACGAGGTCCACCGCCGCCAGCTGACGGTGACGGGCTCCTTCAGCCACGAACCAGCCGACTGGCGCACCGCCGCCGAACTCCTCCGCGGCGCCTCCCTGGCCCCGCGCCTGGAGCCCCTGGTGACGGCACGGTACGGCCTGGACGAGGTGGAAAAGGCCCTGCAGCAGGCGGCAGAGACCCCGGTCTACCGAGTGGTCGTCACCCCGTAGCCCCAGGCATCCGGTAACCCACGCATGCTGCACGGCCAACGGACGCCTCGTAGCCCACGGACACCGCTCGTGGGCTACGGACGCCCCCGGCACCGGGCACGCGCTCCCGGGCGAACGGGGGGCACGCCCCGCGTCACGAACCAGCACCCGTCACACGCCCGCCCCGGGGCACCGGGTAGGCGGCCCGCCCCGGAAGGGCAGGCGATCGCCCGTACGCCCGACAACAGGAGGACCCGCGCTCCCCGGCGAACCGGGGGCACGCCCCGCCCCCGCCACCCGACGCGCAACCCCACTACCCGACACCGGACATACGGCTCCCAGCCCCGCAGCACCGAACACAGCCCAGCCACCGGCACAGGGAACGAGCCCCACCGCCCACGACACCGGACACACACCCCAACCCGCCGCAGCGGGCGCGCGGTGTCGCCCCCGAGGGGCGGTTGCCCGCGCCCGTCCGGCGGGGCGCGCCCCGGGCGGGCTTGGGGTCCAGGGGCGTAGCCCCTGGTTCGGGAAGGGGCGGGGTGGGGGCTTACCGCTACCGAAAGGAACACCGTGCGCATCGGCGTGCAGCTCCACCCTCAGCACACCGGCCTCCAGGAACTCCGCGCCGCCTGGCGGCAGGCCGACGGCCTCGGCGTCGACTCGCTGTGGACCTGGGACCACTTCCTCCCGCACACCGGCGACCCGGACGGCACCCACTACGAGTGCTGGTCGCTGCTGTCCGCGATGGCGGTCGAGACCCGGCAGGCCACCATCGGCCCGCTCGTCACCTGCACCGCCTTCCGCAATCCGCATCTGCTCGCCGACATGGCCCGCACCGTGGACCAGCTCAGCGGCGGGCGGCTGGTGCTGGGCCTGGGCGCGGGGTGGTTCGAGGCCGAGCACACCGCGTACGGCATACCGTTCCCCGGACCATCCGGCCGCATGGACGCGTTCGCCGCCTCGGTCACGGCCGTCAAGGCGCGGCTGGCCAAGCTCAACCCCGGCCCCGCGGGCCCGCTTCCGCTGCTCATCGGGGGCGCCGGGCGGCGCCGCACCCTGGAGCTGGTGGCCCGCGAAGCGGACTGGTGGAACTGGTACGGCTGGGCCGCCACCGACCCGGTCGCCGAGTTCCGGGAGCTGAACCGGGTCCTGGACGAGTGGTGCGAGCGGGTCGGCCGCGACCCGGGCGAGGTGGCCCGTACGGTCATGGTCAACCCGGACCAGCTGCCGCTGGCCGAGGGGTTCGCGGAGGCCGGAGCGGTGCACCTGATCCTGTCGCTGCCCGCCCCGTACGACCTGGGCACGGTCGAGAAGCTGCTCTCGGTGCGCGCCGCGCTCACCCCGTGAAACGGGAACCCCTGGGGCACCGCTTCACCCTGCTCATGGGTGCCCTGCTGGTCTCCACCCTCGGCAACGGCCTGTGCTTCCCGTTCACCGCGATCTACGTCAGTGAGCTGCTCGGCCTCGGCGCACGGGCCGCGGGCGGGTACTTCCTCGCGATGGCCGCGGCCAGCTTCGCCGCGGCACTGGTCGGCGGCCCGCTGGCCGACCGGCACGGGCCGCACCGGGTGGGGGTGCTGGGCGGGGCGGCGCTCGCCGCCGGGTACGGGCTGCTGGCTCCGGCCGACACCACCTCCCTGGTCCTGGCCTCGGGGGCGTGCGTGGGCGTGGGCTTCGGGCTGTTCTACGCGTCGATCGTGGGCGTCGTGGACGCGGCCGTCCCGGAGAGCGGCCGCCGCACCGCGTTCTCCGTCCGGCACATCGTCAACAACGTCGGGATCGGGGCGGGTTCGGTGGCCGCCGGGCTCGCGCTGCGGGGCGCGCACACCCCCACCGGCACCCTCCGCTGGCTGTATCTGGCCAACGCCCTGGCCGCGCTGCCGCTGATCGCGGCGACGTGGTACGTACGTCCGCGCACCGCCAAGCAGGCAGTGGACGCGACGGCCGAGGCACCCGCCGACGGCGCCACCTACCGCGATCTGCTGCGCGCCCGCCCGATGGCGTTGCTCATCCTCGCCCAGGCCCTTTTCGCGATCGTCGGCTTCACCCAGATCGAGGCCACGGTCCCGCTGCTCCTGCACGACGGCATGGCCGTCACCCTGGGCTGGGTGAGCACCGTCGTGGCGGCCAACTCCTTCGCCCTGATCGCCCTCCAGCCACTTCTGAGCCGCTGGCTGGAACGGCTGCCGGAGACCGTGAGCCTGGCCGCCGGGCCCGTTCTGTGGGGGGCGGCGTTCGGCTGCGGCCTCGGGGCGGCGCTGGCCGGGGACGGGGCGGCGCCGGCCCTCCGTTACGGGCTGCTGCTGGCCTTCGCGGTGGTCTTCGCGGCGGGCGAGCTGACGTACTCGTCGGCCTTCTACCCGCTGCTGCTGCGCTGGTCCGGCGAGGCGGCCGTGGGGCGGGCGAGCGCGCTCGCGTCGCTGGCCTGGAACCTGGGCACGGCGACCGGGCCGCCGCTCGGGCTGTTCGTGGTCGCCCACTTCCCGGCGACCGGCAGCTGGGCCGCGCTCACGGCCGGTGCCGGGGCCGCGTTCGCGGTGGCCGCCGCACTGCACCGGCGCGCGACGGCCACCGCGAAGGCGAGAAGCTAGGACTTCGGCAGATAGCCGTTGTCGTACGCGTCCTCAGGGGTGACCGTCTTCGCCAACAGCCCCTGGTCGTACATGAAATCGGCCATCCGGGTCCAGGTCTGCGGATCGTTGACGCCGACCTCGCCCTGGTCCGTCTTCATCATCGGCACCGTGGCCTTGAGGACCGCCATCGCGTTCTTCTTCTGCTTTTCGCCGCGCAGCCCGGGCACGTATTTCTCGCTGAGCTTGATGGTCTCGTCCGGGTTGTCCATCGCGTAGCGCAGCCCGCGCAGCGACGCGGCGACGAACTTCTTCATGTCGTCGCCGCGCTTGTCCAGCACATCCTTCTTGGCGCCCAGACCGACCCCGACCAGCGGATCGCCCTTGTCCCCGGAGTCGAGCGTAATCGCCCGGACCGGCTTACCGGCTTCCTCGAAGGAAATGGCGTCATTGTTCAGGTAGCCCATGACACCCTCGACCTTGTTTCCGGTCAGGGCCGCCTGCTGGGTGAATCCGATGTTCTGGATCTTGGCCTGCTTCGGGGAAAGTCCGCCCTCCTTGAGAAGGGCGAGCAGACCGAAATACGTCTCGCCGTAGGGGCCGGGAGTCCCGATCTTACGGCCCTTGAGATCGGCCGGTTTCCTGATGTCAGAATCCTTGGGCACAATCAGGCCCACGGGGTATTTCTGGTAGAAGGTCGCGATGTCCACGACGGGCAGATTCTTGGAGGCGCGCGCCTGGAGCATCTCGTCGCCGCCCGCGTAGACGACGTCTTCCTTGCCCGACTTCAGGGCCCCGAAGAGGTCTTCGGCCGCCCCGTGGTGACGTAGCGTCACATTCAGCCCGGCGTCCTTGTAGTAGCCCTTCTCGGCGGCCGCGTAGAACGGCGAGAACTGGATGTTCGGTGTGTAGGTCAGCCCCACGGTGATGCTCTTGCCGCCCTTGCCCTCCGCGTCCTTCGGCTCCTCGGCGCATGAGGTCAGGGTGGCCGCTGCCACCACCGACACGAGAGCCGCCCCCAGAACCCGGTGTCTGAGGGTGCCCCTCATGGACGTCTGCACAGCACGCACGTACTTCTCCTCGCGAATCGACTCGTGAATCGGATGAACCGGTCAGTCACGCTGGACGAGCCGCTCGACCAGCCGGACCACGCCGTACAGACCGGCGGCGAGCAGGGCGAGCATGACGAGTGTCGAGAACAGGCCGATGGTGTCGGCCGCCTGGCGCTGCACCGACAGCAGCTGCCCCAGCCCCTCGCCGCCCATGACGAACTCCCCGACGACCGCGCCGGTGATGGAGAGCGTGAGCCCATTGCGCACCCCGGCGAGGATGCTGGGCAGGGCGAGCGGAAGCTCGATGTACCAGAGCATCCCCCACCACCCCACGCCGTCCACCCGCGCGGCGCCCAGCACCTCGGGGTCCAGGGCGCGCAGCCCGAGCACGGTGTTGACCAGGATGGGGAAGAAGACGAGGAGCGCGCACAGCACCGCGATCGGCAGCAGTCCGTAGCCGAGCCACAGCGCGAGCAGCGGGGCCAGCGCCACCGCGGGCACGGCCTGCGACGCGGCGATGTACGGCTGGAGCGCGGCGGCCGCCAGGTCGCTGCGGGCGATGAGATAGCCGAGCGGCAGCGCCACTCCGATTCCCATACCGCTTCCGGCCAGCGCTTCCCACACGGTTTCCCGCGTGTAGTCGACAAGTGAATCGTGCAATACCTGGTCGATGAAATGCCGGGCCAGGTCGACCGGCCCCGGAAGATAGAACTCCGCCACCGCTCCGGTACGGGTCACGATGTCCCAGACGAGAAGCGTCACCAGCCCGAATACGAGGGGCGGAAGCACTCCCCGGAACAGCGTTCCCGTCCGGTTCCCGCCGCCCCCGCCGCTGTTCTCGCGGGTCTTTCGCATCCGCCCCGGCCGGGGGGAATGCGGCTCACGCCGCGGCGTCACCGCATCCGGCTCAGCGCGTGCGACCACCGTACCGGCCGCGCCGTTCCCGTACCCCTCACCCATCCCCAAATCCCCTTGTATTACCGGCGGTTGCCAGATGGCGCCACGCCCGCGTGCAACCTATCCCCAGCGCACACCGGTTCACAATGTCGATGGGAAAACGAAACAATTCCGGTGCCGTACTTCCCACCCCGTCCTCAGCGTTCCCCGAGAATGCCCAGCTCGGAGGCGCGCGCCCCGGCCTGGAAGCGTGAGTTGGCGTCCAGCAGCTCCAGGATGCCGGTGACATAGCGGCGGTACGTACGCACGGAAATCGCCAGATCGCGGGCGGCCGCCTCGTCGGTCACCCCGTCCCGCAGCCGCGCCAGCACCCGCCGCACCATCTCCGTACGGGCCCGGTTGCCGAAGTCGAGCGGGCGCGGGGCGGGGGTGGCGCCCGCCCAGATGGAGCGGAACATGCCGTACAGCGAACCGACCACCACCTGGTCCTCGATGACGGAGGTGTGCCGCCCGTTCGCCGACTCCATGCACACCAGCGCGGCCCGGCCGTCGGCGATCACGGCCGTGGGCAGGGGCACCGGGGCGATCCGGACCTGTGCGAGGCGAGGGGCGGGCGCGGGCACGGACTCCTCCGCCGCCGCCTCGGACCGGGGCGCGGAACCGGGCGCGGGCGCGGGTACGGACGCGGGCGCGGGTACGGGCGCGGGCGCGGGTACGGACGCGGGCGCGGGGCCCGGGAGGGGCGCGGGCAAGGGCCCGGCGCCCGCCGGGGCCCCACCACCCGAGCCGCCACCCGGACCGCCCCCCGCTCCCCCGCCCGGGGCCCGGCCGCGCAGCACCCGCACCCGCACCGCGTCGTCGTCCGGGTTCAGCAGCAGGGCGGTGAGCGCCGCGTGCGCCGCCGCCATCCGGCCGGAGCTCTCCGGGAACACGGCGTCCACCCGCCCCCGGGCCTTGGTGATCACCTGTTCGGCGGCGGCCAGGAACGCCCCGTCCGCCATACCCACCTGGGTGAACTGGCCCGTTCTCGTTCTGCGGGCCCGGTGTTCCACGACGGTCGCCTCGATGAGAGCGCGCACCTCCCGTAACGTCCGGTCCAGAACGTCCCCCGGATCACCGGGTTCCTTCATGTCTCATTCCTGCCTCGCGACGTGGTCAAGGTCTCGAGTGCCAAAGGTCATGGGCGAAGAGGAGTCAGTGGTCCGGCAGCAGCCCCAGTTCCACCGCCCGCACCCCCGCCTGGAAGCGGGACCCGGCCCCCAGTTCCCGCATGATCTCCGCGACGTACCGGCGGTAGGTCCGCAGGGACACCTGCATGTCGCGCGCCGCCACCTCGTCCGTGTGGCCGGTGCGCAGGCATTCCAGGATGCGCCGCGCGTTGGCGGGGCACAGCCGCCCGCCCAGCCGCGGGTAGTCCTCGAGCGCCACGGCGTTCCCCCAGGTCCCGGCGAACATCAGCTCCAGGGCCTGCACCGCGGCGGGGTCCTCGACGAGCGACGCCTGCCGCCCGCCGTCCCGGGCCGGGTCCGGCGGCTCGTTCCGTACGTAGACGATCTGGCCGTCGATGAAGAGCGCCTCCGGTAACTGCCCGTCACAGACGCGGACTTCGCAGCGCGGGTCGGTGCGCGCCAGCGCCCGCACCCGGGCCGCGTCCAGCGCCCGCGGCAGACACAGCAGCCGCACCGCGCGGCGGCCGCGGCCACCCCGGGCGGGCCGGGCCAGCGCCGCGCAGACGACCTCGGACTGCTCCTCGCCGCCCGACAGGACGACGCTCACGGTCCGTTCGGCCCCGTCCACGAGCGTGTCGACGACCTCGGCGAGCGGCACCTGCCCGAGAGCCTTCCCCGCCCAGGAGTCCTGGGCCAGCTCCCGGCGGTGCCGGGTGACGGTGGATTCGAGCAGATCGCGGGCGGCCAGCAGGGCACGCTCGACATAGTCGCCGGTCAGAGCGGGGGCCGAGGAGTCCGTCTCATGCTCAGGGGAAAGCTCGGACCTCGTCACAAGACCAACCATGACTTCCCCTGCAGGGCGACGGTTACCTGGATTCCCGAATACCGGCCTGGTTC
Source organism: Streptomyces sp. NPDC005962 (assembly GCF_040629205.1). NCBI lineage: Bacteria > Bacillati > Actinomycetota > Actinomycetes > Kitasatosporales > Streptomycetaceae > Streptomyces > Streptomyces sp. NPDC005962. The sequence continues at coordinate 77,836 of NZ_JBEXVE010000033.1, read as the reverse complement.
TTGGAATTTCCGTGCCTCGACGTGCTCAATACGCGGAGGCAGCATGGTGCGAAATCACTGATGACAGTAATTCGCGCACAGCGACGGCGTCAACGCGGGGCGTGAGGTAAAGAATCAGCCAAGTCCGGCGCGTCAGAGCACAACACGCCGCTCGACCGCCCATCAAGCGGCGCGCGCTGTCAGCAAGTTACGAATGATCACCCCGCCAAGGGCCCGCCCGGGCACGGGCGGTCGCGGTTCCGCGACGCTCCGCCACGAAGCGGAAGCGATCATGTCCGGTTGCTGCCACGTCATGCCGGAGCCCGGCGCGATCCCCCGGACGGGGCACACCCCCGGACAGGGCACGCCCCTGAACAAGACCCCCGGACGAGGCACAGGTCACCGCGGGCCCTGGCTGATCCCACCGTGGAAGTCGCGCCCCTGGATGACCATGCCGTGGACCTCCCCGGAGACGGAGTTGTGCACCGAACCCGCCTCCCGCTCGGCGGGCTCGCCGAACTCCCGCAGCCAGGCGGCCAGGTCGCGCCCGAACTCCGGGTCCTGCCGGGACCGTTCGACCAGCAGATCGGCCAACCGGAGCAGCCGCTCCTCGTCGTCGTACGGGATGGCGACCGGCTCGGGCCCGCCCGCCGGTTCGGTGTCGCCGCGCCGCCACACCCGGCGGGCCAGCGCGCCGAGCGATTCCAGGGCCCGCCGCCCCGCCTCGCCCCCCGCGCCCGACACCGCCGCGTTGACCGCCGCGACCAGCGCACCTGTCGTCACCGCATCCATCGGCCCTCCCCTGTCGTTGCGTCAACTCCCCGTGACACAACGTTATCGGGGCGGGCGGTCACAGATCCACCGCTTCGGCGCGCAGCGTGAACCAGACCGTCTTGCCGTCGCCGTGGAGATCCGTCCCCCACTCATGGGCCGTCTTGCTGAGCAGGAACATCCCGCGCCCGCACTCCGAGAGGAAGTCCGGCTCCTTGACCACCGGCAGCGAGGGCTCGGAGTCGCGGACGGCGGCGCATATCCCGTACGGGCGGTTTTCGAGCGTCAGTACGCAGTCGGGCGAGGCCGCGTGCTTATGGACGTTGGACAGCAGTTCGGTGACGCACATCGCCGCGGGCGTGATCAGTTCCTCGCGTCCCCACAGGCGCAGCCGGGCGCCGACGGCGCGGCGCACATCGGCCAGATTCTGCGGGTGAACGCGGAGGCGGAATTCGTACCGCTGCGGGATGTTGTCTTCCATATGGTCCGGGGCCCCTCCAATGCGCAGCGCACTGCCGCCGTGTCACAGGAGCGATCCTGGCCCACGGAGAGCGCCACTCGCAATGTTTCGACCCTTTAGCTCACAACTGGCATATGCCGCCTGGTGACCCGAGTTGGCGATAGGCCAGACTGACGCCATGTCCTACCAGCCAGTGCCCACCGTGCGGCGCAGGCGTCTGGGTTCGACTCTGCGGAGGCTGCGTACCGAAGCGGGGATGACTCTGGACGCGGCCGCCGAAGCGCTCAACGCCACCGCGAACGGTTCCCCTGGCGCGCGCCACTGGACCGCCCCCAAGCTCTCGCGCATCGAGAACGCCAACGCGACCATCCGCACCACCGAGGTCGAGATCCTGCTGCGGGCGTACGAGGTCACCGACCGCGACATCCGGATCGCGCTGGAGGGGCTCGCCAAGGACGCGGGCAAACGCGGCTGGTGGCAGACGTACCGCGGAGTCGTCGCCCCCGCGTACGCCGACTACATATCGCTGGAGTCGGACGCCGACTCCGTCCGCGACTACGCCCCGCTGGTCGTCCCCGGGCTGCTCCAGACCTCCGAGTACGCGCGCGAGACGATCGCCGCGAACGCCAGGGCCCGCAGCGCGGCCGAGGTCACCGCGCTGGCCGAGGTGCGGCTCGCCCGTCAGGCCGTGCTCACCCGCCAGGACACCCCGCTGAGGCTGTGGGCCGTCATCCACGAGACGGCGCTGCGCCGCCGGTTCGCCGACCGCCCGGCCATCATGGCCGAGCAGCTGCGCCGACTGCTGGACGTGGCGGAGTGGCCGACGGTGACGCTCCAGGTGATGCCGATCGACGCGGCGCCCAACCCGGGGGACGCGGGCGCGTTCACACTTGTGGGCTTCCCCGGTCCGATGCCGGATGTGGTCTCCCAGGAGAACCTGCGCGGCCCCACGTACGTCGAAGGGGTCGACGACGTCAACGTTTTCGTCGACGCCTTCGGCCGCATCTCCGACAGCGCGCTGTCTCCGGATGCGACGAAGGGCCTCATCGCAGATCTCGTATGAGAAAGAGGGCCCCACACATGAACACCTCATGTACCTCTGCACCGCTCGCCGGGAACCAGCACCGTCCGCGCTGGCGCAAGTCCTCGTACTCCGTGGGCGAGGGCCAGTGCGTGGAGATCGCCGCCGGCGGGGGACGGCTCCTGATCCGGGAAAGCGACGATCCGGGCGTGGTCCTCACCACGGCCCCGGCCACGCTCGCCGCCTTCCTGCGGGGCGCGAAGGCGGGCACGTTCGACGCGTGAAGTGACGTGCCGTGACGTGAGCCGACGGTGCCGCCCGGTCTCCCCGACCGGGCGGCATCGGCATGAGCGAGGGCTGCTCGGGAACAGCACTGTCAGAACTGCACGTCCGAGCACGAATAGAACGCGTTCCCGGTGTCCGCGATGGTCCAGACGGCGAGGATCACATGCCGTCCGGTCATCCCGCTGGGGATCGTCCCCGAGTGGGAGAGCGTGGACGGCGGCCGCTGGCCGTTGTACGGCACGGTCAGGAAGGGCTGGGACTGGAGGCTGGAACGGGTGACCTTGCCGCTCGGGCTCCAGCCGTTCTTGGTGATGTAGTACTTGAAGTCCGTGGTCGCGTGGGAGGCCGTGAACCGCCAGTTGAAGGTGTAGCTCTTCCCGGCCGTGAGCTTGGTCGCGGGCCAGCTGCCGCCGCGCGGGTCGTCGAGCTGAGCGAACCGGCTGTTGCCGCCCGCGCAGATCGTCCCGTCCGCGGGCCCGCCCGACGGGAATCCCTTGGGCCCTTCGACGCTCTGCGGCTCGTACTGGATGTCGCCGCAGTTGCTGACGGTCCCGTTGGCGCACAGCTTCTGCCTGCTGATCGGTGAGTCGGTGTAGCCGTGGCCGGTGGCGCTGCCGCCGGTCGCGAGAACGGTGACCGCCGCGAGCCCGATGCCGACCACGGCGGCGCGGATCTTCTTGCGCATGCTTCGCTCCTGAAGACGTGGGGAGTGCTTCTGCGAGCCGTGCGATGCGGTCTAGACCAAGTGGAGCGTAGCCAGCGCTTCTGGTCATGTCCATACCAATTACAAGAGGTCGATCCGTCCCGGTTCGGACCACGCTCCGGGGTCCGGTAAGATTCCGACGTCAGCAGGCGCCGCTAGCTCAGTTGGTTAGAGCAGCTGACTCTTAATCAGCGGGTCCGGGGTTCGAGTCCCTGGCGGCGCACCCTGGCTTCACCCACGAAAGCCCCGGCACGCAGTGTGTGCCGGGGCTTTCGTGCTGTTCAGTTGGGGTTCGTGCCGCGATCAGCCGTGATCAGCCCTGATCAGCCGCAGGAGGGACACGGCTCGCAGTGACGGACCGTGACGTCGTCGATGACCGGACCATAGGCGCCGGACAGGGTGCTGGCGAACGCCAGGGTCGTGGTGGCGCCGGTGGCCACGAAGGACACCTCGCGGGTCACGTAGCCCATGCTCGCCATCGTCTTGCCGGTGGTGTCGAAGCTGAAGTCCTGGAAGTTCTGGCCGTCGACCAGGACCTTCCCGGTCTTCAGGGCCGCACCCCCGGCGGGGTTACCGGCGAGGGAGTACGTCACCGTGTACCTCTTGCCGGGCACCGTCGTGAAGGTCTGCGACACCGTGCCCGCGTTCCCGCCGTTGAGGTCGACGGACTGCTCGCCCTCGGCCGCCTGCCAGAACCCGTTCCCGATCAGGTCGACGTTCCCCGCGGCGACCTTCCATGGCCCGATGGTCCCTCCCGTCCCCACGTTCACGAACGTGTTGGCCGCCACCCTGGGCGTTTCGAAGCTGCCGTCGTCGAAGTGACTGGCGGCCGGCGCGGCCAGCGCGGCTCCCGTACCGGCTCCCACAAGAACACCGGCGACGATGACCGCGGCAGCGAAGGTGCGAATGGGCGACATGTTCCCCTCCTGGATGAAAGATGCGCGAGCGTCTGAATTGACCGCTCGGAAGAATCTCCCGCATCCCCCGGTGGAGACCAAGACCGAGTCACCGGCGCACGGTTGTGTGCGACGGCCCGAACTTCCCTGACGCGCCGCTCAGTTGACCGTCCGCCCCCTCTGCGGACAGCTATGGCCAAAGCATGCTGACGCGTGCTCGCATCAGGACATGTCCCGTTCAGGGCATTGCTTTTCCCAGCAACTCCGGTCGCCGCTGGACCATACTCATGCTCGTCGAACAAAGGGGCTGTCTGTCCGGCCCTGGCCCGAATAGGCGGCTCCGACAGATTCGATTGGGGAGAGATGAACAACCTGGACAAGCCGGAAGAGCTCGACGAGCTCTACAGGTTCTCGTTGGTAGAGAACATCGGGGATCTCGCAGAGGCCCATGCCTTGCGCCTTGTCCGGTACGAGCCCCGTTTCCCGGAGAGCGATTTCTGGTGGTTGGACAAGGACCGTGATGTGCACGGCAAGGTATTCACGCTGCACAAAGGCGACCGCATCGGCGCCTCGCTGCGGATAGTCCCGGTCACGGCCTGCACCACGGAGATCGAGGAGCTCGGCCTCCTCCCGGAGGACCTCAAGGGCGACCCCTCGGTGTGGGAGCTGGGCCGGCTGGTCTCGGTCCCGAGCCGGGGCAGGGACCTGCCCTACTCCCGCCTGCTCTTCGGGTGGGCGACCCAGTGGGCGAAGGTGAATCTGCCCATCCAGAAGGTTGTCTCGTACTGCCGGGGCGGAAAGGTCTCCGGATTCGAGGCATCGGGCGCGAAGGTCGTCGCCGGTCCGTATTCGGTTCCCGAGCGGGGCGACGACTACTTCACCATCGTGGCCGATCTGCAGGACGTGGTGGATCGCCTCTCCGGCTACGGCTTCGGAACGCTACTGGAGGCGGCGGCTGCCGGAAAGACGGAATTCTCGACGGCAGAAATCCTCGGCAGCCCGCGCGTCCCGGCTTCCTCCGGGACGAACAAGTAACACGTAAGAAGCAACCCGGCCAAGAAAGCACCGAACACATTCCACGAAGGAGTTCGACTGCAATGTCCGACACCGAGATCATTCGCCCGGAGCTCCGCAAGCAGGTCGACGACCGGCTCAACAACTACATCAAGAAGTTCTACAACGAGGTCCCGTACGCGACCCACTTCCTGAAGGCCTCCGACGTCGACATGCCGTACTACAAGCGGCACACCATCGAGACGATCCTGCGCATCCGCCGCAAGCGCACCATCGACGCCCACGCCATCCACTACTTCACGCTGCACAACCCGGTCGCGGCGAAGGAGTGGGCCGAGTACACCGACGACGAGATGCTGCACGACAAGCTCTTCCTCGCCGACCTGGAGCGGCTCGGCGTCACATCCGACGAGGTCTACTCCACCGACCCGTTCCTGGCGACCAAGCTGCTGAACGGCTACTTCCTCTACTGCCAGGAGTTCGAGGGCACCCCCCTCGCCGCCATCGCCAGCAGCTACTTCCTGGAGTACACCACCCGGAAGACGCAGCCGGACTGGCTGGACAACCTGGAGAGCACCCTGGGGAAGGACGAGGTCCGGGGCGCGCGGACGCACGTCAACTACGACATCGACGAGGACCACACCGGTGACGTGTGGAACACCCTGATGTCGATGGTGGAGTCGGACGCGGACGTCGAGCGCCTGCTCAAGCACTTCGACCACCTCTACAAGCTGTTCACCATGTACTTCACCGAGGCCTACGAGGCCACCCGCGCCAGTGAGGCCGCGCTCGCGGGTACGACCGCCGCCTGACGGCAGGCACAGGCAGGAGCGCACAGCAGCTGGGTGCCGTGGGCCGTCTCCATGGCACCCAGCCCCTCGTGGCATGCCCCGGCGGACCGGGCGATACGGAAGGCAGTGGACACACGTTATGGATTGGTCGATCGAAGGGCGGCTGGCCGGGGCCTGCAACTGCGGTACCCCCTGTCCTTGCTGGTTCGCCGAGGCGCCGACGCACGGCTCGTGCGACGCCATCGGCGTCGGCATCGTCGACAAGGGTTTCTACGGTGACGTCGACCTCACCGGCTGCAAGCTGGGCGTCGCGTACCGCACCGTCAAACATGTCTGGGACGGCGGGCTGAAGGTCGCCGTGTACATCGGCGAGGAGACGCCCGAGGCCCAGTCGGAGGCCATGGAGCAGATCCTCACGGGGAAGGCGGGCGGGCTGCTCGCCCTGCTCTTCACCCTCGTCGAGGATTTCAAGGGCATCCGCCGGGTCCCCATCGAGCTGGACGACTCCGGCGAGAAGCCGTACTTCCAGCTGGGCCGCGCCAGTACGATCCCGGTCAAGCCGCTGCTGGGCAGGGACGGCGAAACGCCGATCGCGGTCCACAACGCCCTGATGTCCTTCGGCGGGGAACGGCTGCTGGCGAAGACCGAGAGCCGTTTCTCCGATCCCGACCTGGGGTGGGACTGGCCGTTGGTGCACGCCGACTTCGGTCCCATGAAAATGGGGTCGGAGGAGTGACAGCAAGCCCTCAAACGGTGATCCGGCGCCTCACCCTCACCACCGGTGTGTGGATGGTCGCCGTGGCGGGGATCGCCTGGTGGTGGATGTACTCCGCGGGCCACCACCCGATGGCGGGAGCCCCCGCGGGCGGCATGCCCGCCATGCCGTCCATGCCTGGGATGGAACCGGGGACGGCGGGGCACCACCCGATGGGGCACGGCGCGTCCGCGCCGGTCATGTCGATGGCCGAGGCGCTGATGTTCCTGGCCATGTGGGGCGGCATGGTGGTGGCCATGATGGTGCCGGTGGCGGTCCCCCTCGTCGCGGCGCACCGGTTCGTGACCCGGACCAAGGGGCGCGACGGCGCGGTGGACACCGCCGTCTTCATCACCGGCTATCTGCTGGTGTGGGTGGTCTCCGGTCTGGTGCCCCTGCTTCTGGTGGTGCTGAAGCGGTGGCTCCTGCCGATCGGCGAGGGCAGCACCTGGGCCGTGGCCGGGGCGGGCGCCGTCATCACCATGGCGGGCGTCTTCCAGTTCACCGGCCTCAAGACCCGGTGTCTGACGGTGTGCCGCAGCCCGCTGTCCTTCGTCCTGACCCATGACTTCGCGGCGGGACGCGCCGGGACCTTGAAGGCGGGGGCGCTCAACGGCCTGTACTGCCTGGGCTGTTGCTGGGCCCTGATGCTGGTCCAGGTGGCGGTGGGCCTGCACAACATGATCTGGATGGGGGCGCTGACGCTGCTGTTCCTCGCCGAACGCGTGCTGCGCGCCGGTCAGCGCGTCGCGATGGTCACAGGAGCGGCGATGCTCGCCCTGGGAGTGGCCCTGATTCTGAACCCGTTGCTCCCCACTCCGCTCGCCAGGATGGTCGGCTGACCCCATAGCGCGACGCGTCTGAAAAACGGCTCCTTCCCGCTCGGGGACACCACTCCCCGAGCAGGAGGGAGCCGCCTGTATTGGCCATCCGTCGCTCCGGGGTGAACGGCCAGCAGAGTGGTTAGGCTGTGCCCGTGACTCGAGCCCAACTTAGGGAAGATGGCATGCCTGACACTTCCACGGCCGACTCCACGGGCAGGTCCGTCACCCCGCGTCAATTAGCGGCGCTCTTACCGGATCTGTCCAAGAGCAGACCTGCCTACCGGCATCTCGCGCAGGCCATCCGGGCTCTGATCCTCGAAGGGCGTTTGGCCCTTCATCTGCGGCTTCCCGCCGAGCGCGAACTGGCCGGGGTCCTGGCCCTCAGCCGTCCGACCATCACGGCGGCCTACGATCTGCTGCGCGGCAGCGGATACGCCCGCAGCCGCCGGGGTTCGGGGACGTGGACCATGCTGCCGGACGGTCTGCGGCCGGCCGGTGCCAGGCAGCCACTGTCCCCCGAGGACGAGAACATCGACCTGGCGGCGGCCGCACTCGGGCTCCCCGAGACCATGCTGACCGAGGCGCTCGCGCAGTGCGGGCCCCTGCTGACGCAGCACGTCCACACCCCCGGCTACCACCCCTTCGGGCTTCTGGGCTTACGGTCCGCCATCGCCGACCGGTACACCCAGCGCGGTGTCCCGACCCTGCCCGACCAGATCCTCGTCACCTCGGGCGCCCAGCAAGGGCTGGTGCTGACGCTGAACCTGCTGGCCTCCCGCGGGGACCGGGTGGTGGTGGAGAACCCGACGTATCCGAACGCGCTGGACGCCATACGCCGCGCCCGGCTCCGTACCACTCCCGTGCCCGTCGCCGAATCCGGCTGGGACGGGGAGATACTTCAGGCCACGCTCCGCCAGACGCTGCCGCGGCTGGCGTATCTGATTCCCGACTTCCACAATCCCGTCGGCTGTCTCATGCCCGACGAGCAGCGCGGCGAAGTGCTGCGGGCGACAAGCCGTACCGGCACCTGGCTCATCATCGACGAGACGCTCGCCGACATCGCCCTGGACGTCCCCGCGCCGCCGCCGTTCGTCGCGCACGCCGGGCCCGGCAAGGCCGAGCATGTGATCACCGTGGGCTCCATGAGCAAGAGCCACTGGGGTGGCCTGCGGATTGGCTGGCTACGGGCGACACCGCGGCTGATCACCAAGCTGGCGCAGCTGCGCGTCAGCATGGACATGGCCGGTTCGGTGATGGACCAGCTGCTCGCCACCTCGCTCATCGTCCGCACGGACGACATCCTGCTGCCCCGCCTCGCGCAGATCCGGCTCCAGCGCGCCGCGCTGCTGTCCGCGATGGAGCGCCATCTTCCGCAGTGGCGTGCGCAGGTGCCGCCCGGCGGGCTGTCGCTCTGGGTGGATCTGGGCGAGCCGATCGCCTCGTCCCTGGCGGACCGTGTGCTGGCCAAGGGGGTCCGTATCGAGGGCGGGGCACGGTTCGGAGCCGACCCGGGGACGCACGACCACCGTCTGCGCATCCCCTACACGCTTCCGCCCGAGACGCTGGAGGAGGCGGTGCGACGCCTCGCGTCCGTCCTGGCCGAAGGGCCGCTCTGCTCCACCGTGGCCAGCCCCCACTGGGTCGCCTGACACCGGCCCGGAACACCTTCGAAGAGTAATGAGGAGAGTCAGATCAACGCGCATCCGGCCGCAACGGCCCGCTTGGACCCGCAGGCCATCAAGAAGGATTTCCCCATCCTCGACCGACGAGTACGGGACGACAAGCCCCTCGTCTACCTCGACTCGGCCGCCACCGCGCAGAAGCCCTTACAGGTGCTGGACGCGGAACGTGACTTCTATCTGCGGCACAACGCCGCCGCACACCGCGGTGCGCACCAGTTGGCCGAAGAGGCCACCGAGGCCTACGAGTCCGCCCGGCAGACCGTCGCCGAGTTCCTCGGGGCCCGGGAGTCGGACATCGTCTTCACCCGCAACGCCACCGAGGCGATCAACCTGGTGGCGTATGCGCTGAGCAACGCGTCCACCGCACGGCAGGGCGGCCATCCGCTCAGTCTCGGCCCCGGTGACGAGATCCTCGTGACCGAGATGGAGCACCACGCCAACCTCGTGCCGTGGCAGCAACTGGCCGAGCGCACCGGGGCGACGCTGCGCTGGGCGTCGATCACCGCCGAAGGGCGCCTGGACGAGGCGAGCTTCGACGAGCAGCTCGGCGAGCGGACCAGGCTGGTGGCGGTGACGCACCAGTCGAACGTCCTCGGCACGATCAACCCCATCGCCTCGCTGGCGAGCCGGGCGCATGCCGTCGGAGCCCTGGTGCTGGTGGACGCGGCCCAGTCGGTGGCCCACCAGGCCGTGGATGTGAACGAGCTGGGCGCCGACTTCCTCGTCTTCTCCGCCCACAAGATGCTCGGCCCCAACGGGATCGGGGCGCTGTGGGGGCGCCATGAGCTGCTGGCCCAGATGCCCCCGTTCATCACCGGTGGCTCGATGATCGAAACGGTGCGCATGGACCGCACCACCTTCCTGCCGCCGCCCCAGCGCTTCGAGGCGGGCGTTCCGCTGGCACCGCAGGCGGTCGGCCTGGCCGCCGCGATCGGGTACCTCAACGCCCTCGGGATGGGGGCGGTGGAGCGCCACGAGGCCGAGCTGACGCGGGTGACCCTGGAGGCTCTGGCGGAGCTGAAGGGCGTCTCGGTGGTCGGCCCGGTCACCACGCGGGACCGCGGTGCCACCGTGTCCTTCACCGTCGACGGGATTCATCCGCACGATGTGGGACAGGTGCTGGACGACCAGGGGGTCGCCGTGCGCACCGGTCACCACTGTGCCCGGCCCATCTGTGACCGGTACGGCATTCCCGCCAGTACGCGCGCCAGCTTCTACGTGTACAACACCACCGAGGATGTCGCCGCCTTGACCGCGGGTATCGAAGCGGCGCAGCGATTCTTCGCATAAGGGGACGCACAAGGGACGTCAGGGGAATGGAGCCCGCTGCGCCGCATTCTCACTTTTGTCGCCCGGACGGCCTGCGGCGGAACCGGTCATGGCCGCTATGAGACAGCCGTCCGGTCTCGTCAGCGGAAGGGTTTTCCGCCGAGTATGGAAGCGTTCAACCGTCCCTCCCGGGGCGGTTGCTTTCGTGTAGGCGGTGATACCGCCGGTGAGAATTCGAGGTGGACGATGAATGTCGCGCAAGCCGTGATCACCCGGCGTGGCGGCACCCGATTGCTGGGGCCGGCGCCGTCGGACGCGGAATTGGCCGAGCTCGTATCGCTGGCCGGAACGGCGCCGGACCACGGACGGCTTTCCCCTTGGCGGCTCATCAACCTCCGGGGCGAGGCCCGGCGCGCCCTCGGTGAGGCGATGGCCGACGCCGAGGACGGGACGCCGCGCGAGCGTACGGTCGGCAAGGCCTTGCGGGCCCCGCTTCTCGTCACGATCGTCTTCCGGCCGGAGGACCGCCCGAGGATTCCGCGCTGGGAGCAGCTGGCGGCCACCGCCTGCGCGGTCCAGACGCTGGTGTTGCTGCTGCACGACCGGGGCTGGAGCAGCATCTGGCGGACCGGCCCGTCCGCCGAGTACGCCGAGGTGCGCAAGGTACTGAATATCGATGAGGACGAGCAGTGCCTCGGCTGGCTCTATGTCGGCACGGAGGAGGAGACGGACTCCTCCCACGTGCGCAGGCCGATCGACGGATACTCGAAGTTCTCTTCCCTGGAGGCCCTGGTGCCGCAGGCATAACGGCCCCCCATACCGCCGCGACGTCGTCCCGCGCACCTGTTGTGGTGCGCGGGACGACGTCGTCGGGACGCGGGACTTACACCTGTGCCGGAGAGCTCAGCCGGGCGGCGGCGGGCGCTTCGCCGTCGGCGGTCGGCGCCGTGAGGTAGGCCAGGGCGGCTCCGGTCATGGCCCGGACACCGGCGGCGATGGTCGGGCCGGGGACCGGGGCGAAGACGGAGGAGTGGTTCTGCGGAATGTCCTCCGCGAGCCGGTCGTTGAGCAGCGCGGTGTGGAACTCCTCCGGGTCGTTTCCCCCGAAGAACCAGAAGACCGAGGGCACTCCGGCGGCGGTGCCGAGCACCCCGAAGTCCTCACTGGCGGTGTTGGGCCCCATGGCGATCACCGCGTCGGCGCCGAAGACGCCCTCGTGCGCCGCCGCGACGCGCTCCGTCGCGGCCGGTTCGTTGACGGTGGCGGGCAGCTGGTAGCGCGAGGTGATCACCGGTTCCCGGGGCGCGTCGGCCGCCAGTGCCTCCGCCTTCGCGAAACGGCTGATCGCCTCGACGACCTGCTGGCGGACGGACGGGGAGAACGTGCGGATGTTGACGCCGAGTTCCGCCTCGTCCGGGATGACGGAGGCGGTGAGACCGGCCCGTAAGTAGCCCACCGTGACGACCACGGATTCCTGTGCGGGCACGGTGCGGGAGACGATGGTCTGCAGTCGGCCGACCAGCGAGGCCGCCATCACCACCGGGTCCACCGCGGATTCCGGCTTGGAGCCGTGGCCGCCGCGGCCGAAGAGCTTGATGGTGAGGCTGTCGGCGGCTCCCATCACGGTGCCGGGGATCTTGGCGACCATCCCGGCCGGGCCGGGCCCGACATGCTGGCCGAGGATGACGTCCGGCCTGGGGAAGCGGGCGAAGAGGCCGTCGTCCACCATCGCGTGGGCGCCGAGCCCGCTCTCCTCGGCCGGCTGGAAGACGGCGACCGCGGTGCCCTGCCACTGGTCGCGGTGCGCGGCGAACAGTTCGCAGGCGCCGATCAGGCAGGTCACATGAATGTCATGCCCGCAGGCGTGCATGACGGGCACCTGGGTGCCGTCCTGGCCCGGCGCGGTGACCGTGGACGCGTACGGCAGGCCGGTCTGTTCGCGTACCGGCAGCGCGTCCATGTCGGCGCGCAGCATGACCACCGGTCCCGGGCCGTTGCGCAGGACCGCCACCACCCCCGTCCGGCCGATGCCCGTGGTGACGTCCCATCCGGACCGGGTGAGCCGGTCGGCCACCACGGATGCCGTGCGCTTTTCCTGGAAGGCGAGTTCGGGGTGGGCGTGGAGGTCCTGGTACAGCTCCTCCAGGCCGGGCAACGTGGCATCGATACGGGCGAATATGGCATTCATGAATTCTTCTCCGGAATAGCTGAGAGGTGGTGTGCTGGGTGGCGCCCTTCTTCGGTTCCCGCTTCTGGTCCCGCTTCTGCTTCTGTTCCTGCTTCTGTTCCTGCTTCTGTTCCTACTGCCGGTACTCTTCGAGAAAGCGGCTGGTGCGGATGATGGCGTCGGTGAGCGTGTCGGCGTCGGCCAGCGTCACGAACCGCAGACGATTCGGGGTGGGCCAGCCGAAATCACTGCCGGGCGCCACGAGAATGTGCTCCTGGTGCAGGAGATCGAGCATCAGGCGGCGGTCGTCCAGGACGCGGGACATCGCCTTGCGGTGGCTTGCGAAGACGTACAGCGCGCCGCGCGGTTTGACGCAGCGCATTCCTACGTCGTTGAGCACCCGCCAGGCGAATTCCCGTCGCTCCGCCAGACGGCCGCCCGGCAGAGTCATCGCGGTGGCGTCGCGCCCGCCCAGCGCGGGAGCGATGGCGTGCTGCCCCGGTACGTTGGGGCAGCCCCGCAGGGTGGCGAGGGCGCCCAGCGCCTCGGCGAACGGCTTCGTACGGCGCGGCGGCCCGGTGACGAGGAGCCAGCCCGCCCGGAAGCCCCCGGCCCGGTACGCCTTGGACAGGCTGTTGAACGTGAGGCACACGAGGCCGTCGGCGATCGTCGCGAGCGGGATGTGCACGGCGTCGTCGAACAGGATCTTGTCGTGGACCTCGTCCGTGAACAGGATCAGGCCGTGTCTGCGCGCCACCTCGGCCAGTCCGCGGAGCGCCGCCCGGTGGTAGACCGCGCCGGTGGGGTTGTTGGGGTTGATCACCAGCAACCCCTTGGTGCGCGCCGTCACCTGGCGCTCCAGGTCCGCCAGGTCCGGCTGCCAGCCCGCTTGCTCATCGCACCGGTAGGGCACCGGAACGGCCCCGGCCATGGTGACGGCTCCGGTCCACAGCGGGTGGCCGGGCAGCGGAACCAGGACCTCGTCCCCGTCCTCCAGGACGGCCTGGGTGGCCATGAGGATGAGCTCCGAGGCTCCGTTTCCCACGTAGACGTCGTCGATGTCGACGCGGGGAACCCCCGCGCTCAGGTAGTGCTGGGCGATGGCCCGGCGGGCGGTGGCGAGGCCCTGGGGGTGGCCGTACCCGGGGGAGTCCGCCAGCGAGCGGTGAACGTCCAGGACGAGGCTGCCCGGTGGCTGGAATCCGTGGGCCACCGGGTCCGCCTTGTGCAGCCGCAGTACGCGGTGACCGCTCCGTTCGAGCCGGTCGGCCGCGGTCAGTGCGCCCATGGCGTGTCCGAGCGTGTGCGTACGGGCGGCAGGGGGGCGCGGCAGCGCGCGCCCCCCTGCCGGTGGCGGCTGCGGCGCCGCACGGATGTCTCCGAGAGAGGTCATGAGGTTTCTACGGGGACCGGTTTCTCGGACACGGCCGGCTTGGCCGATGGGGGCGTCATGGACAGCCGTGCCCACTGGGCCAGACCGACGCACGCGAGGACCAGGACCGCGGCGGCCAGCGTCCAGGCGCTGATCGACTCGTCCAGCAGCAGCGCCGCCCATCCGACGGTCAGCAGGGGCTGCAGCAGCTGGATCTGGCTTCCGCGGGTGACGCCGACCCGGGCCAGCCCGGGGTACCAGGCGCAGAACCCGAGGAACATCGAGAACAGCGAGACATAGGCGAGGCCGATGAGGGGCTGGGCCGCGATGTCATGCGGCGGCGAGACCGCGAGCGACACCGCCGTGATCGGCACGGTGACCGGCAGGGAGAGGACCAGGCCCCAGGAGATGACCTGCCAGCCGGGCATCATCTTGGAGAGTCGGCCGCCCTCGGCGTAGCCCAGGCCACCGGTGATGAGGGAGCCCAGGAGCAGCAGGTCGGCGAAGGCGAGCCCGTCGATCCCGTGCTGCAGGCTGTAGGCCACGATCACCGCGGCACCGGCGGCGGAGGCCCACCAGAAGAGTGCGCTCGGGCGCTCCCCGCGCAGGCGGCCGAACACCGCCGTGGCCAGGGGCAGCAGCCCGGTGACGACTGCCGCGTGCCCGGAGCTGACGTGCTCCAGGGCGAGCGCGGTGAAGATGGGATATCCGGCGACGATCCCCACGCCGACGAGCAGAAGGGGGATCAGGTGCTCCCGGCTCGGCCGGGGGACGCGCTTGACCATCAGCCAGATGGCGGCCGGGATGGCGGCGATGACCGCGCGGCCGATGCCGATCGTCCAGGCATTGAAGGACGGAAGCGCTTTCTGTGTGGCCGGAAAGGTGAGGGAGAAGGTCACCACGCCCAGCACGGCCAGTAAGAGCCCCATGCCGTTCACGGTTGACGATGTCGTCTTCGGGGATTTCATGCTCTTTCTGCCTCTTCTGGAGTCAGGGGGGATGGTCCGGGCCCAAGGCCCGGACCATCACGTTAGAGCGTTGTCCCGCCCCGTTCCCTAGCCAATCCTCAGGTCGTGGCTTGGTGGTGGCCGGTGTGCCGCTCAGGACTTCCTGTAGTCCGTGAGGAACGTGCCGATACGGGTGATGGCGTCCGCCAACTGCTCGGTGTCGGGGAGTGTGACGAGGCGGAAGTGGTCGGGGGTGGACAGATTGAATCCCCTGCCGTGGACCAGGAATATTTTCTCCTGGCGCAGCAGATCCAGGACGAGCTGTTCGTCGTCGTCCACCGGATAGACCGAAGGGTCCAATTTGGGAAAGGCGTAGAGGGCTCCCTTGGGCTTGGTGCAGCTCACTCCGGGGATGTCGTTGAGCATTTTCCACGCCGTATCCCGCTGGGCGTGCAGTCGGCCGCCGGGGAGTACGAGGTCCTCGATGGACTGGCGGCCGCCCAGGGCGGTGGCGACCGCGTGCTGGGAGGGAACGTTGGGGCACAGGCGCATATTGGCCAGAATGCTCAGCCCCTCCAGATATTCCCGGGCGTGCGCCTTGGGGCCGCTGACCGCCAGCCATCCCGAGCGATATCCGCAAACCCGGTAGGACTTCGACAGCCCGTTGAACGTCAGGCAGAGAAGGTCCGGCGCTACCGCGGCCAGCGGTATGTGCTCGACCTCGTCGTAGAGAATCTTGTCGTAGATCTCGTCGGCGCACAGGAGAAGCTGGTGGCGTCCCGCGATCTCCGCGATGCCGCGCAGCAGGGATTCGTCGTAGACCGCGCCCGTGGGGTTGTTCGGGTTGATCAGGACGATGGCCCTGGTGCGGTCGGTGATTTTCGCCTCGATGTCGTCGAGGTCCGGGTACCAGTCCGCTTTCTCGTCGCAGACGTAGTGGACCGGCTTTCCTCCGGCGAGGCTCACCGACGCCGTCCACAGCGGGTAGTCGGGCGACGGGATGAGGACTTCGTCCCCGTTGTCCAGGAGCGCCTGCATGGCCATCTGGATGAGCTCGGAGGCGCCGTTGCCGAGATAGACATCGTCGATGTCCATGCCCTCGACTCCCCGTGTCTCGTAGTACTGGACGACGGCCCTGCGCGCCGCGACCAGCCCTTGGGAGTCGCCGTAACCGTGGGATTCGGCGAGGGCGCGCTGCATGTCCAGCACGATGTCGGCCGGGGCTTCGAAACCGAAGGCGGCGGGGTTTCCGGTGTTCAGCTTCAGAATCCGGTGTCCCTCCCGTTCGAGGCGCTTCGCCTCGGTCGCGAGCGGCCCGCGGATGTCGTAGCAGACATCGGCCAATTTGGCCGACTGACCGATCGTTGCCAGCGGCCGGGAAGCCGCGTCGACTTCCCCGCTGTCATGCCGCCGGCCGCCGGGCGGAATTGAAATGATGCGCCCCATTTTCGCGCTCCCCATCGTGACACCCTTCGCATGCGACTGGAGGAGAGATCTCCCCCGGTACGGCCCGAGGGTATCGAAGCGTGCTCGCCACCGCCCCCTGATTACCGTGTGATAGGCGATGAACAGTGGCTACTCGGCGGCCGACCCGGCCGATGCCAGCAACGCCTCGACCTTGCCACGGCAAATGCCGCACCCCGTGGTCGCCTTGGTGCTGCGGGCGATCGCCGCGATGCTGACCGACCCCTGCGACCAGGCCTCCAGAATCCTTCTCTGCGGAACGTTGTTGCAATAACAGACGGCGATATCGGCGTCCTTCCGCGCAGCCTCCTCCGCTATCCCCTCCAGCCGCAGCAATCGCATGACCTTGTCCCGCGTCATCGGTGTACCGGCGTGGTAGTGCTCGATGAACGGGGCGGCGTCCGATTCCTCGCCGCCGAGCACCAGGGCACCGCTGATGCGCCCTTCCCGCAGGACAATCCGCCGGTACGCGCCGCGGTCGGGCTCTTCGACGGCGTACACGTTCGGGCCGTCGGGAGCGTTGGACTCCCCCATCACGGTCAGCTCGACGCCCGGCGCCTTCAGCCGGGTGACCGCTGGGGGAATTGTCACAGGTGTGTCCTCATCACGCACTCCGGTTATTGCCTCGGCGGCGATGCGGGCGTGCTGCCAGGCTTCGCCGACCAGTCCGCTGACGACACCGCCGAGTTCCGCGCAGTCACCGACGGCGTAAATGTCCGAATCGCTGGTGCGCATGTCCTCATTCACGAGCACGCCTCTGCCGACGGGGAGTCCGGCCGCTTCCGCCAGTGCCGTATCGGCCTCGAATCCACAGGAGAGGACGAGAAGGTCGCAGGGAATCCAGGTGCCGTCCTCCATTCGCACGCGCCGCACACGCCCCCGGTCTCCCGCGACACGGGTGATCGTGCAGCCGAGATGTACGGTCACGCCCAGGGCGGTCAGTTTCCGTACGACGATGTCCGAGGCCGGTTGGTCGAGCTGACGATTCATCACGATCTTGTCGGCGTGGAGCACCTCCACATCGGCCCCTCGCGCCACGAGGGCGCGGGCCGTTTCCAGGCCCAGTACGCCGCCGCCCACGACCACGGCGCGTGAGCCCGGTTCGGCGGTGCGCATGATGCGCCGGCAGTCGTCGAGGGTGTGAAAAAAAGCGGCACCTTCCAGCAATTCCCCGGAGTCACCTAATTCTCCGGAGTCACCTGCTTCTCCGGAGTCACCGAACAGACCCGAGATCCCCGGCACTCGCGGAGAGCCCCCGGTCGCCAGGACGAGCGCGTCATACGCGTGCTCGACTCCCGTGCTGTCCACAACAGTTCGGCTTTTCCGGTTGACCGCCACTGCCCGGACACCCGTGGCGACGGTGGCCGCTCCCCGCGCCTCCGAGAGAGCGATTTCCCCTTCGTCCACGCTCCCGGACAGAACTTCGGTCAGCATCGTGCGGTTGTAGGCGGCATGTTCTTCGGCGGCAAGGACGGTGATATGTAATTCCGGGTCCCGCTGGACCAGTTCCGCCACCGTCCGCGCACCGGCCATGCCATTCCCGATAATGACAATACGCTTCTTCATGTCCGTCCCTGTTGACCACTGAATGGATCGGGTATCGATCGTGAACTCGGATATGCGAGCGCCGTGATCTCATCAGCATGGCGCACGACCGCGCCCCGGGGTCGGTGGCCCCTCGGCCTGATCAGGGCATGCCCGGAAGCGGAAGACACCGGATGGCGCCGCCGGCTTCGACATGAAGGGCCTTGTGCGCCACGGTCGACG
The DNA here is from genome assembly GCF_040629205.1 of Streptomyces sp. NPDC005962. NCBI lineage: Bacteria > Bacillati > Actinomycetota > Actinomycetes > Kitasatosporales > Streptomycetaceae > Streptomyces > Streptomyces sp. NPDC005962. The sequence continues at coordinate 59,670 of NZ_JBEXVE010000033.1, read as the reverse complement.
CGGGACACAAGAGGGAAGCGATCACCCAAAGCAGCACTCGACGGACATAAGACCATAGGGAACTTTGTCCGATTATGGTCACGTTGCGTTCCTGACGTGCGCATATCTAGCTTAGGTGCGTCGGGAAACAAACGGGGTCGGTGCGTCGCCCGATTCCGGTGTTGTGGGCCGGGCATCGACAGAATCCATCGGCTGGATTACTGCTTCTCGAACGAAGGGTGGGGCTTGACATGCGCGAGGATTACGCTGCGTCCACACTGGGCGCTACCGCGCAGGGAACGCATCGAGAACAGGCGCAAGCACTCTACGAGCTGGCACTCGGGGACGTCGGCTGGACACCACTCGACGCGCTGGAACGGTTCAGCTGGTCCGAACCGGTATTCGAAGAGTGTGTCCGTTTACTCGTCCGACTGGGCCTCTTCACCGAAAGCTCCAGCACGCCAAGTGGCTGGATAGCACTGCCTCCGCAGAATGCGCTGGGGGATTTGCTGGGTGAGGCGAAATCCCGAGTGGCCGACTTTTGCGCCGACATGACCGCCGCCTGGGACAGCGCCTTCGACACCCTCACCGTCTTCAAAACCTCATATATGAGCCACATGGACCGCAGCCGCGTCACGGTGGTCGAGGACCCGGCCGACATCGCGGCCACGCTGGAACGGGAGATCCATGGAGCGTCGAGAGAAGTGACCCTGCTCGGGTCCGGGAAGTTGCTCGCCAGCCCGCTGAAATCGGTGTGCGCGTCCACCCTGGACCGCGGCATCATGCTGCGCTGCGTGCTCAGGTCGTCCACCGCGGGGGTTCCCCAGCCGGTGAACGTCGTCCGCGATCTTCTATCCAACGGAGCCGAGTTCCGCACGTACCCCACGCTTCCCCTCAGCTTCGCCCTCATCGACCGTTCCACCGCGCTGTTCGGCGCTCCCCCGCACCCGCTCGCCGACGACGCCCACCGCAGGCGCATGATCGTGATGCAGAGCCCGCTCGTCAACGAGGTGCTGCGGTCGGTGTTCGACCACTACTGGTTCCAGTCGTCCCCGTTCATCACGGAGACATCCAAGAACGCCGCGGATCAGGAACGAAAACCCGTCGTCATGCACAACGCCGCCAGCATCCGCAGTGCCGCGCAGCCCGACAACGTCCAGCAGACCACCCTGCTGCGCATGCTCGCGGGCGGCATGACCGACCAGGCCATTTCCCGGCGGCTCGGCGTCCACGAAAGGACCGTGCGCCGCAAGGTCGCCGAGATCACCGCGAACCTCCAGGCCAGCAGCCGCTTCCAGGCCGGGGTGAACGCGGCCAAGGCCGGATGGCTGGACGACGAGGTCTTCGACCTGCCCCCCGAGGGCAGCCGGACCGCCTAGGCGCACCCCCCTCTGGCGCGCCCGCACCGCCCAGCGCATCCGACCCCCGGCGCGCCCGGACCCCCCTGGCGCACCCGCCCCCCTGGAGCGCCCCCGGCGCATGCGCCCCCCCTCTGGCGCACCCACCCCTGACGCACCCCAACCGCCCCCGCCCCCCCTGCATGGTCATAGCCGCACGGTCATAGCCGGATGAAGTCCTGTGCCGCCACCCGGCGCAGTTCCCGCACAGCCCGCTTCGGAGTCATGAGGCCAGGCACCGTCAGCACCTGGCACCGGGCGTGCCCGCGTACGTAGAGCCGTACCGGTGCCCAACGTGCCTTCGAGCGGGCCCCCACCACCAGCACATGTCCCTCCGCGTTGGCCACCGCGCAGAGCACCCTGCCAGGTTTGCCGCGTACCGCCAGCTTGCGCACCGGAACATCGGCCGGGGTGCCGCCCAGCGCTTCGTCGAATGCCTGATCCAGGCGCCCCCGCGCCTGCTCCCGCCACTTGGCGGTCCACCCGTGATTGCAATTGCGAGCGGAGAGAGCGCGCCCCTCCGGGTTGTCCCAGGCAATCACAGCGGTGAGCTCCCGGCCGCTGTCGCGTGCCTCGGTCACCGCCGTACGCAGCGCCGCCAGGCTTGCCAGTGAGCCGCTGACACCCACCACTACGCGCTCTCCGGTCATCTGGGCTGTCGTCTCCTCGCCGTCGGCCTGCTACGGGGCTTCGAAGGTGGCATGAACAGCGGCCAGGTAGGGCCGTCGCCGCCCGGGCACCGCTGGTCGTGCGGCTACCAATCTTCTGGCAGGCGCGGCGTGGATGGCATAGCCAATCGCAAAGCAGTGGTATGGAAACGGGCTCCGCTGCCGCGCGAGCGGTCATGCGATCGCTCGCGCGGCAGCGGCCCGGGAGCTACGCGGAGCCCTTCACCGGCGGAGAGGCCGCGTCCTCCCCGCCGTCCGCACGCCCGGCGCCCCAGCGGGCGCGCACCACGGGGTATCCCACCCCGAGGAGGACGAACCACACCGCGATCACGTACAGCGCCATGCGGGTGTCGGACCGCCAGGCGATCAGCACGACGATGAAGGCGAAGCACGCCAGGACGAACCAGTTCGTGTACGGAGCGCCGGGCATCCGGTAGGAAGACCGCGGGCTCGTCTCCCGCTCCACCGCCCGGCGGTAGAGCAGATGGGTCACCAGGATGACGCTCCAGATCATGATGGCCCCGCCGGTGGACACCGCCGTGATGTAGACGAAGGCATGCTCCGGGTCGACGGCGTTGACCCACACCCCGATCGCCATGACCACGGCGGAAGCCAGTACGGCCGCGACCGGCACGCCCTTCTTGCTGAGCCGCGCCAGCGCCTGGGGCCCATGCCGGTTCAGGCTCGCGGTGCGCAGCATGCGGGCCGTCGCGTACAGACCGCCGGCGTTGCAGGAGGACAGCGCGGAGGTGAGGACGACGAAGTTGACGATGCTGGCGGCCCCGGAGATGCCCATCTTGTCGAAGGCGGCGACGAAGGGACTCGTCCCGGGGTGGAACTCCTGCCAGCTGACGACCGAGAGGATCACCAGCAGCGACCCGAGGTAGAACAGGCCGAAGCGGACCGGCAGGCTGTTGATGGCCCGCGGGATGTTCTTCTCCGGGTCCTTGGCCTCGGCGGCCGTGACGCCGACCAGCTCCACGCCGAGATAGGCGAAGAGCACGATCTGAAGCGTCAGCAGGGAGTTCCCGATCCCCCGGGGGGCGATCCCCCCGTCCGCCCACAGATGGCTGACCGAGGCCGTGGGTCCGGCGTCGCCGAAGCCGATGACGAGCACGCCGAGCCCGATCAGGATCATGCCGACGATGGCGGCGACCTTGATGATGGCGAACCAGAACTCCAGCTCCGCGAAGATCTTGACGGAGATGAGGTTCACGCAGGCCAGCACCGCCAGGGAGATCAGCGCGGTCTTCCACTGCGCGAAGTCGGGATACCAGTACGTCACGTACTGCCCGGCCGCGGTGATCTCCGCCATCCCGGTGGTGACCCACATGATCCAGTACGTCCAGGCGGTGGCGTACCCCCAGAACGGCCCGAGGTACTCACGCGCGTGGTCGGCGAACCCGCCGCGGCCGGAATGCGCCGTCAGCATCTCCCCCAGAGCCCGCATGACGAGATAGAGCACGGCGCCGGCCGCCGCGTACCAGATGATCAGACTGGGCCCGGCCTGGGAGATCGCGGTACCGGCCCCGAGGAAGAGGCCCGTGCCGATCGTGCCCCCGATGGCCATCATCTGCAGCTGCCGCGAGCCCAGAGCCCGTCTGTACTCGGTGGGTTCGGCGGACGTCCCGTCGTCCGCACCCGGCTGGCCTGTCCCGCCGCGCCCGTCCTCGGTGGGATCTGCTGTGGACTTGCTCAACTTCACGTGCCCTTCACTGGTGGTGGCGGCCTACCGCTCCGGTTACCGCTCCGGTGTCCGTTCCGGCGTCGGCGGGCGGCTTTCGCGGCACACCTCGACGACATGCCTTCGCACTCGCCAACGCTGAAACAGATCGTCAGCATGCAGGGCGACACGTGACCATGTCATCACTGACATCCCGCCACGCCTGTCACCCGCGAAACGAGCGCGAGGCGCCCGCTCCCCGAACGTCTCACCTGCGTCACGGAGTCGGGGCGGGAGGCATACGCCCGTCCCGGTTCGGCGATCATGCACAGGTGGAGATCGCCGAACTCGTCCTGAAGTACATAGAAGCGCTGGTCTGGCCCGCCGTCACCGTGGGCCTGGTCTGGGGCTTGCGCAGCCAGATCCGCGACGCGTTCACGCGGATGACCCGCCTGGAGACTCCGGCGGGCGCGATCGAGTTCGAGACGCAGGCACGGGACGTACTGAACCAGGCCGCAGCGGCGACCATCGCCACCCCACCGGCCCCCTTCCCCCCGACGGCCCCCGTCCCGCCCCCACGCCCCTGGTCGCCGTTCCCCGCTCCGGCCGGGGAGCCGGTGCCCGACTCGCCCGCCCCGGCGGGGGAGCCAGTGCCCGACTACGAACCGGCGGAGGAGGGACTCGGCCCGTCCCCCCGCGGAACGCCCACACCCCCCACCCACCAGGGCCCACCCTCACAGGGCCCGCCGCCCTCGTGGTCCCCGGCCGGAAGCCCATGGCCCCCTCCCCCGTCTCCTCCGTACGGGCAGACGGCGACAGCCGGGGAACCGTACTGGCGTGAACAGCTCGGTGAAGCCCGGACCATGGTCGACGCGTCACCCATCGGAGCCGTCGTGACGGCGTGGAACGCGTTGCTCAGCGCGCTGAGAGACGTACTGGAACTCCCGGAGCATCTCACCGGACACCAGATCTCACGGGCCATGACGAGCGCCGAACTACCGCCCGACACGGTCGAGGTCTTCAACCGCCTGCGCACCCTCCGCAACCGCGCCGTCCACGGAGCCGACACCGTCACCCCCGCCGCCGCCCGCGACTACATCGAAAGCTGCCTGCACGTCGCCCGGCTGGTCAGAAATACAAGGCGCCCATAGTTTCCGCGTCCCGAAGCGGATACTCTGAGTGACGACCACGCCTGTGGCCACGTCCAACGGAGGTAGACATGGCTCGTGCCTGGGAAGCCGACCCGTCCGCGTTATTCGAGCGACGGCTCGGAGAGTCTGCCGAGGAGCTGGGCAATTCCGACGGCCGTGACGACTGCCCGGACATCTGGCAGCTCGACAACGGCGACATCGCGGTGATCGGACGGGACCTGACGGCCGCCTACGGTCCTCGTCTGCCGGACGGCGTGGGAATCGGCCCCGACGAGCGGCTGGTCGTCATCCCGGGGAACATGCTCCGCGCGGCGAAGGCGGACATCCCCGATGCTTGATCTCCAGCCGCCCGCTCTCCCGCCCAGGCAGGGCGAACGGCTCGACCGAGACACCTACAAGGGCGGCTTCCGGGAACTCGAAGCCACGCTCCGTAACGCCGCTTCCTGGAAGCTGGAGCGCCGCCAGCACTTCGAGGAACAGGGCAGCCCCAGCCGGGACGCACTGCGCCGAGGGCACTGGGAAGAGGCACTGAGGCTCCTCGAAGTCCGGCGTGACGGCCTGCGCGCCGCCGCCAAAGAGGACTCAGCGCACGGGCACACCTTTCATCGTGTGCGGATGGCCGAAACACCGCTGACCCCGTACATGCAGTGGGAGCTCCACTCCCACCGGCAGCGCGCCGAGTACGGAGAGCGCATCCGGGTCCTGGACGCCGCGCAGGCGGCCTCCGCCGAAACCGGGGGTCCGCTGCCGGAAATCGTGGTGCTCGGCGGCAGCGTCCTGTTCCAGGTCCTCTACGACGAGACCGGGTTCTGCATCGGCGCGATGCGCCACACCGACCACGGCATCGTCAGTAACTGGGCGAGCTACCTGGAGAAGCTCTACGCGGCAAGCGAGGACGTCACGGCGTACTTCGCCCGCGAAGTGGCGCCTCTCCCTCCGCCCCGATTGAGGAAGGACCAGACGCATCAGCGAGTCCAGCGCGGATGACGAGCGCGCCGACAACAACACGCGCTCCGAGCTCTCAGGGTCCGCCCACGATGTCGTACAGGCCAGGAACATCAGCGGGGGCATCCACTTCCACGGGCAGCCGGGCCAGGGCAAGCATGAGGGAGCCAACGCAGGGAGCCCCACCCCACGGCAGTTACCGGCCGACGTGTCCGGATTCGTCAACCGCACCGGCGAACTCGACCAGCTGAACGCGGTCCTGGTCGGCGAGGGCGGCGATCCGCTGGTCTTCTCGGTGTACGTGATAGCCGGTACCGCCGGTGCGGGAAAGACGTCGCTCGCGCTGCGCTGGGCACACCAGGTGCGGGACCGCTTTCCGGACGGGCAGCTCTACGTCAATCTGCGCGGTTACGACCCCGGGGAGCCGGTGACCGCGCAGACCGCCCTGCACAGCTTCCTCACCAGCCTCGGCGTGCACGCCTCTTCCGTACCGAGGGACCCCGACGCCGCCGCCGCGCTGTACCGCTCGCTGCTGTCCGACCGCCGCGTCCTGATCGTCCTGGACAACGCGGCCACGGTGGGCCAGGTGCGTCCGTTACTGCCCGGTAGCGCCGGAAGTCTGGTGGTCGTCACGAGCCGCAGCCGCCTGGCCGGGCTGGCCGTCCGTGACGGGGCGCGTCGGCTGACGCTGGGCGTACTGCCCGAGCCGGAGGCGGTCGCCCTGCTCCGCGCGGTCACCACCGGATACCGGCCGGACGACGACACGGACAAGCTCAGCGAACTGGCCCGGTTGTGCGCCCGGCTGCCACTGGCCCTCCGCATCGCCGCCGAACGCGCCGCCGGGCACCCGCATATGCGGCTGGACGACCTGATCGCCGACCTGCGGGACGAAAGCGCCCTCTGGGACGCCCTCAGTACAGGTGACGACGAGGAAGCCGAAGCCGTGCGCACCGTATTCGCGTGGTCCTATCGGGCACTGCCCGACCAGGCCGCCCGGCTGTTCCGGCTGCTGGGCCTGCACCCCGGCCCCGAGTTCAGCCTGCACGCGGCCGCCGCGCTCGCCCGCCTGACCACCAGCCGGGCCCGTCAGCTGCTGGACTCGCTGATCAGCGCCCATCTGCTGGAGCAGACCGGCCCGGACCGCTACCAGTTCCACGATCTGCTGCGCGCCTACGCCATCGACCAGGCCCAGCACGAGGAACCGCCGCCGGAGCGGGACGCCGCTCTGCGCCGCGTGCTGGAGTGGTATCTGCACACCGCGGACGCCGCTCAGAGCTGGCTCCAGCCCGCCGAGGACCACCTGCGCCTGGCGCCGCCGCCGGACGGTGTGCGGCCCCTGGCGTTCGCCGACTATGACGCCGCCGTGGACTAGTCCGAGCGCGAGCACACCAACCTCCTCCAGACGGTCCGGACCGCGGTCACCGCTGGACATGACCAGTTCGCCTGGCAGTTGTGCGCCGTACTGTGGTGGGCGAAGTTCCCCTCCGCCCCCGGGGCCGACTGGCCGAGCGTGGCGCATCTCGGCCTGGAGGCGGCGTCCCGAAGCGGCGACCGCGTCGCGGAAGCCCTGCTGTCCACCGACCTCGGCATGGCATACACCCAGCTCAACCGCCCCGCGGAAAGCCTCGAACGCCACCGCGCGGCGCTGGCGATCTGGCGCGAGGTCGACGACCGCGTCAACGAGGCGCATTCGCTCAATCTGATCGGCCTGAACCACACCCGCCACCGGCAATTCGAGGCCGCCGCCCACCACTTCGAGCAGGCCATCGCCACCTTCCAGGAGCAGGGCGCCTCGCACTGGGCCGCCACCTCGCTGTCCAACCTCGCCACGGCCCATCACCGCGCCGGACGTCTGCGCGAGGCCGCGTCCGCCGGGGAGCAGGCCCTGACCGCACACCGCGCGCTGGACAGCCGCCGCGGCGAGGGCAACATCCTGCGCCTTGTGAGCGATCTCCGGCGTGAACAGGGTGACGTCGAGGAGGCGTTGGCCCTGGCTCAAGCAGCCGTCGACATCGCCGTCGACCTCCGCAACCTCCGTCTGGAGGGCTACTGGCTGCTCGCCCTGGGCGACGCGCAGCAGGCCCACGGCCAGTCCGCCGAAGCCCTCACCGCCTACCACCGCTCCGCCACGCTCCACCAGCGCCTAGGCGACCCCAGCAGGCAGGCGATGGCCTGGCACGGCGCGGGCGAGGCGTACCGGCGGTTGGGCCGTCACGCCGAGGCGGCGGACTTCCACCGTCAGGCGACGGTCACCCACCGCGCCCTGGGAGACCCCTGGCACGAGGCGGTCGCCCTCGACGGACTGGCCATGGCCGTGCTCGGCGACGACCCGGAGGCGGCGCGTCGGCACTGGTCCGAGGCGTTGAGGCTCCTCGCCGACTACGACGACCCACGGGCGGTGGCGGTGCGGGGCGACATCGAACGCCGGTTGGAGGAAGCGAACCGGGCGGGCTGATCGCATCGGCTCTACCATGGGGCGTCAAGCAGGAGTTGGGGCAGGCAAGGGGGAGCCATGCCGGTGAAGATCCATCTGACCTGTGACGACGGGGTGCGGGTCGGCGGGGCGACGGAGATCGTCGCCCGTCGCGAGGGGGCGGAGTAACCAGTGGCCACACTTCCTGACCCGACCCGTTCGGAAGCGGTGCTGGTGGGCGCGTACGCCTACGGCACGCTGCCCGGCCTGCCCGCCGTCGCGCGCAATCTGGAGGGCCTGCGCGGGGTGTTGACCGATCCGGCGGTGTGGGGGCTGCCCAGCGATCGGTGCACCGTGCTCGGCCAGCCGGGCAGCGCCCAGCAGGTGCTGGACGCCGTGAAGGAGGCCGCGGCGCGGGCCACGGACACGCTGTTCATCTACTACGGCGGGCACGGTCTGATCGACCCGCACACCGACGAGCTGTATCTCGCGCTGCCCGATTCGGTCCACGACCGCGGGGACACCGCGCTGCGCTACGAGTCTCTGCGCCGCGTGCTGCTCGATCCGGCGGTCGGCGCACGACGCACCGTGGTGGTCCTGGACTGCTGCTACAGCGGGCGGGCACCGATCGGGCTGAGGAGCGCGAGCGAGGAGATCGCGGACCGGGCCGCGGTGGAGGGGGCCTGCCTGCTCACTGCCTCCACCGAGACCGGTGCGGCGTTCTCCCCGCCAGGGGAGCCGTATACCGCGTTCACGGGCGCGTTGATCAGCGCGCTGGGCGAGGGCATTCCGGGGGCGCCCGACCTGATCGACACGGACGCCCTCCACCGGCATCTGCACCTCACCCTGGCGGCCACGTCGCGGCCCCTGCCGCAGCAGCGCAACCGCGACACGGGAGGACTGATCGCCCTCGCCCGCAACCGTGCCGCCACGGCACCGACGCCGCCGCCTGCGCCGTCACCCCCACCACTTCCCACCCACCGGCCGGAGATCACGTCGCCGCCCCACCGTGACCGCAAGCCGTCTCGCGGGCAGATGATCGGTGCCGCGGTGGCCGCGCTGGTGGTCATCGGCGGGACGTTGCTCGCCGTCACCCAGTTCGGAGGCGACGGCGACAAGGACGGCACCGACGCCAGAGGCGGCGCCACCGCCGGTCCCGGCGACGCGCCCGGCGACAGATCCCTGGGCGACATCTTCGTCGCCGGGAAACCCATCACCGGCTCGACGAAGACGCGGCGCACCTACACCGACGGCAAGCTCTACGCCCCCGTCACCGGGTACAGGTCCCTGGCCTTCGGCGCTTCCGGCCTTGAATCGCTCCAGCGCACGACCCTGGACAGCGCAGGGAGCAAGGTCATCACCACGATCGACCCGGCGATACAGAAGGACGCGTACACAGCCCTGGGGGACGCCAAGGGCGCGGCCGTGGCGATCGACCCGTCGAACGGCGACATCCTGGCGATGGTCAGCACCCCCTCGTACGACCCCTCCACCTTCAGCGGAAGCTCTACGGACGACCAGAAGGCGTGGCTGGCGCTGAACCAGGACCGGAAGAACGCTCCCCTGCTCAACCGCGCGACCCGGCAGGCCTATCCCCCGGGGTCGACGTTCGGGCTGGTGGTGGCAGCGGCGGCGCTCGAAGAGGGGTTGTACGCGTCGATCGACGAGGCGACCGTCAGCCCTGACCCTTACACTCTCCCCGGCACCACCACCTCGGTGACCAACAGGAGCGCCGTGGACTCCTGCGAGAACGTCAGCCTGCGCGTCGCCTTCCGCTTCTCCTGCGACAACGTCTTCGCGAAGGCGGCCGTTGACCTCGGCTGGGCGAAGGTGAAGAAGATGGCGGACAGGTTCGGCTTCAACGACGACAAGCGGGAGATGCCCGTCCGCGTCGGCACTAGCGTCTTCCCGAGCGAACCCACCAAGGCGGAGACCGCGCTGTCCGGCGTCGGGGGCTTCGAGGTGACGGCGACCCCGTTTCAGATGGCGATGGTGTCCGCCGTGCTGGCGAACGACGGAAAGCTCGTCGCGCCGCACCTGGTGTCCAAGGTGACCGACGCCGACGGCACGGTACGCAGCCACGACGAGCCCGGCACGACGCAGGTCGTCAGCCCGCGCACGGCGGCCGAGCTGCGCACGGCGATGACCACCGCGGTCACGAACGGCACGAGCGCGGGCGCCCGCGTCGACGGCGTGGACGTCGGTGGTACGACCGCCATCGCGGAGAGCGGCGGCGACCGGAGCGACTGGTGCACGGCCTACGCACAACCCGGCTCGGGCGGTCGGCAGATAGCCATCGCCGTGGTCGTGGAAGGAGAGGCGGGTTCCGGCGGGAGCGACGGCCGGAACGACGGCGGGCGCGACGACGGGGCGGCGACGCCGGTCGTCAAGTGGGTGCTGGAGGCCGCGGCCGCCGCCCGGTGATCAGCCCTCGGGGATCTGCTGGAGCTTGGCCAGGGTCAGCACGTCGCCGCCGAAGCCCCAACCGCCGTCGGCGACCTCCTCGACCAGGACCAGGGTGTTGGCACGGGCCCGTTCGCCGTAGATCTCGGCGTACAGCTCGGTCGTGCGGGTGATGATCTTCTCCTTCTGCTGCTCGTCGAGGGTTCCGGCGGGGACCTTGAAGTTCGCGAAAGGCATGGTGTTTCTCTTTCTGTACGCGGTGAGCGCCCGGCTTATGTGACCACCCTGACCCGCTGCCCCCGCGCCAACCAGGGCTGTCCCCACCCAGGGGTTGCCGTCCCCTGGATCGGCGCACCGTTGCGCGCGACGATGGGCGGCGTGAACCACGCGCAGCTCGCCGCATTCCTGAAGTCCCGGCGCGACCGGATTCGCCCGGCCGACGTCGGGCTGATCGCCGGTCCGCGGCGCCGGGTGCCCGGTCTGCGGCGCGAGGAGGTCGCCCAGCTGGCCGGGCTCTCCGCGGACTACTACACGGAGCTGGAACGCGGCCGCGGTGCCCAGCCCTCGACCCAGGTGCTGGCCGCCCTCGCCCGGGCGCTGCGGTTGAACGGGGACGAGCGCGACCACCTGTTCCACCTCGCCGACCGCCGCGTTCCCCCCGCGGCCCACGGCCCGACCGCCCACGTGCAGCCCGCGCTGCTCGGCCTGCTGGACCGGCTCACCACCACCCCCGCGCGGGTCATCACCGACCTGCACGAAACCCTCGTCCAGAACCCCCTGGCCGCCGCGCTCCTCGGCCCACCCCCGGCCGTACGCGGCCCCGCGGCGAGCTTCGTCCACCGCTGGTTCACCGACCCCGCCGCCCGCGCCATCTACCCGGCCGAGGACCACCCCCACCACTCCGGGGCCTTCGTCGCCGACCTCCAGGCCGTCGCCGCCCGGCGCGGCGGTGACACCACGGTGGAGCGACTGGTGACGGAACTACGGCGCCGCAGCGAGGAGTTCGCCACCCTCTGGGCCACCCACGACGTCGCCCTCCGCCGGACCGACCACAAACGCATCGTCCACCCCGCCCTGGGGATCATCGAGCTGGACTGCCACACCCTGTTCAGCGAGGACGGCTGCCAACGCCTGCTCTGGTTCACCGCCCCACCCGGCACCGAAGGCGCCTCCCAACTGGAACTCCTCTCCGTCATCGGCACCCAGGGCCTGACCCGCGAGCGAGCGCACTGAATCGGAACACCGGGGCGAGCTTCCCCCTCCCCACACTGAGGCGGCTACACTGAGTGACGACGACCGCACCCTGTGGCCACGTCCAGCGGAGGCAGTGATGAACCGTGTCTGGGAAGCCGACCCGTCCGCGTTATTCGCTCGGCGGCTGGGCAAGACCGCGCAGGAGCTGAACACGTCGGAGGAAGAAGACGACTGCCCTGACGTCTGACAGCTGGACAACGGCGACATCGCCGTGATCGGACGGGACCTGACGACCGCCTACGTCGATCGGCTGCCCTCCGGTGTCCGCATCGGTCACGACGAGCGCCTCGTGGTGATCCCCGGCGTCATGCTGTCCGCCGCGAAGCAGGACATCCCGGATGCCTAGCCCCGCGCCGTCGCTCGACCGCACGCTGGGCCTTCGGCTCGATCTGGATGCGTACCACCGCGATTTCGCGGAGGTCAGGGCCCGCTCGCTCGGCCAGGACTCATGGAAGCTTGAGCGTCGGCAGCACTTCGAGGAGCAGAACAACCCCGGGCGGGAAGCCCTGCGCCGTGGGGACTGGGACGAGGTGATGCGTCAGTTCGAGAAGAAGCGCCCCCGATTCCTGGAGACCGTTCAGAAAGATCGCGAACGCGGTAGCGCCTTCCACCGGGTCCGGGTCGTGGAGCAGCCCTTCACTCCGTACGTGCGCTGGGAGCTGCTCTCCCTACGCGTCCAGGCCGAGTGCGGCAAGCCGGTCCGGGTCGTTCAGGCGGACCGCGTGCGGGAGTTCGAGCAGCGGGCGATCCTGCCGGAGGTCGTCGTGCTGGGGGCGCAAGTGCTGTACGAGGTGGTCTACACCGACGAGGGCGTGCCGGACGGAGCCGTGCGGCACGGCGATCCGGAACTCGCCGACCATTGGGCGTCGTTCATCTCCGGCCTGTACGCCGGGGGCGAGGACATCGGCGCGTATGTCGAGCGCCACGCGGACAGCTTCCCTTCACCAGGACCGAGCCGGGGGTAGGCCATCGACGGCGGAGCTGACCGGGAGGAGAATCCCGGCACGCACTCGGAACTGTCCGGCACGGCACACGACGTCGTACAGGCACGCGATGTCAGCGGCGTGGTCCGAGGCGCTGAGGCTCCTCGCCGACGTCGACTACGACGACCCGCGGGCGGCAGCGGTGCGCGGCGACGTCGAACGCCGGTTGGCGGAACGGGGCGAGACGAACTAGCTCCCGAGTCGTTGGTCACAGGCGACGCGCCGTGAGTGGTACAGCCGTCCCAGCCCCAAGTCCGCCGCGCAGCCCTATTGTTGGCGGATGCGCGCACACCGTGTTGACCGTCCCGCCGATCTCGACGTGGTCCGTGAGTCCTACGACCGAGTGGCCGACAACTACACCCACATGGTGGCGACGACGGGAATGGGCGACATCCGTCGCCATCCATGGCTCAAGGCATCGATCGACGCCTTCGCCGACACCGTGGGCGGGCTCGGGCCGGTCCTCGACGTCGGCTGCGGGCCCGGGACGGTGACCGCCTACCTGGCCGAGCGCGGGCTCGACGTGTCCGGGGTGGACCTCTCCCCCAGCATGATCGAGAACGCGCGCCGCCTGCATCCGCAGTGCCGCTTCAGCGTCGCCTCCGCCACCGAGCTCGACCTCGGTGAAGCGTCCCTCGGCGGGGTGCTCGGGTGGTGGTCGCTGTTCAACCTCCCCCGCGACGTCCTTCCCCAGGTCCTCGATCAGTTCGCGCGCGCCCTCAAACCCGGCGGACACTTCATCACCGCGACACACGTCGGCGACGAGGACGCGCTGCGCACCGAGGCCTACGGCGGAGTGCCCGTTCGCTGGACGACGCACAAATGGCGACCGGAACCGCTCATCGCCCTCATCGAACAGGCCGGACTCCGCCCGGTCGCCGAACTCCGGCTCCCCGCGGACGAGCAGACAGGCCCGGGCCTGGTCGTCATGGCCAAGCGCCCCGACTGAGGACCAGGCACCGGCCCCTTTGGGGATTACCTGGACACGCAGACGGTGTCCCGCTGCGGGCGCTCGCCCGTCGCGAGGAAGTGGGAGACCGTCCGGTCGCCGCAGGCGTTTCCGTTGGCGAGATAGGCGCCGTGGCCGGTGGAGTTCACGGTCACCATGACGGCGCGGCCCCCGAGGGCTGCGCGGAGTTCGCGGGCGCCGCTGAGGGGGGTGGCCACGTCACGCCGGTTCTGGACCATGAGGACGGTGGAGGGGCCACGGTCGGTGATCCGTACCGCGGGCTCCTGCGGCGCGTACGGCCAGGCGGCGCACACCGTCGCGCCCCTCGGCATCCCCGCGGTCAGCGGGTACGTGGCGCGGCTCTCGGCCACCCCCTTCTCGTACGCGGCCGCGGACCTGGGCCAGGCGACGTCGTTGCAGAGGGTGGCAACACTGCCCGCGATGGCGTTCTGTAGGACCGCGGCGGGCGGCGCCTGGGGCGCGGGCGGCACGGTGCCCTTCCGGGCGGCCAGCATCAGCCTGGCCAGGGCGGGATAGTCGTCGGGGTCGTAGAGGCTGTCCAGCATCATCTGGCGGAACACGTTGCCGTTGAGCTGTTCCGGGTTGGCGCCGGGCCACGGAAGCGGCTCACGGTCGAGGCGCCCGGCGAGACGAATGAAGAGGCGGCGCACCTCGGCCGCGGTCCCGGCCACCCGGTCGGGGTTGCCCGGCCGGGACGCCCACCTGGCGAACTCGGGGAAGTTGTCCTCGGCACCCACCTCGAACGCGGCGAACCAGGCCCGGTGTACCCGTACGTGGTCGGGGGTGCCGTTGCTGTCCAGCACGAAGCGATCGGTGCGGTGCGGGAACAGCTCGTTGTAGACGGCGCCGACGTACGTCCCGTACGAGACGCCCCAGGCGGAGATCTTCCGCTCGCCGAGCGCAGCCCGGATGCGGTCAAGGTCGCGGGCCTCGTTGGCGGTGCTGATGTGCCGCATCAACGGGCCGCCGTTGCGTGCGCAGGCTTCCGACATCCGCCGCGCGGTGGCCATGCTCTCCGTGACGGAGCCGTCGGGGGCGGGCCAGGGAAGGAGCTTCGTCCGAGCGAGGTCACCTGGTTCCACGTCGCAGCTGACCGGAGTGGAGCGGCCGTACCCCCGAGGATCGAACCCGATCAGGTCGTACCTGTCCCGTACTTCCTGCGGCAGCTTCTGCCCCTCCTCCGAAGGCTGGTCGAGGCTGCCGCCGCCGGGTCCGCCGGGGATCATGAACAGGGCGCCGCGGCGTGTCTTCGGGTTCTCGGCGGGGATACGGGAGAACGCGATGGTGATCTTCTTGCCGTGCGGGTCGGCGTAGTCCATCGGCACCTCGATGGTCGCGCACCGCTGCCGCGGATCGAAGCCTGTTCCCTCGCACGTCGTCCAGTCGACGTGCGGTGTTCTGGGCGCGGCGGACGCCGTGGCGGCGGGGACGGCGAGGCTCAGGACGGCGGCGGAAGCGGCGAACAGGGCTGCGTTTCGCTTGATGCTCGTCATACGGATGAGCTTCGCCCGCCCCGTCCATCACCGACATCGTGCCAACGGGCCTGTGTGCGCGGGGGTTTACCCCACAGGGTTCCCTAGGGTGACGTGCGCCCAGACGGTTTTGCCGGGGCCCCGGCGTTCCTTGACGCCCCAGCGGTCGGCCAGGGCCTCGACCAGAAGCAGGCCACGGCCCTGTTCGTCGACGGAGGTCGGGGTCTTCGGGGTGGGCCGACGGTCGTGGGTGTCCGACACCTCGATCTCCAGACGGCCGGTCTCGTGGTCGTACCGCAGCAGGAGGGCGAAGTCCCGGCCGGGGACGCGGCCGTGAAGGACGGCGTTGGCGGCCAGTTCGGCGACGACGAGGACGGCGGCGTCGCTGGGGGCGAGGCCCCAGGAGGTGAACTGGTTCGCGGCCAGCAGGCGGGCGAGCCGGGCCCCGCGCCGGGTGGCGGAGAATCGCTGTGCGAACGTACGTACGGTGACGGGGACTTGGCCCTGTGGTGCGGTCATGGGCGGAAGCGTTGCGGTGTGGCGGGGGCTCCGGCCAGGTATGACACCCACCCAGTTTCGTCTGTACCAGTTGACTCGCTGGACTGGGGCGGTCACCGGGCGTGACCATGTACGTATGGGAGCAGACAACAGCGAACCCGAAGTGTCGGACAGCCTCAAGACGTTTGGCGCCGTTTTGAAGGCGCTGCGGGATGAAGGGGGCCTGACGCAGGAGCAGTTCGCGCCGCGCGTGCGGTACTCGGTGACGTACGTCGCCAAGATCGAGCAGGGCCGCCGCTTCCCGCCCAAGGAACTCGTCCCGCGAACGGAGGAGGTCTTGGGCCCCTTGGCCGCGCGGGTTCTGGGCGCGGCGTACCGCACTCTGATGCGGAAGGCGGGCCTCGCGTCGTGGTTCAGCCCGTGGGCGGACATCGAGGAAGAGGCCGTGTCGCTGTACACGTATGAGTGTCGGGCGATTCCTGGGCTGCTCCAGCCCGAGCCGTACATCAGGACTGCCTTCGAGCAGAGGCTGCCGCCGCTCTCGGAGAAGCAGATCGAAACACAGGTGACAGCCCGCCTGGAACGGCAGCGCCTTCTGACCGAGCGGCCGAATACGGCGTTCAGCTTCGTGATCGAACAGGCGCTGCTGGACAGGGGCTTCGGGGGCGTCGAAGTCACCAAGGCCCTTCTGGACCATCTGCTGGAGCAGATGAACCGCCGGAACGTGGAGATCCAGGTGATGCCGCTCCGTCGGGAGACCCACGCGGGTATCGACGGGCTCATGTATCTCGCGGAGACTCCTCAACATGAGTGGTTGGGATATTCCGAGGGCCAGCAGTCCAGCGTCCTCATCACCAACCCGAAGGACGTGAGCGCGATGCTCCAACGCTATGGCAAGCTGCGTTCGCAGGCACTCGGCCATGAGGCCACGATGAACCTGCTTGAGCAGATGCGAGGAGTGGAATGACGACCCCTGAACTCGAATGGTTCAAGAGCAGCTACAGCGGGAGCTCCGGCGACAACTGCGTCGAGGTCGCCATACGCCCCGACACCGTCCACATCCGCGACTCCAAGGACACCCAGCTCGACCAGCTCATCGTCCCCCGCGAGGTCTGGGCCGCCTTCACCGCCCAGCTCTGAGGGAACACTCCGCGCCGCTGCCGCTAAGCTGACCGAATCGGAGGTGGCGGTGGCGGCGCAGGCGCGTGGTGGGATGGCTGGCGACATCCAGGAGCGCATCAAACGGCTCATCATCGACCAGCGACTCCCCTCCGGGGCCCCGTTGCCCACCGAGACGGAGCTGATGGAGCTGCTCGGCGTCAGCCGCAACTCCGTGCGCGAGGCGCTGAAGGCACTCCAGGCCATGGGGATCGTCGAGATCCGGCACGGCTTCGGGACATACGTGGGGCCCATGTCGATGGCGCCCATGATCGAGGGGCTGATCTTCCGGACCGTCGCCGGTCACTACCGGGGCGAGGACAGCCTGCTCCAGCTGCTGGAGCTGCGCGAGGCCGTCGAGACGGGGCTGATCGCGCGGCTCGCGGGGCGGATACCCGAGGCGGATCTCAAGGCGCTGGACGCGATCGTGCGGCGGATGGAGAGCGAGGCGGCCGAGGGGGCCGTGCGCAGCGAGACGGATCGCGCGTTTCACGCCGCGTTGTACGGGAGCCTGGACAATACGCTGCTCAGCGAGGTGCTGGAGGCGTTCTGGGACGCGTTTCACCGGGTGCGTACGGACCTGGTCGACGTACCGACCGACCCCCACGTCACCCTCACCCAGCACCGCCACATCCTCGAAGCGGTACGGTCCGGGGACGCCCTACGCGCCGAAGAGGCGATTCGCGACCACTTCTGCAACATTCGCAACAGACTGCGTTCCCCGCATCACGAATAAGCCGTTTTCGCGACCGCCCGCCACGCCCCCTCATTGCGCACCTTTGTCCGAATAAGGGCGCGTTTCGGATTGCGATCATGCGGGCGCCTTCGAGACCCTGATCTGGGTGCATCGCACACCAACACAGCCTGTGACACGGGGTGTTGGGGTGGACCGGGGGGAAACCGGACGGGAGGGGTCCGGCACACTTCGCGCACAAGCAGAAGGCGGCCATTCCATATTCGATTCCATTCGACGGGTCCGGTCGCTCCACTATCGTGCCCGTACGGCCGTGGGGGGTCGTGCCGGCCAGGAGAACGTGACGACACGCAGCCAGCCCGCGTGCGGGGGGAATGACTCATGACGTCGACGCCGACAGGCGCCCGGCAGCATTCGCATGACCAGGATTCGCGTAAGCAGGGTTCGTACGACTCGTCCGCCACGACGCGCTTACGCATCCCGCGTCAGCAGCGGAACCACCGGCGGCGGCCGCTGCCGAAGTACGACTACGAGCACTACAGCAGACTCGCGGGGCCGCTGACCCGGCCCGACCCGTCCCAGCCGTACCGCGTGCGCTACCGCAGCCTGCTGGCGGACGAGCCGCACCGCATCCGCGCGGCGCTGCTGCTGGGGGCGGCGCCGCTGGTGTCGCTGGGGCTGCTGGTGTGGCTGATCCAGCCCGCGCACTGGACCGACCGCACCGGCACCAGCCCGACCATGGCGGTGCTGGACACGGTGATGCTGGTGTCGATCGGGCTGATCGAGTTATTCCGCACGATGAACGTCACGTCCAACGCGCACGCGACGCTCGTGGCCCGCGATCCGGTCCCGGTCGTGCCCGAGAGCGGTACGAAGGTCGCCTTCATCACCACGTTCGTGCCCGGCAAGGAGCCGATCGAGATGGTGACGAAGACGCTCCAGGCGGCGGTCAGAGTACGCCACCGGGGGGAGCTGGATGTCTGGCTGCTGGACGAGGGCGACGACCTTGAGGTGAAGGAGGTGTGCGCGCGCCTGGGCGTGCACCACTTCTCCCGCAAGGGCGTCGAGAAGTGGAACCAGGCCAAGGGCCCGTACCGGGCGAAGACCAAGCACGGCAACTACAACGCCTGGCTCGACGCCCACGGCGACGCCTATGACTTCTTCGCCTCGGTCGACACCGATCACGTCCCGCTGCCGAACTACCTGGAGCGGATGCTCGGTTACTTCCGCGACCCGGACATCGCGTTCGTCGTCGGCCCGCAGGTGTACGGGAACTACGACGCGGCGGTGACGAAGGCCGCCGAGAGCCAGCAGTTCCTGTTCCACGCGCTGATCCAGCGCGCCGGGAACGCGTACCGCGCGCCGATGTTCGTCGGCACCAACAACGCGGTGCGGATCAGCGCCATCAAGAGCATCGGCGGGCTGTACGACTCGATCACCGAGGACATGGCCACCGGCTTCGAGCTGCACCGCCACCGCAACTCCGCCACCGGGCGGAAGTGGGGCTCGGTCTATACGCCGGACGTGCTCGCCGTGGGCGAGGGGCCGAACGCCTGGACGGACTTCTTCACCCAGCAGCTGCGCTGGTCGCGCGGCACGTACGAGACGATCATCGGGCAGTTCTGGAAGGCGCCCTTCTCACTCCCGGCGGGCAAGCTCTTCAACTACACCCTGATGGTGATCTTCTATCCGATGTCGGCGCTGAACTGGATTCTCGCCGGGCTCAGCTGCGCGCTGTTCCTCGGGTTCGGGGCGTCCGGCATCCAGATCGATCCCGCCATCTGGATGATGCTCTACGGCAATGCCTCCGCGCTCCAGATCGGCCTGTACATCTGGAACCGGCGGCACAACGTCTCCCCCCATGAGCCGGAAGGGTCGGGGGGCGTGGCCGGGATGGTGATGTCCGCGATGTCCGCGCCGATTTACGCACGCTCCCTGATGGATGCCGTACTGCGCCGCAAGAGCCGCTTCGTCGTCACCCCCAAGGGCGACTCGTCGAGCCCCGACACCCTCTTCGGGACATTCCGAATCCACCTTTTCTTCCTGGTGGTCTTCGGCGGGTCGCTCGCCTCTTCCTTCTACTTCGGCCACAGTCATCCAGCGATGACCGTTTGGGCATCACTCGCCCTGGCTATCACAGCCGCTCCGATCATCGCCTGGCGGTGGACCGTCCGCCAGGAGAAACGGACAACGCAGCCCGCTCTTGGGGGACGATAAGACGTGAAGTACCGACCGAGTCGCCGCACCCGCCGCTTCGGAATCGGTGCGGCGGCCGTGACCGTGCTGGCCGGGATGAATGGCCCGGCGCTCTACCGATTCAGCTCCGTGCAATATCACGACTACAAGATCAACCAACCGGAGTACAAGGCCGAGAACGGCCATTGGGACGTGATGAACGTCCCGAAGGAATATCGGATCAATACGATCCACGCCGCCCTGCTGCACACCGGAAAGGTGCTGCTGGTCGCCGGTTCCGGGAACAACGCGAAGAACTTCGACGCCAAGTCGTTCCGCACCGTCCTATGGGACCCAGACAAGAACACCTACCGGAACATCCCCACGCCCAAGGACCTCTTCTGCTCCGGGCACACCCAGCTCCCGGACGGAAAGCTGCTGGTGGCGGGCGGTACACAGCGGTACGAGAAGCTCAAGGGCGACGTCGAGAAGGCGGGCGGGCTGATGTTCGTCCACAACGAGGACCCGGACAAGCCGAAGACCTTCCCGTCCGGCACGCGCTTCACGGGCAAGGAGAGCGGCAAGCTCTTCGAGTCCAAGGACCCGGTCCTGGTCCCGCGCGCGAAGAAGAAGACGAACGCCAAGACCGGGAAGGTCACCGTCACCGCCAGCACGGCGCGGGTCTATGTCGAGGCGCGCCGGAAGGGCAAGAAGTACCAGACCGGGACCGAGGACAATTATCGGATCGCCGGTCTGAAGGGCAAGGACAAGCAGAACTTCTACGGCATCGCGCAGAAGCTGTCGTTCGACAAGAAGGACTTCCAGGGAATCAAGCAGGCGTACGAATTCGACCCGGAGTCGGAGCGCTACATCCCGGTGGACCCCATGAACGAGGCCCGCTGGTATCCGACCCTGACGACCCTCCAGGACGGCAGGGCGCTGGCCGTGTCCGGGCTCGATGAAATCGGCCAGGTGGTGCCGGGCAAGAACGAGATCTACAACCCGAAGACGAACAAGTGGAAGTATCTGCCGAAGCGGCGCTTCTTCCCCACCTACCCCTCGCTCTTCCTCACCGAAAAGGGCCGCGTCTTCTACACCGGGTCGAACGCCGGATACGGACCGGACGACAAGGGCCGCACCCCGGGGATCTGGGATCTGAAGAGCAACAAATTCCAGGTGGTGCCGGGCATCAGCGACCCGAAGGTGCTGGAGACGTCGATGTCGGTCATGCTGCCGCCCGCGCAGGACCAGCGGTTCATGGTGCTCGGCGGCGGCGGCGTCGGCGAGTCCACCGCGGCCACCGCCAAGACCCGGATCGTCGACCTCAAGGACGATCAGCCACGGTTCAAGAACGGTCCGGACATGTACGAGAAGGCGCGCTACCCGAGCAGCGTCATCCTTCCCGACGACACGATCCTGACCACCAACGGCTCCGGCGACTACCGCGGCCGCGGCGACACCAACGTGCTGAAGGCCGAGCTGTACAACCCCAAGACCAACCGCACCCGCGGCGTCGCCGACCCGCTGGTCGGGCGCAACTACCACTCGGGCGCGCTGCTCCTGCCCGACGGACGCGTCATGACCTTCGGCTCCGACTCGCTGTTCAGCGACAAGGCGAACACCAAGCCGGGCGAGTTCCAGCAGCAGATCGACCTCTACACCCCGCCGTACCTGTACCGGGACTCCCGCCCGAAGCTCACCACCGACGGCAAGCCGAGGACGGTCAAGCTCGGCGCGAGCACCACGTACAAGACCGCACACGCCTCGGCGGTCAAGAAAATGCGCCTGCTCCGCCCCAGCTCCTTCACCCACGTGACCAACGTCGAACAGCGCTCGATCGCACTCGACTTCAAGCGGACGAAGGACGGCATCACGGTCACCCTGCCGAAGGACCCGTCCCTGGTGCCACCGGGCTACTACATGCTGAACGCGATCGACGAGGAGGGGACGCCGTCGAAGGCGGTATGGGTGAAGGTGCCGAAACGTTAGTCTCGCCGCATGACCAAGGACGGCATAGCCCTGCCCCGGCGGGTCGTTTCCCGCCACCCCTTTCCGACGGGGAACGCGGCGGCGGGCCTCGCCGTGCTCCAAGAGGACTCCTCAGAGCTGATCGAAGGACTTGAGGCCGACTCCAGCGACCTGGGTGAAGCCCTGCGCACCGCGCTCGTCCTGGCGAAGTCTCACTGCCTGCTGGACACCACGGGGCAGAAGCTCCCCTCGTGGGAGTCATGGGTCAGTGCGATGCAGCTCGGGTCCGCCGTGTTCGCCGCCGCGACCACCACCGAGCCGACCGTGACCTGCCGTATCGCGGACAAGGACCGTACGCTCCAGGCCACGGGAGTGCAGCCGTACACGAACGCGGGCACCTGGCTCACCGCCTTCTACCTGGCCGTGGTGTGCCGGGAGAGGGACCGGATCACGGCCCTGTGCCGGGTGCCGATCTCCCTGCTGCGGGAATCCGGGGCGCAGTTCGATGAGTTCCAGTACCAGTGGATCGAGACGCTCCAGGAGTACTGGGTCGGCACCGGCGATATCGTCCCGACGCTGACCGCCGCTGTCCACGGGACGGACCCGGAGGCGTCCACCCTCGCGGACTCGGAGACGGTGGCGAAGCTGCTGTATCCGCCGATGGAGCTGTTCCACCGGTTCATCACGCGGAACAACGAGGAATTCAACCGGTCACTCGACTACGCCCTGCAATGGCACAAGGACTACTGGAGCGAGGAGAGCCGGGCTATTCAGAGCTCGGGACTCGTCGCCCTGGCCCCGCTCGCGATGGTCTGCTTCGCCCGCGATGCGGGCATGCCCATCGAGGTCGAGTCCGAGTACCTGCCCAGCGCGCTCTTGGACCGCTCTTGGATCGGCGAGTTCCCGACCTGAGGCTGAGCGCGGCCCGCACCGCTCGCGGTGCGGGCCCTCGTGCCGGCTCTACTCGGCGTTCCGCGCCAGGTCGAGTGCGTAGCGGGGCCACCACTGGCCCGCCTTGGGGCCGCCCTTGCAGGGGCCGTCGGACTCGCCCGGGCGTTTGATCCAGAGGTAGGCGTCGACCTTCGGGTCGCCGGTCGCGGTGGTCGGCGGGTCGCCCAGGGCTCGGCCCTTCGGGTTGCACCAGGCTTCCGGGTCGTCCTTGCCGGGGGCCGGGCCGTTGCCGTTGCGGCTGGTGTCGATCACGAAGGGCTTGCCGCCGACCATCGCGGACAGCTTCTTGCCGTAGGCCTTGTTCTCCGCGGTGGTCTGGTAGTTGGAGATGTTGAGCGCGAAGCCGTCCGCCTTGGCGATCCCGGCGCGCTTGAGCGGCCCGGCCATCGCCCGCGGGTCCTTGATCCAGTGCGGGTTTCCGGCGTCCAGGTAGACCTTGGTGCGGGGCAGGCCCTTGAGCTTGTCGACGGCGCCGGTGAGCAGGTCGTAGCGCTCCTCGTGGAACTTCTTCGGCGTGCAGCCGTCCGCCACGTGGGGCAGCGCGTCGGGCTCCAGTATCACCGTGGCCGGGCGGTCGCCGATGCCCCGGACGGCCTTGTCGAGCCACGCCCGGTAGGCGGCGCCGTCCGCCGCACCGCCCTTGGAGTACTGACCGCAGTCGCGGTGCGGGATGTTGTAGAAGACCATCAACGCGTCGCGGTCGGCGTGCGCTGCGGCCTCGGTGAAGCCGCGCGCCTGGCCCTCCGGGTTGTCCACCCCGAGCCACTCCGCGACCGGCTGTCCGGCGATCTTCTGTATCAGCTGGGCGTCGTCGGCCTTCTTCGCCTTGCGGTACGCGGCGACCTGCTTGGCGGCGCTGCCATCGGGGTTGACCCAGTAGGGCACGGTGGCCTTGGGGCGCTGCTTCTGACGGGCCGGTGGGGCGGCGCGATCGGTTCCGCTGGAGCCCTCGGAGGCGCCGAAGCAGCCGGTGAGCGTCGCGAGCGACAGCAGCGCTCCGGCGGCCGCCACGCCGTTGCGCCTGAGATTCCGCTTACGGTCGTGGTGACGGGCAACCGTGTGCCGACGGCCGGTGCAACTGCCGTACATCCACTCCCCCTTGGGTGCACGCTCCGGGGGCGGACAGTGGGCCCCCGGGTGGGACAAGCCGGTCGAATCCATCCTTGCACAGGGCCCTGGCCGCCCGGGCCCGCATCCTCAACCGGAGGCGGGTTTTCGCCCGTCCGGCGCGATTCGCACGGCGTTCTACCGACGGAAGCGGCGGCGCAGGCTCCGGCGGAGGCGGCCCCGGCGGGGAGCGCGGGCCGCCGGGTGTCGCGCGCCGAGGTCATGGCTGACCGGGCGCCATGGGTGGTCGGGGGACTCGATCGGTGCTTTGCGTTCCGCTTGCGCCCTGACCTCCAGGTGGGACTGATAGCCCGACACCTGCCACGCCTGGTCATGCGCCGCCACGGCCGCGCGGATCGCCGACCCCGCGACGCCCCGACGGCGGGCCAGGACGGCCAGCCAGGCGAAGAAGCCCATGATGGCCACCAGTGCGCCTACGAAGATCAGATACGGCAACCACCCACCCATGACCGGAGAACGGGCGGGCGTCAGCCCGCGTTCCCGGGGGTGGTTCGGGGGGTGGGGGGGTTGCGCTGGGGCTGATGCTCGTACTTGTGCTGGGGCTCGTGCTCTTGCTCTTGCTCGTGCTCGTGCTCGTGCTCGTCAGGTACGCGGACACCACAACGTTCGCCGAGTACGTCCGGGTCTTCCGGTCGAACCGTCCGCCGCAGGTGATCAGCCGCAGCTCCGCCCGGCCCCCGGTTCGCGCCCCGTACACCCGGCGCGCGTCGAAGTGCTTGGCGGTCACCATCGCCACGTCCTCGACCGTGAACTCCGCCGTCGAACCGTCCGACCGCGCGACCCGGAGCGTCTCGCCGCGCCGGAGGTCGCTCAGCCGGTAGAAGACCGCGGGCTTGGAGCGGGTGTCGACGTGGCCGACCAGCAGCGCCGCCCCCGCCGTGCCCGGCTCGGGGCCGCCCCGGTACCAGGCGACGGAGTCCGCGCGGCTGAAGGGCGGCGGCTTCACGGCCCCCTTGCGGTCCAGGCCCGCGCCGATGACCGGGGCGTGGACCCCGGCCGCCGCGATGTCGACCCGTTCGGGGCGGGCGGCCGGGAGTGGGGTGTGCGCCGCGGGCAGCGGGTGGGCCGGGGGGCGGCCGACCGCGGCCGCGTCCCCCGTCATCGGCGCCGGGGCGCCCGTACCGTCGGTGATGTCCCGGCCCCACATCCACAGCCCGAGCAGCAGCGCCACCCAGGCCAGGCCCATGGCCAGCCGTCCGGCTCCGGCGAAGCGCGAGTCAGACATCGCCACCCACCCGCTGCCGACGCCGTCGTACCGCGAGCCCGGCGACGGCCACCGCCGTACCGCCGGACAGCACCAGGCCGTACGCCTCCGCGCCGCCCATGCCGTCCCGTGGCCACCGGTCCTCGGCCCCGGCGGGCCGTGGGGCACCGCCGCCGCCCGCGCGGACGGGTGCGACGGGCGAGGGTGGGCGCTCCACGGCGACGGAGACCTTCCCGGTACCGATGCCGGGGCCAGGGCCGGGGCCGAGGCCCGGGGCCGCGTCGCCGCAGTCGACGGCGACCCGGTGTGCGCCTTTGGTCGCCGTCGAACGGATCGTCGCCTCGCTGAACAGCCCGTCGCCGTCGGGGGTCAGCTCCGCGTCGTCGACGAACACCGGCGAGGTGGCCGTCGCCGCCGTGCCCTGGCAGCCGAAGGCCCGCACCTCCACCTCGGTGCCGGGCGGGATGGCGAGCGGACTGACCCGGATCGTGGCGGTGCCGTCGTGGCGCTGATCGGCGAGTGCGGGGCCCGAGGCGATGAGGCAGAGAGTTGCCGTGAGCGTTGCCGTACAGAGTGTGAGGGCGGCGATGCGCATCGTGAACCTCCCACCACGAGGCTCACGCGCCCGGCCGGGCCCCGCATCCGCTGCGGACCCGGTCCTGCTCCATCTGGGTGCGTCGGCGACTGCTCGGACGACTGCTCAGACGACGCGGTCCACGAGGTCCGCGATCGAGTCGACGACGGTGGACGGCCGGTACGGGAAGCGGTCGACCTGCTCGGACTGCGTCACCCCGGTGAGCACGAGGAACGTCTCCATGCCCGCCTCCAGACCGGCCCGCACGTCCGTGTCCATCCGGTCGCCGATCATCGCGCTGGTCTCGGAGTGCGCCCCGATCGCGTTCAGCCCGGCCCGCATCATCAGCGGATTCGGCTTGCCGACGAAGTACGGCTCCTGGCCCGTCGCCTTGGTGATCAGCGCCGCGACCGAGCCCGTGGCGGGCAGCGCGCCCTCGGCCGAGGGGCCGGTCTCGTCCGGGTTGGTCGCGATGAACCGGGCTCCGTCGTTGATCAGGCGGATGGCCTTGGTCAGCGCCTCGAAGCTGTACGTACGCGTCTCGCCGAGGACGACGTAGTCCGGCTCGACATCGGTCAGTACGTAGCCGATGTCGTGCAGGGCGGTCGTCAGCCCCGCCTCCCCGATGACGTACGCGGTCCCGCCGGGGCGCTGCTCGTCCAGGAACTGGCCGGTGGCCAGCGCCGACGTCCAGATGTTCTCGACCGGTACGTCGAGGCCGATGCGGGAGAGCCGGGCGTGCAGATCGCGCGGGGTGTAGATGGAATTGTTCGTGAGCACGAGGAACGGCCTGCCGGACTCGCGCAGCCGCTTGATGAAGGCGTCGGCCCCGGGCACCGGTATGCCCTCGTGCATCAGCACCCCGTCCATGTCGGTGAGCCATGACTCGATCGGCTTACGCTCTGCCACTGGTTGCTCTCCGCTCGGCTTGACCGTTTGTCCCTTTGTCCGTTCGACCGTCTGGGCGACGTCCACAGCCTAACCGGGGGCCGCTGAGCCTCAGCGCGACAGACCCGCACAGGTGTCCGATCCTGAGGGGAGGGGGAACGCGAGCCGACGGTAATCCGACGGTAAGGAGACCGCCATGGGCATCATGGACAAGCTGAAGGACGCGATCGCCAAGAACCCGGACAAGAGCCGACAGGCCGCACGCAAGGGGGCGGACACCGCCGACAAGAAGACCGGCGGCAAGCACTCGGATCAGGTCCAGCGCGGCGCGGACAAGGTCGACGACGAGCTCCGCCGCCGGGGCGAGGGGCCCCGGGGCGGATAGCGGCAGCGTCCCTCAGCGCCTTGCGCGCCGGGACTTCACGACGAGGGCGGCGCCCCCGGCCACGAGTCCGATACTGACGACGCCGAGCCCGGCGAGTCGGACGTCACGGCCCGTCGCGGCCAGCTCGGGCTTCCGGTGCTCGGGGTGGTGGGCGCCGTCCTCGTTGTCGCGCCGATCGGTGTCGGTGTCGCCCTTGTCGGGGTCGGTCTTCTCGGAGCCCGGGTCGTCGCCCGTTTCGTATCCGGGGTCGTCGGATGCGGGCGGGGTTTCTTCGGTGCCGGGGTCGGTGCCGGTTTCGTAGCCGGGGTCGGTGCCGGTTCCGGTTTCCGGGTCGGTGCCGGGGTCGGTTCCGGTCTCGGTTCCCGGGTCGGTGCCGGTCTCAGTTCCCGGGTCGGTGCCGGTCTCAGTTCCCGGGTCGGTGCCGGTCTCAGTTCCCGGGTCGGTGCCGGTCTCGGTGTCTGCTCCGGTGTCGGAGGTGTCCGTGTCGGTGCCGGGGTCCGCCTCCGTGTCCGCCTCGTCCGTGTCCGCCTCATCCGTGCCGGTGCCCAGATCCACGTCCGCGTCCACGTCCTCGTCGGTGCCGGAATCCGCCGGGTCCTCGGTGCCGGTGCCCTGGTCCGTCTCGCTGTCGGGGCTCGGCGGCACCGCGACGGGGCTCCGGTCCAGGCGGCGGGCCGGGCTCGGCACGGCACTCGGCTCAGCGGCCGGGTCGGTGCTCAGCTCGGTCTCGGGCAAGGCCTCGGGCTCGGTCTCGGGGTCGGCCTTGGGATCAGCCTTGGGCTCGGTCTGGGGGTCGGTCTTGGGCTCGGCGCTCGGTTCGGGGTCCAGCTCGGCGCTCGGCTCCCGCTCCGGCTCGGCGCTCGGCTCAGCCTGCGGTGGGGCGCTCGGCTTCGTGTCCGGTACGGGCGCGTCCGCCCCCGACGTACCGTCCGCGCCGGGGACCGCCCCCGCGTCGATCCGGAACGCGTAGTCGTTCGACTGGCCGACCCAGCTCCCGTCGTCCGCGCGCCGCTGTACGGCGATGGCGTTGGCCGTGACCGGGCCCAGAGGGGCGTCGGAGGTGAAGCGGGAACGTATGCGTACGTCGACCGTCTTGCCCGCCGCCACCGTGAACCCCTTGAAGTCCTTCTCGAACACCCCGACGTTCTCGTCCTCGTCGGTCGTCTCGAAGGAGACGTCCCGCCAGGTGCCGCCGTCCGCGTACGGGTCCAGGAACTCCAGCTGGATCTGGCGGGGCCGCAGCGCATGGCCCTGGTCGGTGAGGACCGCGACGGGGTGGATCGCCCGGCATCCGGTGTCCGTGGTGTTGCGCAGTTCCAGATGCCACTGCTGCCACCCGGCGCCCCGCGCGTAGTGGTCGGGCCCGCCGCGCAGCCGGGTCTCTATCGGGAAGTCGGAGGTGGTCTCGTCCCCGCAGGCCGGGGCGGGTTCAGGGGCGGCGGCGTACGCGTGCGCCCCGACCCCGTACAGGGCCGGGGCGAGCGCGAGCGCGGCCGCGGGCAGGGCGGTACGGACGGACCGGGCGGTACGGAGAAACCGGGCAGTACGGAGGGAGCGGGCGGCACGGAGGGACAGGGCGGTGGGCAGGCGCATGGGTGACCTCTGCTGGCAGCGGCGTATCCCCGAGCACTCCGCCACATTCCGCGTGGGCACGCCGACACACCGCCGGGGCCGCCGATTGACCCCGACTGGCCGTCAACAACCCCTCGATCAGCCCAGTGCGAAGAGCGGGGCGAGCACGAGCTGTGCCGCGCCCTCGACCACCGCCCGCGCCCCGCCGCGTACGACGTCGACCGGGACCGTGGGGCGGTTGGTGCGGGCGGCGTCCTCGGCGAGCACGGCGGCCACGCCGCGTGCGTACGGGGCGGGGTCGGCCAGCACGATCCGGCCGCCGAGCAGCACCCGGTCGATGTCGAGGAGCCGTACGAGGTTGGCCGCGCCGACGCCGAGCAGCCGGGCAGCGTGCGCCTGTTCGCCACGGGCCACGGCGGCCAGGCACAGGGCTTCGAGGCAGCCGTGGTTGCCGCAGCCGCAGCGCTCCCCGTCGAGCTGGACCACCTGGTGGCCGAACTCCCCCGCGTCCGTCCGCGCGCCCCGGTACACGCCCCCGTCGAGGACGAGCCCGGCGCCGAGGCCGGTGCCCAAATGCAGATACGCGAACGAATCGACGGCCGGGGCCGCGAGGCCGAGGGCGGCGGCGTTGGTGTCCTTGTCGAGGACGACGGGCAGACCGAGCCGTCCGGCGAGCGCGTCGCGCAGCGGGAACCCGTCCCAGTGGGGGAAGCCGGTGACCCGGTGCAGTACGCCGGAGCCGTGGTCGAGCGGGCCGGGCGCGGCGATCCCCACCCCGAGCAGCCCCTCCCCGTCGGTGTCGCCGATCAGCTCCTCGACCTCCGACGCCGCCTCCGTCAGCGCCCGTTCCGCCTCGGCGCCGAAGTCGAATCGTGCGGTACGGAGGGCCACCGGCGTGCCCGCGAGGTCGACCAGGACGGCCGTCAGCTCGTCCCGGTCCAGGTGCAGGCCGATCGCGTGGCGGGCGTCCGGGACCAGGCGGAGCACGGTGCGCGGCTTGCCGCCGGTCGAGGCACGGCGGCCCGCCTCGGCCGCCAGGCCCTCGGCCCGCAGCCGGGCGGTGATCTTGCTGACGGCCTGCGGGGTGAGGCCGGTGCGGTCGGCCAGCTCCAGCCTGCTGACCCCGTCCTCGCCCGCGTCGCGCAGCAGGCGCAGGACGAGGGCGGCGTTGTGGCTGCGCAGGGCGGACAGATTGGCTCCGGGCCCGGCCGCCCCCGACATCGTGCTGTTCACTCCCCCATTGTGGCCATCGCTTGCGCTTTCGCAACACTGTTGTCAAAGTGGCGGCATGGATGCCAACAGCAGGGATGCCAACAGCAGGGACAGCGCGCTCCGGGCGGGACTGATCGGTTACGGCCTCGCGGGCTCCGTCTTCCACGCCCCCCTGATCGCCGCCGCCGAAGGCCTCGTGCTCGACACCGTTGTCACCGCCAGCCCCGAGCGGCAGCGGCAGGCCCGCGACGAGCATCCCGGCGTGCGGATCGCCGCGTCCGCCGACGAGCTGTGGGCCCGCGCCGGTGAGCTGGACCTGATCGTCATCGCCTCCCCCAACCGCACCCATGTCCCGCTCGCGCGCGCCGCGCTCGAAGCCGGGCTGCCGGTCGTCGTGGACAAGCCGCTGGCCGCGACCGCCGCCGAGGCCGAGGAGCTGGCCGCGCTCGCCGAGGCCCGTGGGCTGCTGCTGAGCGTCTTCCAGAACCGCCGCTGGGACAACGACTTCCTCACCCTGCGCTCGCTGCTCGCCGACGGCGCGCTCGGCGAGGTGCTGCGCTTCGAGTCGCGCTTCGAACGGTGGCGGCCGCAGCCGAAGGGCGGCTGGCGCGAGTCCGGCGACCCGGCCGAGATCGGCGGGCTGCTGTACGACCTGGGCAGCCATCTGGTCGACCAGGCGCTCACCCTCTTCGGCCCGGCCGTCTCCGTCTACGCCGAGGTCGACGTGCGCCGCGCCGGGGCGCAGGCCGATGACGACACCTTCATCGCCGTCCACCACGCGAACGGCGTCCGCTCGCAGCTGTGGATGAGCGCGATCACCGCCCAGCTCGGCCCGCGTTTCCGGGTGCTGGGCAGCGAGGCGGGCTACGTGAAGTACGGTCTCGACCCGCAGGAGGCGGCTCTCCGCGAAGGCCTGCGCCCGGCGGAATCCGGGGCGTGGGGCGCCGAGCCCGAGTCCGCGTGGGGTCGGCTGGGCGCGGGCGAGTCGCCGCTGACCGGCGGCGGACGGCCCGTCCCCACCGTTCCCGGCGACTACCCCGCGTACTACGCCGCCATCGCCACCGCCCTCCGCGACGGCACCCCGCCCCCGGTCACCGCGGCCGAGGCGGCGGCGGCGCTGCGGGTGCTGGAGGCGGCCCGGGTGTCGGCGGCGGAAGGCCGTACGGTCCACATCGGGGGCGCCGCGTGAGCACCCAGGACATCGCGGACCTCATCGCCCGCCTGGAGGAGCACGAGCGCCGACTGCGCTTCTCGTCCTTCTCCAACGACGACGCCTGGCGCCTCGGCTGCCTGATCGCCGAGCTGGCCGAGGAGCGCGACGCGGCCATCACCATCGGCGTACGACGCCATGGCCAGCGCCTCTTTCACCGCGCCCTGCCCGGCACCTCGGCCGACAACGACGCCTGGCTGGAGCGCAAGTGCCGGGTCGTCGACCGCTATGCCGCCTCCTCCTATCTCGTCGGCACCCGGTTCCGGGCGAAGGGCACGACCTTCGAGGAGTCCTCCCGCCTCGACCCCGACCGCTACGCCGCGCACGGCGGCGCCTTCCCGCTCCATGTGACGGGTACGGGCGTCATCGGCACCGTCGCCGTCTCGGGCCTGCCACAGGCGGAGGACCACGCGCTGGTGGTGGCGGCGCTGGAGCGGTTCCTCTCCGTCTGAGGCGGCGGCATCGCTTCGCCGGGCGCCGAAGCGTTCCGCGCCTACGGTGAGGACATGGCGACGGAAACCGGCACCCCGGACATATCGACCCCGCGTACATCGGCGCGCATCCTGTCGTTCGCGCTGGTCGCGGTGTGTACGGGCTACTTCATGGTCATCCTGGACAGCACGATCGTGAACGTCGCCCTGCCCGCCCTGCGGACCGATCTGCGGGCGGGCGTGAACGGCCTCCAGTGGGTGGTCGACGGCTATCTGCTGGTGCTGGCGGCCGGGCTGCTGTCCGGCGGGGCGCTCGCGGACCGCTTCGGCGCCCGGCGGGTGTTCCAGGCCGGGCTCGGGGTGTTCGTGGCGGCGTCGCTCGGCTGCGGGCTGGCCCCCGGCATATCGCTGCTGGTGCTCGCGCGAGTGGCGCAGGGCGCCGGGGCGGCGCTCTCGGTCCCGGCCTCGCTGGCGCTGCTGCGGGCCGCGTACGCCGACCGGACGACGCGCGCCCGCGCGGTCGGGGTGTGGGGCGGCATCGCCGGGGTGGCCGCGGCGGGCGGTCCGCTCCTCGGCGGCGTCCTGGTCGCCGAGGTCGGCTGGCGGTGGGTGTTCTTCGTGAACGTGCCCATCGGGCTGGCCGCGATGGCGCTGACCCAGCGGTACGTTCCGGCGCCGCGCGCGCAGACCGGCAGGGGGCTGGACCCGGCCGGGCAGATCGTCGGCGTCACGGCGCTGACCGCGCTGGCCCTCACCATGATCGAGGGCGGCCGCTCCGGGGTGGACGCGCTGGTGGCGGCCGGTGCGCTGGTGTTCGTCCTGGCGGCTGCCGGGTTCGTCGCCGTCGAACGGAGGGTGCGCGCGCCGAT
The DNA here is from genome assembly GCF_040629205.1 of Streptomyces sp. NPDC005962. Lineage (NCBI taxonomy): Bacteria > Bacillati > Actinomycetota > Actinomycetes > Kitasatosporales > Streptomycetaceae > Streptomyces > Streptomyces sp. NPDC005962. Next base: position 27,455 of record NZ_JBEXVE010000033.1, on the reverse strand, counting down.
GCTGCCCCTCGGGCTGTTCCACGCGCCCACCTTCGCCGGGGGCACGGCGGTCGGGCTGCTGATCAACCTCGGCTTCTACGGCGAACTGTTCGTCGTCAACCTCTACTTCCAGCAGACCCTGCACTACTCCGCGCTGCGCGCCGGGCTCGCGCTGCTGCCGCAGATGGGCGTGGTGGCAGCCGGTTCGTGGCTGTCCGGGCGCTTCACCGCCCGGGTCGGCAGCCCACGGCCCACGATGCTCATCGGCCTGGTCACGGGCGGGGCGGGGCTGCTCGGGCTCGCCGCCGCGGTGGGGCACGTTCCGTATCCACTGCTGGTGCTGCCGCTGATGGCCACCGGCTTCGGGATGGCGTTCACCATGCCCGCCGCGACGACGGCCGTCACCGACGGCGTGCCCGGGGAGCGGGCCGGGCTCGCCTCCGGCGTGATCAACGCGTCCCGGCAGACCGGCGGCGTCATCGGCGTCGCCCTGCTCGGCGCCCTGGCCGGTGGGGGCGCCCTGGCCGGGGCGGGGGCCCTGGCCGGGTTGTATACGGCACTGGCCATCGCGGGGCTGGCCTTCCTCGCGGGGGCCCTGATCACCCTGCGCACCGTCGACCGCGCCATGCCATGATCCTGCGGTGCCCTCGCAGATACGTCCCCGCACCGGCCAGGACCTGGCGGCCTGTGCCACCGCGCTCGCGACCGTCCAGCGGGCCGACCGCTACCCGGTGCACTGGCCCGACGACCCGGAGGGCTGGCTGACACCGGACGGGATGCTCGGCGCCTGGGTCGCGGCCGAAGGCCCCGCCGTACTCGGCCATGTGACGCTCACCCGGACCGATCCCGCCCTCGCGGACGCCATCGGCGCACCGGCCGAGGGGCTCGCCGCCATCGCCAGACTCTTCGTCACCACCGCCGCACGCCGCCGCGGCCTGGCCGCCGAACTGCTCGGCCACGCGGCCCGGACGGCGGTGGCGGACGGGCTGCGGCCCGTACTGGAGGTCGACTCGGGCGCCACCGCGGCCATCGGGCTGTACGAGCGCACCGGGTGGCGCTTCGTCAGGGCCATGACCTCCGACTGGCACACCGCGGACGGACGACTCGCCGTGGTCCACGCGTACAGCGGGCCGGACGGACCTGCTGGTCATTGAACACTTCCGGCCCCCGGGCCGTACGGGTAACGGCGGCCCATGACCCCCGAGCCTGGTCCGCCGTGTCACCACCGGGCCCCGCACGGAAGGACCTTCGGGATGCGTCAGCTGCCGGACAAGGACAACGCCGACAAGGCTGCCCCGGAGGAGGGTGAAACCCCGGAAGGCCGCCCGCCGGGGCGGGAGCCGGACGCCGCCGCCGAGGGCCGGGACAGAGACCCCGAGGGCGATACGCCCAAGGAGGGTGGCCCCAAGGGCGGTGACCCCGCAGGCGGTGACTCCAAGAGCGAGGACAAGGCCGAGGACAAGGCCGCCGAGGGCGACAAGGCCGACGAAGCCGAAGCCAAGGCCACCGGAGACAAAGCCACCGGAGAAAAGGCCGCCGACAACAAAGCAGCCGCGGACGACGACGGCCCACCCGCCGAGCTGCTCGGTGCTGCCACCGCCGGTGACGGCACCGACGACGACGGCCCGGACCCGGCCTCCACCGGGGGCCGCGGCGGCTGGCGGGACCGGTATCCCGTCGCGGCGCGCGCCCTGTCGTGGACGGCCACCGGCCTGTCCCTCGCGCTGGTCTTCGTCGCCCTGCTGCTGCCGGCGAAGCTCGAACTCCTCACCACCGAGCACTTCGCCCGCATCCCGGTGGAACTGATCTTCGGGGCCGGTCTGCTGCTGCTCCTGCCGACCGTCGCCCGGCGCGTGGTGGCGGTGCTGGCGGGGCTGTTCCTGGCCGCGCTGGCCATCCTGAACATGCTCGACATGGGCTTCAACGAGTTCCTGGGCCGCGGCTTCAACGTGGTGCTCGACTGGATTCTGTTCGACGACGCCCAGTCGTACCTGGAGGACTCGGTCGGCCAGACGGCCGCGGCAGCCGCCGTGGTCGGGGTCGCGGTGCTCGTCCTCGCCATGTTCGCCCTCATGGCGCTGGCGGTCCTCCGGATCGGCAACGTCATGGCCCGCAACAGCGTCGTGGCGACCCGTACCACCCTGGCGGCCGGGACCGTCTGGGTCGTGTGCGCGTCGGTCGGAGCGCAGGTCGCGGGGGTGCCGGTGGCGTCCCGGAGCACGTCCGCGGCGGTCCAGGACCGGGCGGAGCGGGTGGAGAAGACCATCAAGGACGAGCGCGAGTTCAAGAAGATCGCCGCGTACGACACCTACGGGGACACCCCGGGCGATCAGCTGCTGACCGGGCTGCGCGGCAAGGACATGATCTTCACCTTCATCGAGAGCTACGGCCGCAGCGCGATCGAGGACCCGGCGATCGCGCCCGGTGTCGACGCGGCGCTGAAGAAGGCGACCGGGCGGCTGGACAAGGCCGGATACGCCGCCAAGAGCGGCTGGCTCACCTCGGCGACATACGGCGGCAACAGCTGGCTGGGCCACTCCACCTTCCTGACCGGGCTGTGGATCGACAACCAGAACCGCTACCGCACCGTCACCGCGGGTGACCACCTGTCCATCACCCGCGCCTTCAAGCGCACCGGTGCCTGGCGGACGGTCGGCATCATGCCGGGCGTCCAGAAGAGCTGGCCGGAGGGCACGTTCTACGGCCTCGACCACGTCTACGACTCGCGCGAGCTGGGCTACAAGGGGCCCAAGTTCAGCTGGTCGACCATGCCCGACCAGTACGCGCTGAAGGCGTTCGAGCAGCTGGAGCACGGCAAGAAGCACGACAAGCCGCTGATGTCACTGAACATCCTGACCTCCAGCCACCAGCCCTGGGCGCCCATCCCGAAGACCATCCCGTGGAGCAAGGTCGGGAACGGGTCGGTCTACAAGGACATCGAGAAGGCGGGCAAGCGGCCCGGGGACGTGTTCACCGACTCCACCAAGGTGAAGCAGGAGTATGGCAAGTCCGTCCAGTACTCGGTGAACACCCTCATCGACTACATGATCAAGTACGGGAACAAGAACACCGTGCTCGTCTTCCTCGGCGACCACCAGCCGCTGGCCCGGGTCAGCGGCAACCACACGAGCCGGGACGTGCCGGTCTCCATCGTCGCCCGTGACCCGAAGGTGCTGAAGCGGATCACCGACTGGCACTGGGCGGACGGCCTGATGCCCCGCGCGGACACCCCGGTGTGGAAGATGAACAGCTTCCGCGACCGCTTCCTGAAGGCGTACGGCTCGACGCCGAGCGCCGGCCCCCAGAAGGCGAAGGGGAAGGCGGCCCAGACGGCCGAATGACCTCCGGGCCCGCGACAAGGCCCCGGTGCCCGAGACGGGCGCCGGGGCCTTGTCGCGTGTCGCGTGACGCGGGCTACGCGTCCTTGAACTCCTGGCGCTGGCGGCCCAGCCCGTCGACCTCCAGCTCCACCACGTCCCCGGACCGCAGATACGGCTTGGGCTCGGGGGCGCCCATGGCGACGCCCGCCGGGGTGCCGGTGTTGATGACGTCGCCCGGGTAGAGGGTCATGAACTGGCTGAGGTAGCGGACCACATGGGCGACGCCGAAGATCTGCTCGGCCGTCGTGCCGTTCTGCTTGATCTCACCGTTGACCCACAGCCGCAGGCCGAGCGCCTGCGGGTCCGGGACCTCGTCGGCGGTGACCAGCCAGGGGCCCAGCGGGTTGAACGTCTCGCAGTTCTTGCCCTTGTCCCACTGGCCGCCGCGCTCGATCTGGAACTCCCGCTCGGAGACGTCGTGCGCGATCGCGTACCCCGCGACGGCGTCGAGGGCGGCCTCGTCGGAGTCGAGGTAGCGGACGGTGCGGCCGATGACGACGGCCAGCTCGACCTCCCAGTCGGTCTTGAGGCTGCCGCGCGGGACCAGCACGGTGTCATCGGGGCCGATGACCGTGTCGGGGGCCTTCATGAAGAGGATCGGCTCCGCCGGGAGGGCGGCGCCGGTCTCGGTCGCGTGATCGTGGTAGTTCAGCCCGATACACACGATCTTGCCGATACGGCCCAGCGGCGGGCCGACCCGTACGCCACCGTCCTGGATCACCGGCAGCGCGTCGGCGCCCTCGGCCGCGGCCGCCGCCCGGATGCGGCCGAGCGCCGCCTCGTCGGCGAGCAGGGCCCCGTCGATGTCCGGGACCAGGCCGGACAGGTCGCGGAGGGTGCCGTTCTGGTCGAGGAGGGCCGGGCGTTCCGCCCCAGCCGGTCCGACGCGCAGCAGCTTCATCCTCACAACTCCCTGGTCTCAGGACGGTGGCCAGGGGCGACACCATGGCCTCTGGCCGCTTGATCCTGCATGAGCCTCTTCCACCCCGCAAGACCCCGTTCACGGAGTGGACCCGCCCCTCGCTCACCGGCCGCGCAGCAGCAACGCGGCCGCGACCGCGACGGCGGCGGCGAGTCGCACATCAGTTCAGGAGGAACCACCGACATCGCGTGGTCCGGCCGCTGTCAGCTTGGCCCAGACCACCAGCCGGTAGCGGGAGGTGTACTCAGGGGTGCAGGTGGTCAGTGTGAGGTAGGAGCCGGGCTCGGTGTAGCGGTAGCGCGGATGGGCCGAGCTGTACGGCACCTTGGCGATCACCGTGCCGTCGGACGGCGAGGTGCGCGGCAGGACGCGCTCGACGACGTACGTGTAGCGGGCGGCGGCGGTCTCGATGCCCACCGTGTCCCCGGGGCGCATCTCGTCGAGGTGGCGGAACGGTTCGCCGTGGGTGTTGCGGTGGCCCGCGAGCCCGACGTTGCCCAGCTGCCCCGGCTGGGCCGTTCCCGGGTAGTGGCCCACGTATCCCCGGTTGAGCACCTTGGTCTTGCTGATGCCCTCGGCGACGGGGGCCGTCAGCCCGATGCGCGGGATGCGGAGCACGGCGTAGGCCTGGTCGCGGCGCGGGGTCCCGTCGTGCACGGTCACGGTCGCCTCGCCGTCGTCCCTGCGGTGCGTACCGCCCGCGCCACCGGACTCCGTACCGCTGCCGGATTCCGTACCGTCCCCGCCGGTACCGTCCCCGCCGGTACCGGACGAGGGCACCGTGGGATCGTCGGCGCCCCACCGCCGCTCCAGCTCCGTCACTTGGCGGTGCGCGCCCTGCCGCGCCTCCCGGTTGGTCCACCACAGCTGGTGGACGACCAGCAGGAGAACGACGAGCCCGATCGTGACGGCGACCTCGCCGCCGGTCCACAGCACCCGGGCCAGTAACAACCGCCGCCGTCGCACACCGACCTCCCCACCCAGGCCACCGGGAGGGGCACGATAAGCCCTGCGGCGCGCACCTGCCAGAGACGCGCCCCCGGCAAACGCGGCGCTACCCGCCGCCCAGCGCCCGCGAGACGGTGTAGATGACCAGCCCCGCCAGGGCGCCCACCACCGTGCCGTTGATCCGGATGAACTGCAGATCGCGGCCGATATGGGCCTCGATCTTCCGGGAGGTGTGCTCCGCGTCCCAGCCCGCGACCGTCTCGCTGATCAGCGAGGTGATCTCGTTGCGATAGGTCGTCACCACATAGACGGCCGCGTCCTCCAGCCAGCCGTCGATCTTGCCCCGCATCCGAGTGTCCGTCACCATCCGCGTGCCCAGGGACAGGATCGCCGCCCGGGCCCGCAGCCGCAGCTCGCTGCGCTCGTCCTCGGCCGCCGCGACGATCATCGACCGCACCGAGGACCAGGTCGAGGCGATCAGGTCCTGCACCTCACCGCGGCCCAGCACCTCGCCCTTGAGCCGCTCGACCCGGCTGCGGGTGTCGGTGTCCGACTGGAGGTCCCCGGCGAAGTCGGACAGGAAGCGGTCCACGGCGCCGCGCGCCGGATGGTCCGGCATGTCGCGCATCTCCCGGACGAACCGCAGCAGTTCCCGGTAGACCCGCTCGCCGACCCTGCGGTCCACGAACCGCGGCGTCCAGCCGGGCGCGCCGCCGGTCACCGCGTCCATCACCGACTCGTTGTGCTCGACCAGCCAGTCGTGGGCGCGTACGCACACCAGGTCCACGGCCCGGCGGTGGCCGCCGTCCGTGACGATCCGCTCCAGCAGCTTGCCGAGCCCCGGCGCGATCTCCTGGGCGTCCGCGCGCCGCGTGATCGCCTCACCGACCACCGCCTGCACATCGGAGTCGCGCAGCACGGTGAGCGCGCCGCGCAGCGCGGTCGCCAACTCGGCCGTCACCCGGTCGGCGTGCGCCGGTTCGGCCAGCCAGGTGCCGAGGCGGCTGCCGATGCCGACGGCGCGCAGCCGCAGCCGTACGACATCGCCGGACAGGAAGTTCTCGCCGACGAAGTCGCCCAGGGTCGACCCGAGCTGGTCCTTCTTCGTCGGGATGATCGCGGTGTGCGGGATGGGCAGCCCCATCGGCCGCCGGAACAGGGCGGTGACCGCGAACCAGTCGGCCAGCGCGCCGACCATGCCCGCCTCGGCGGCCGCGGCCACATACCCGGCCCAGCCCCCGGCGCCGGAGCTCTGCGCCCCCTTGGCGGCCGCGTACACCAGCGCGACGGCGAGCAGCATGCCCGTGGCGATGGCCTTCATCCGCCGCACGCCGCGCCGCCGCTCCTCGTCGAGGGGGGTGTCCGCGAACGCGACGATGCCACCGGCCGCCGCCCTCGCGCCGGGCGCCGTCGGCCCCTTTTCGTCCGTCTTTTGATCCGCCGTTGTCCGGTTCATACGCTCCACCCGGTCGAGCCTCCCCTCCGCATTGTCTCGTTCCTGTCTCACTCGTTCCCTGAGTGGAACGAACGGCGAGTTCCCGTCGTCTGTCCGGGGGAGCGACCCCGTCCAACCGGGGGCAGGCCGACAGGCGGACCTCCGTCCGGACATGGGATCATGGAGGACCGACCGGACCGCATCGGCGAAGCAGCGTCGCTCGCCGTTCCCGTTCACTTTCGGAGCCTGAAGGCTCCGGCTGCCCGAGGAGACCTCCGCCCATGAGTGTGCCCCCTATGCCCAGACGCACGGCCTATGCCGTGTTCGCTGCGCTGGCGGCTGTGGTGGTCCTCGTCTCGACCGCGATATTCGTCGGGGTCGGCGGCCGGGACCGGAATGTGAACGAGGCCGCGCAGGGTACCCGCAACTCCGCGGCCCCGGCCTCGTCGGGGTCCTGGGTGGGCTCCTGGTCGGCGTCCGCCGCCGCGGCCGAGCCGAACACGCTCCGCGGCCTCTCCGGCATGTCCCTGCGGAACGTCGTCCACACCAGCATCGGCGGCACCGGCGCGCGCATCCAGCTCTCCAACCTGTACAGCGCCCACCCGCTGACGATCACGCATGCCTCGCTGGCGCTGGCGGCCGCCCCCAGCAACCCGACGGCGGCGGCGGGCACCATGCGGCGGCTCACGTTCGACAACCGCTCCTGGGTGACCATTCCGCCCGGCCAGGCCGCCAGCAGCGACCCGGTGCGCATGAACATCCCGGCCGCCGCCGACCTGCTGATCACCACCTACGCCCCGCAGGCGTCGGGCTCGGTGACGTACCATCCGCACGCCCGCCAGACCTCGTACCTGGCGCGCGGCGACCGCACCGAGGACACGGCGGGCGCCGCGTACACCGAACAGAGCCCGTTCTGGCGCTACCTGAGCTCGGTGGACGTGTGGTCCAAGGAGGCCCAGGGCTCGGTCGCGGTGCTCGGCGACTCGATCACCGACGGCATCACCTCCACCGCCGGGGCCAACCGCCGGTGGACCGACTTCCTCTCCGAGCGGCTCCGCACCGAGCCGGGAGCGCCCCGCCTCGGCGTGCTCAACCAGGGCATCAGCGGCAACCGGGTGCTGAGCGACGGCACCCAGTTCCCGCCGAACAACCCCAGCGGGCTGTCCCGCTTCGGACGTGACGTGCTCGACCGTACGAACGTCAAGGCCGTGATCGTCGAACTGGGTGTCAACGACATCCTGCGCATCCCCCACCAGACCGACCCGAACAAGATCGTGGACGGGCTGCGGCGGCTGACCGAGCAGGCGCACGCCCGGGGGCTGCGGGTCATAGGGGCCACCCTGTCGCCGTTCTACGGCCACCGCGGCTACACCCCGCTGCTGGACTCCGTGCGCGAGCGGGTCAACGCCGAGATCCGGGCCGGGAAGGTCTTCGACGAGGTCGTCGACTTCGACAAGGCGCTGCGCGACCCGGCCAGCCCGCTGCGGCTGCGTCCGTCGTACGACTCGGGCGACCACCTGCACCCGAGCGACGAGGGCTACCGGGCGATGGCGCACGCGCTCCCCCTCGACTACCTCCGGGGGAGCGCGGCCGCCGCGCTGTGACGGTCCAGGGGCCAGGACGGCCCGCGGTCAGCGGTCAGCGGTCAGCGGCATACCCATGCCGACGATCAGATGATCTGAACAAAACCGCCTAGCCGATGACGGGGGCGAGATAGCCCCGCAGGGCCTTCTTCAGTTCCCCCGTCATCGCCTGGCGCTCGTCGCCCTCGGCGGCGACCACCAGCACCACCATGGCCTGGAAGATCTGCACGCTGACCCGGGCCGCACGCTGCCGTTCGCCCTCCGGCAGTCCGGGGGCGCGGGCGCCGATCATCGTCTCGATCCGGCCGAGCAGGGCCTCCTGGATGGGGCGGGCGGCGTCGCTGAGACCGTCGGGCATATCGGGGCGGGCGAAGAGCGCTTTGAAGCCCGGGTTGGCGATGTTGAAGCCGACGATGGGATCGACGATCCGGTCCAGCACGTCGTCAAGGGTGAGGGCGGCGAAGTCGACCGCCTCGAACGCCTCCCGGTGCGCGTCCCCCATCTGTGCGACGAAGCGGTCGGCCAGCGCCTGCGCCACGGCGTGCTTGTTCGGGAAGAACTGGTAGAGCGAACCGGGAGAGATGCCCGCCTCCGCGGCGATCGCGATGGTGGTGGCCTTCTCGTAGCCGACCCTCGCGAAGACCGCCGCCGAGGCGTCGAGGATCTGTGCCATCCGTCGCTCGCCCCGTGCCTGCCGCCGTCGCGGCCGTACCTCGTCGGCCATGTTTTCCGCTCCCTCCCTGCGCGGCCGCACTCCGGCGTGCCGACGCGTCTTGAAAATGCGAATCATCATTCGTATTGTGGCCCTCACCGAAACACGAATAACTATTCGTGAATACTACTGCCGGGGGGCTTCGTGCTGGGCACGGTCATCGCACAACGCGCACGCTGGATCGTGGTGATCGGCGTGGGCATCACCCTGATCGCCGCTCTCGTGGGGGCGGGCACCCTGAACGCCCTGTCCCTGAACCGCTTCGAGGCGCCCGGATCGGAGTCGATGCGGGTACGCGACGCCCTCGCCGAGGAGTACGGCACCGGCAGCCCCAACATCGCTCTGCTGGTCACCGCGCGGGACGGCACCGTCGACGGCGCCAAGACGGCGGCAGCCGGCGCGCGCCTCACCCGTGAGCTGGCCGATCACCCCGGAGTGGGGGACGCCTGGTCCTACTGGACCCGTGGCGCCCCCGCCACCCTGCGCGGCGCCGACGGCCGCCAGGCCCTGGTCCTGGCCCACGCGCCGGGCGACGCCAACCAGGTACGCCGTGAGCTGCTGCCCGACCTGGTAACGGAGTTCACCCGCACCGGTGAGGCGGTCCGCGTCGAGGTCGGCGGCGGCGACGAGGTCTTCCGGCAGACCATGGAACGGGCCAGGAAGGACTTCCTCCGGGCCGAGCTGGTGATCCTTCCGCTGGTGCTCCTGCTGCTGTGGTGGGTCTACCGGCGGCTGTCCGCCGCGCTGGTCACCGTCGGCATCGGGCTCTTCGCCGTGTTCGGCTCGCTGGCGCTGCTGCGCGGCGTCGTGGCGTTCACCGACATCTCCACCTTCGCCTCGAACATCGCGCTGGTCATGGGCATCGGACTCGGCGTCGACTACGGGCTCTTCGTCATCTTCCGGTTCCGTGAGGAGCTGCGGCGGGGCGCCGAAGTACCCGAGGCCGTCGCCCGGACCGTACGGAGCGCGGGCCGCACCGTGGTCTTCAGCGGCGTCACCGTCGCGGCCTCGCTGTCCGTCCTGCTCGCCTTCCCCTTCCCGTTCCTCAGCTCGTTCGCGTACGCGGGCGTCGCCGTCGTCCTGGCGGCCGTATCCGGCGCGACCGTGGTCCTGCCCGCCGCGCTCGCGCTGCTGGGCCGCCGGGTCGAGCGGCGCGGGCCCGTCAGGCCCGAGACGGCGGGCTTCTGGTTCACCACCGCCACCCGCGTGATGCGCCGTCCGCTACTGCTCGGCGGAGCCGCGCTCGCCGTGCTGCTGCTGCTCGGCTCACCGTTCCTCGGGGTGCGCTTCGGGCTGCCCGACGACCGGGTGCTGCCCGCCTCGGCACCGGCCCGCCAGATGTACGACCAGATCCGCGACGGGTTCACGGTCGAGGAGTCCGACGCCGTCCAGGTCGTGGCCCCGGCGGGGGACGGTGGCCCGGTGGGCGCCTACGCCGCCGAGCTCTCCGGAATCGAGGGGGTCGTACGCGTCGACTCGGCCGCCGGGTCGTACGCCGGCGGACACCGCGTCACCTCGCCCTCCGGGGTCTCCTACGACGCCAGGGACGGTACCGGCACCCGGCTGGCGGTCATGCCCTCCGCCACCCGGCTGGAGGCCGACGCCACCGGCCTGGTCCGTGACGTACGGGCGGTGTCCGCGCCCTTCGCGGTGGAGGTCGGCGGCTATCCGGCGGAACTCACGGACTACCGCGACGGGGTGACGGACCGGCTCCCGCTCGTCGCCGGTCTGATCATCGTGGTGACCTTCGTCGTGCTGTTCCTGATGACCGGCAGCGTCGTGGCCCCGCTCAAGGCGTCCGTGCTCAACGTCCTCAGCCTGTCCGTGATGTTCGGCGCGCTCGTCTTCGTCTTCCAGGACGGCCATCTGTCCGGTCTCCTCGGCTTCACCCCCACCGGCGTGATCGAACCGAGCATCCCGATCCTGATGTTCTGTATCGCCTACGGGCTGTCCATGGACTACGAGGTCTTCCTGCTCTCCCGGATCAAGGAGGAGTACGACCGCACCGGCGACCCCATCGGCTCCGTCCCGCTCGGCATCGCGCGCAGCGCGCCCCTGGTCACGGCCGCCGCCGCCATCCTGGCCGTGTCCTTCGCCGGGTACGCCACGGGAGATGTCGTCTTCCTCAAACAACTGGGGGTCGGCATGGCCCTCGCGGTGATCGTGGACGCCACCCTGATCCGCGGCGTGCTGATGCCCGCCTTCATGCGACTGGCCGGGCGGGGCAACTGGTGGGCTCCCGAACCGCTGCGCCGCCTGCACCACCGCATCGGCCGGACCAGCTCCGACCACGTCACGGGCACTGCGCGGCAGGCCACACACACCCAGACCAACGATCAGATGATCTGAACGCAACAGGCCCTAGTGGCCGAGGTCGTGCCCGCGGGCGCGGCGCTCGGCCCGTCGGCCCTCCAGCTCCGCACGGCGCTCACGGCGCTCCGCGCGCAGTTCGTCCCTGCGCGCCTGCTTCTCGCGGCGGCGCTCCGTCTTGAGCCGCTTCTGGTCCTCCTTGCGGAACTTGCGCTGGACGTTGACCCCGCCGAAGATCGCCAGGCCCGTGATGGTCACCCGCGGGCCGGTGGGGTCGCCGTCGGCCGACCCCCGGTGGTCGAAGCCGCCCATGATGCCGATGCCGCTGACGTGTGTCTCCAGGTCCGGCGGGACGATGACCTCGATCCCGCCCATGAACGCGAAGCAGCGGATCACGATCTCGCGGCCCTCGAAGCGGGCCTCCCGCAGATCGATCTCGCCGCCGCCCATGAGGGCGAAGGCGGTGAAGGCACGGGGCGCCGTCCAGGTGCCCTTGCGGCCGAAGCCGCCCATGACCGCGACGGCCCACTTCGACGTCGGGGTGCCGCCGATCCGCTCGGCCCAGCCGTCGCGCGCGGCGAGGCCCGTGGCGTCCGCCGGCAGCGGGGCGGGGGCAACCACCGCACCGGGCGCCGCCGCACCAGGCACCGCACCGGGCGCCGGGAGGTCCCGGATCAGCGGCTCCAACTGGGCGTGGGTGCGCGCCTTGTAGGCCGCGTCCAGCCGCTCCTCGAACTCCTCCATGTCCAGACGGCCTTCGGCGACGGCGTCCCTCAGCACCTCGGCGATGCGCTCGCGCTCGGCGTCGGAGGCACGCATCTGGGACCCGCCCGGAAGGTCGGGGGCCGCTCCCTGGGGAGATCCCTCAATCGTCATACGGCCAGACTAATGCGGACCGACCGACCTGACCGCCCCCCGCGCGGCCTCCCCTTCCGCCTCGCCGTCGGGACCGCCGGAGCCCATGCCGGGGAACAGCATGCGGGCGATGACGTCCTCGATCTCCGGTTCCCGCACCGACAGGTCCACCAGCGGATACCCGTCGGCCACCGCCGCGACCAGAGGTGCCGCACTGGCGGCGGCCGGGAACGCCAGCCACTGCCGCGGCCCCTCGACCCGCACGGTCCGCGCCCCGGGGACGTCGATCGGCGGCAGCTCCCGCTCCAGGTCCACGACCAGGGTGCGTTCGCTCCCGCCCACCGCGTGCAGCCCGTCCAGCCCGCCGTCGTACACCAGACGGCCATGGTCGATGACCATCACCCGCCTGCACAACTGTTCGATATCGGTCAGATCGTGGGTGGTCAGCAGCACGGTGGTCCCCTGCTCCGCGTTCACCTCGCGCAGGAAGCCCCGTACCTTCGCCTTGCTGACCACGTCCAGCCCGATCGTCGGCTCGTCCAGGTACAGCACCTCGGGGTCGTGCAGCAGGGCGGCCGCGATGTCGCCGCGCATCCGCTGGCCGAGCGAGAGCTGACGGACCGGCACGTCCAGCAGGTCGCCGAGGTCGAGCAGTTCGACACAGCGGTCCAGGTTCTTCCGGTAGCGGTCGTCCGGAATCCGGTACATCCGCCGCACCAGCGCGTACGAGTCGCGCAGCGGCAGGTCCCACCACAGGGTGGTGCGCTGCCCGAAGACCACCCCGATACGGCGCGCGAGCCGCGTCCGCTCCCGCGACGGATCGATCCCGGCGACCCGCAGCCGACCGCCGCTGGGCACCAGGATGCCGGTCAGCATCTTGATCGTGGTGGACTTCCCGGCGCCGTTCGGACCGATGTAGCCGACCATCTCGCCGCGCCGCACCCGGAAGCTGATGCCGTCCACCGCGCGCACCTCGCGCCGCTCCCGGCGCAGCAGCCCGGCCCGGCGCCGCACTTCGAACACTTTTTCCAGACCGTCGAGTTCGATGAAGCCATCCGTATTGAAGCCGTCTTCGCCGAAGCCGTCCGCGCCGAAGTCGCCGTCGCCGGAACCGTCCGTTCCCCTCATGCCGCTCCCCTCTCAGCTCTCAGCTTCCCGTGCTCTGATACGCCCGCAGCCCCGTCCGCCAGGCCAGCCCCGCGAGCGCCGCGAAGCCGCACGCCACCAGCGGCGCCGCGAAGCCGATCCAGCCCGGCAGCCCCAGCGGGTTCGGGCGGCCCAGGACGTACAGCGCGGGCAGCCAGTTCACGAAGGCCAGCGGGATCAGATACGTGACGCCCCGCAGCAGCTCCTCGGCGAAGATCGTCGGCGGGTACTGGAGCAGCGTCGTCCCGCCGTACGTGAACGAGTTCTGCACCTCGGAGGCGTCCTTGGCCCAGAACTGGAAGGCCGCGCCGAACACAAACAGCGCCCCGAAGATCACCGCCCCGCTCAGCAGCATCAGCGGCACCAGCAGCACCCGGCCGACCGTCCAGTCGATGTCCAGCCGGGTCAGCGACCAGCCGAGCAGCAGCGCCCCCTGGAGGATGCGGCCCACCCGGCGCAGCGCGAAGCGGTCGGCGGCGACCTGGGCGAGGATCGGCACCGGCCGCACCAGCAGGGTGTCCAGCGTGCCGTCCCGGACCCGCTGCCCCAGCCGCTCCATGCTGCCGAGCGTCAGATCGGCCAGCCCGAAGGCGGCGCCGGAGCTGCCGTACAGGAAGGCGATCTCGGCGAGGGTGAAGCCGCCGAGCGTGTCGATGTGCGAGAACATCAGCGCGATCGCGACGAAGTCCAGCGCGTTCACGGCGAAGTTCCCGAACGCCACAATCAGGAACGAGGTGCGGTACTGCATCGTGGAGCGCACCCACATGCCGACGATCAGCGCATAGGCGCGCAGCCCGTCGTACGCCCGGGAGCGGGCCAGGAGCTCAGCCACCCTGGACCACCACCTTCCGGGTCGCGACCGACTGCAGCGCCCGCCCGGCCGCGAACAGCACCACCGCCCACCCCGCCTGGAAGGCCAGCGCCCCCAGCACCCCGGCCCCCCGGTGGCGCCCCAGGAAGACATCCGCGGGCACCTGGAGCATCGCCGCCCAGGGCAGCACCCGGGCGATCTCGCCGAGCTGCCCGGGGAACACGTTCAGCGGCAGCACCATCCCGGAGAAGAACGTGCACAGCAGCCCACTGATCAGGCTCAGCCCCGACCCGTCCAGCAGCCAGAAGGCGGCGAGCGCGACCAGATAGCGCACCGCGAACCCCACACACACCGCGAGCAGCACCGACAGCAGGAACCACAGCCAGGTCAACGGGGAGCCGGGCAGGGTGAGTTCGAAGACCAGCGCACCGCACACCAGGGGCGCGATACCGCGGCCGAGCAGCTGGAAGGCGGCCCGGCCGAGATCCGAGGCCAGCCACCACAGCTGGAGGTCGGCCGGACGGTAGAGATCGACGGCGATGTCACCCGACCGGATTCGCTCCTGCAGCTCGTCCTGGAAGCCTCCGCCAAACAGCGCAACGGTCGCCAGCAGCGCCTGGCAGAGCCAGACGAATGTGAGGGCCTGGGGGAGGTCGTACCCGCCGAGATGCGGCCGTTCGTCCCACAGCGCGGTGTACGTGTACGCGACGATGAAGCCGAAAACCGTATTGGTGAACACCCCGGCCACGGTGGCCACTCGGTACGTCGCGTAGCGTTTGAAGGCACTCACCGCGACGGCCGCGTAGAGCCGCATCAGCCTGTTTCCCCCTCCCCCGTCCGTACGGCACCAAAGCTTGGAAGCCTAGTCCGCGGGCAGGTGATACAGCCAGGCATTTTTCACTGGATGGTGTGAGGGGAATCACTCGATCGGCCGGTCACAGACCAGTCACGGATGCGCGCCACGCCCCTGCCCCGGAACGGATGATGCGACAGTGTTTTATGGGGCGTACGACGCGAATCGCCCGACCGTGCACGATTCCGCCGCGGCGCAACCCTCGACGGCGGCCGAGGAGTCTCAGGAGACATGAGCGACGAGCCCCAACTGATCGACGGCGGCACGGCTGGCGTGGGCCATCCGAGCAGCCGCGACGGCACCGGCAAGGGCGGCACCGGCACGGGCGGTCCCGCGGGCAGAAAGGGCCGCCCCCACCGCACCGGCTGGCGCCGGCTGCTCCCCACCTGGCGGATGGTGCTCGGCGGCTCGCTGCTGTTCCTCCTGCTCGTCGCGGGCGCCCTGGTCAGCGGCTATCTGCTCGTCGACATCCCCGCGGCCAACAAGGCGGCCATCGCCCAGAGCAATGTCTTCCTGTACTCCGACGGCTCCCCGCTCGCCCGCGAGGGCAAGGTCAACCGGGAGAACGTGCAGCTCAGCCAGGTGCCCAAGCGGACCCAGCACGCGGTGCTCGCCGCCGAGGACCGGGACTTCTACAGCGAGTCCGCGATCAACCCCGAGGCGATGGTCCGCGCCGCCTGGAACACCGCCACCGGCAAGGGCAAGCAGTCCGGTTCGACGATCACCCAGCAGTACGTGAAGAACTACTACCTGGACCAGGAACAGACGGTCACCCGCAAGGGCAAGGAGTTCTTCATCGCGATCAAGCTGGACCGCGAGGTGAGCAAGGACAAGATCCTCGAGGGCTACCTCAACACCAGCTACTTCGGCCGCAACGCCTACGGCATCCAGGCCGCCGCCCAGGCCTACTACGGCAAGAACATCGACCAGCTGGACACCGCCCAGAGCGCCTACCTGGCCACCCTGCTCAACGCCCCCAGCGCGTACGACATCATCGCCCACCCGCAGAACAAGCCGCGCGCCGTGGCCCGCTGGAACTACGTCCTCGACGGCATGGTCAAGAAGCACTGGCTCAGCCGCGCCGAGCGCGGCAAGATGACCTTCCCGGCCCCCACCGAGGCCAAGGCCCCCTCCGGCATGTCGGGACAGCGCGGCTACCTCGTCGAAGCGGTCGAGGACTACCTCACCAGCAACGGCATCATCGACGAGCAGACCCTGGCCCGGGGCGGCTACCGGATCACCACCTCGATCGACAAGAGCAAGCAGGACGCGTTCACGGAGGCCGTCCGCGACCGGCTGATGAGCAAGCTCAGCGACGACCGCAAGGTCGACCGCTACGTCCGGGCGGGCGGCGCCTCGATCGACCCCAAGACCGGGAAGGTGGTCGCCCTCTACGGCGGGATCGACTACACCAAGCAGTTCGTCAACAACGCGACGCGCCGTGACTACCAAGTGGGATCTACTTTCAAGCCATTCGTCTTCACCTCGGCGGTGGCCAACGGGTCCACCACCCAGGACGGCCAGACCATCACCCCGGACACCCTCTACAACGGCGACAACAAGCGTGAGGTGATCGGGCCGGACGGCCCCACCGACTACTCGCCCGCCAACGAGGACGACGTCGACTACGGCGACATCGACGTCACCACGGCCACCGACAACTCGGTGAACTCGGTCTACGCGCAGATGGCCGAGGACGTCGGCCCCGCCAAGGTCAGGCGGACCGCCATCGACCTCGGCGTCCCCCGGAACACCCCCGACCTGCACGCCTCCCCCTCCATCGCGCTCGGCCCGTCCACCGCCAGCGTGCTCGACATGACCGAGGCGTACGCGACCCTCGCCAACCACGGACGGCACGGGCAGTACAGCCTGGTCGCCGAGGTCACCAAGGACGGGGCCGAGGTCACACTGCCGGACCGGGCGGAGCGGCAGGCCGTCCCCCGGACCGCCGCGGACACCACCACCTCGATACTGCAGAGCGTGGTCGACGGCGGCACCGGCACCGCCGCCCAGGGCGCCGAACGCCCGGCGGCCGGGAAGACCGGCACCGCCGAGGAGGACAAGGCGGCCTGGTTCGCGGGATACACCCCGGACCTGGCGACCGTCGTGGCCGTCATGGGCCAGGACTCGAACACCGGCGTCCAGAAGCCGCTGTACGGAGCCACCGGGCTGGACCGGATCAACGGCGGCGGCTACCCCGCCGAGATCTGGGCGGACTACGTCTCCGGGGCGCTGGACGGAAAGCCCCCGGCCGACTTCGACCTGAAGCTGGAGGACGGCGTCGGCACGCCCGACCTGCCGACGGAGCCCACCGCGGCCCCGCCGTCCGCCCCGCAGCTCCCCACCACGCCGCCCAGCACGGAGCCCACGGCCCCCACCCAGCCGCCGACGCTCCCCACGTTCGACCCGCCCACCGAGCCCACCGTGGACCCCCCGGAGACCCAGCCCACGGACTTCCCGACCGGCGACCCGCCCACCGACGGCGGCCCCGGCGGAGGCGGTGACCCGGGCGGCGACATCGGCGGCCCGGACGGCGGCGGCTGAACAAAGGAAAGAGGGTGGTGACGATCCCGTCACCACCCTCTTTTACGTCTGATCCGCCCCTACAGGTACAACCCCGTGGAGTCCTCCGCGCCCTCCAGCCGCTCGGCGGCGACGGCGTGCAGATCGCGCTCGCGCATCAGCACGTAGGCGACCCCGCGGACCTCCACCTCGGCCCGGTCCTCCGGGTCGTAGAGCACCCGGTCGCCCGGCTCCACCGTCCGCACGTTCTGCCCGACCGCGACCACCCCGGCCCAGGCCAGCCGCTTGCCGACCGCCGCGGTCGCGGGGATGACGATACCGCCGGTGGACCGGCGCTCACCCTCCGGAATGTCGGTACGGACCAGCACACGGTCGTGCAGCATCCGGATGGGCAGCTTGTCATGGGACGTGTTCGCACTCACGGTCAAGACCGTACCCGCCCGAACGGCGTACCGGTGCCACAGTGCGCCAGGAACGCCCCGGACCTCACTTGCGGCGCTTGCACCCCTTGCAGCCCTTACGTCCGCCACTTCGGCCGCCGCCGCGCGACGACGACATGGCCAGCAGCCCGACCAGCCCCACCACGGCGAGCGCGACCGGCACGATCCGCTCCATCCGCGGCGCCCCGTCCTCGGTGACCAGCTGGCCGCGCACAGTGGTGACCACCCGGTTCGCGGACACATACGCCCGCCCCGCCGTCCGGTCCACGGCCGACGCCGCCTTCGCCTTGGCATCACCCATGATCGTCTTCGGATGCACCCGCACCCCGATCTCGTCGAGCGTCACGGCGAGCTCCGTCCGCCGCTGGGCGATGTCCGCCTCGATCTGCGCAGGGGTCCTGGCATCCGGCACCGCGCTGCCTCCGTCGTCGTCCCGATGATTCCTGGTGAACAGTCTGTCAGTTTCCCCCCGCCCCCGCCCCACGGCACCCCCGGCGGAGACGCTGGCTAATCTCGTCACGTAACGCCCGCCGTTACGCAACGCCTGCCGTTACGGAACACCCGAAGCCACGAGGAGCACCCAGACCATGAGCGAGCGACTGCAGCCCGGCGACACCGCCCCCGCCTTCACCCTCCCCGACGCGGACGGCAAGCAGGTAGCGCTCGCCGACCACGCGGGCCGCAAGGTCATCGTCTACTTCTACCCCGCCGCCCTCACTCCCGGCTGCACCAAGCAGGCCTGCGACTTCACCGACCAGCTCGAATTCCTCACCGGCCACGGCTATGACGTCATCGGCATCTCCCCCGACAAGCCGGAGAAGCTCGCCAAGTTCCGCGACGCGGAGTCCCTCAAGGTCACCCTGCTCGCCGACCCCTCCAAGGAGACCCTGGAGGCCTACGGCGCCTTCGGCGAGAAGAAGCTCTACGGCAAGACGGTCACCGGAGTCATCCGCTCCACCGTCATCGTCGACGAACAGGGCAAGATCGAACGAGCCCTCTACAACGTCAAGGCCACCGGCCACGTAGCCAAAATCATCAAGGACCTGGGCCTCTGAGCACCGCTCTCCTAAAGCGGGTGTCCCAGGTTCGATTCCTGCCGGGGGCACTGACCAGGTAGCTGGTCAGTGCCCCACACCCAACCGTGTGGGGCGTCGTGACTACCGGGACAACCGCAGGGCCCACCCAGTCGGCCCTTGCCCGTCGTCACACCGACTCAGGCCCGGCGCGTAGCTCTCGGGTGTCGGACGCCCTGCCGCCTCCCAGTCGCTGAGCCAGCCGCGCAGGACTGCGAGTGAGGGAGAGTCGGGCCGGTCGGCCAGGATCATGCCGTCCTGCTGGATCACCGCTGCCGTGGTCCGGGTCGAGTGCCCGAGTGCCCACAGGTCCAGGGTCAGCCCGGCCATCGTCAGATACGGGTTGCCCGCCGCGGCAAGGAAGGTCCGCCAGGACGGCCAGTCAACCTCGGCACCGTCGTACGGCTCGGTATACGCGTCCTTCAGCAGCCGGTGCAGCGTGGTGCGGGCACCCGAGTTCCGCCAGTCGTCCTTTCCGCGCCACGCGATGGAGATCCAGGATGGACCCGGCACGCGGTTTTCCCAGTCGACCCACCGGCCGGGCAGGTCGAGGTTGCCTTTCGGCGAGGTGGTTGCCTCGATGTAGCCGCCGGTGAAGACGGCCTCCACCTGGGGCTGCCTGTCACGAACACGGATCTTGGCGACCACGGTCATGTTGGGCAGGGGCGCGATCGGCAGTGGAGCGACGATGAGGCCACCGTCGACCACCTGCTCCACCCACGCCTGGGGCAGCAGCGGCGGGGTACACCAGGCCACCATCCGGTCGTACGGTGCGCGGTCGGGAAAGCCCGCCGTGCCATCGGCGGTGTGGCAGCGGATGTTGTCCAGGCCCCGGTCGTGGTGGATGAGGTTGGCCCAGCGGGTCAGGTAGGCGTCGATGTCGAGGCTGACGACAGACCCGTGGGAGCCGACGAGCCGTACGAGCAAGGCGCCGGAGTAGCCGGAGCCGGTGCCGAATTCGGCGACGTTCATGCCCGGCCCGACGTCGAGCGTGCGCAGCTCACGGTGGATGACGGCGGGGTTTGAGCGGTGCGGGGTGGCGCCTCGGCCTTCGTGATGGGTGTAGTGGCGCTCAGAAACCGATGCGGTGGCCAGGGCAATATCGCTCACAACTCACTCCTTGGAGGGGATTGGGCACGCGTATGCGTCAACCGCTCCGGGCGGGTGAAGGACACGCTGCTGCCTGCGAAGCGGAGACGGGGAGACGGTCAGATGGTGAGGGCGGTGTGGTGGTGCCAGCCGGCCTCGGCGTACTCACCGACCGGGCCGTGTCCGGGGAGTTCGGCCCAGGCGTGGTACTCAACCGGTGGCGGGGAGAACCGCACGCCCAGGCACCAGTGCAGGCGGCGGCCGAGCAGTGCGGCGGCCAGGACCGCGCCGAGCGAGACCTCCATGCACGCGGCCCGGCCGGGCCACAGACGGCCGGTGTGCCTGACCGCCATGACCAGCGCTTCGGCCTTTGCCGCAGTCAGCGGCCGATGGCCTGCCCGCCGGGCCCAGCGGACCGCACGCACGGTGTGCCGGAACGGCAGCCGAAGCAGCACCAACGCCAGCGCGAACCCGACGGCCGCGGCGCAACGCTCGGCGAGGGTTCCGGTGCGGGCGGTGGTGTACGCCTCCATGCTCGTCATCACCACCATCCCCACCGGCGGGGGCGGCCCGGGCTCCTGGTCTCGGTGACGGTGAGTCCCCGGGCGGCGAGGGCGTCAGCGACCGTGCGGACGTCGGCGGCGGCGTGCTCAGTGCTGATGCCGTAGCGGGTGGCGTACCGTTCAGCGGCCTGGTCCTCGGTGGTGCCGGACAGCAGGAGCATCACCGCGGCGGCCGCGGTCGGGGTCAGATGGGTCCAGCGGCCGGTGCGTTCGTCGAGGATGGCGCCGCCGTCGTCGGCGAGGACCGGGCGAGCAGTCTCACGCAGCTGCCACACGGTCGGTCACCTCCCACCATTCGGCGGCGGTGGTGGTCTCAAGCTGGCGCAGCCACACCTCGGCGCTGACGGCCAGATGCAGGGCGCCCTGGGCCGTCGGCTGTCCGGCGGCTGCGCGCCGGAGCATGCCCGTTACGGGGGCTTGGGTGATCAGTCCGGCGGCGGCCAGCCGGGAGGAGGGACCGAGCAGGTGGGCGAGGACCGGGGCGTGCTCGGTGAGACCTGCGTAGGCGAGTGCGTTGAAGCCGCCCTTCGTCGTACGGGACAGGACGAAGTCCGGCAGGACGTCGGTGTGGGCGAAGGCCTCGCTGAGCAGCGGCTTGTACCGGTCTGGGGCGCCGCGTTGGTCTGCGGGCACGGCCAGGCAGGCCCGGATGACCTCGTTGTCCAGGAAGGGCGCGGCGATCTCCACGCCGTGGCTGGTGAGTGCGATCTCGCGCCACCCGGTGGTGTTCGCCCCGACCCGTGCGAGGTCTTGGCGGTCCGTCCATGCCGTCAGGTGGCGGGGTTCCTCGGACAGCTCGTCGGCGGCCGCGTCCAGGGCATCGGAGAGCTGGTGACGCACCTGGGGGCTCATCCAGTCGGCGGTGGCAAGCAGGGGCGTCCAGGCGATGGGCCGCTCTGCCTGTGGCGCCCATTCACGAGGAGCGTCACGCAGTTCGGTGGCGGTTTGCCGCCAGGCGTCGGTCAGGCCGGTGCGCGAGGCCGGGCGGGCACGCCGCAGCACGGTCAGCGGGGAGATGCGCCGCAGTCGGGCGTGGGCCTGCGCGTGCGTCACAGCTCGGCGGTGCTGCCGGTCGCGCAGCAGATCGGCCAGGTAAGAGGACGGCGCGGAAAGCAACGCGTCCCCGGCCGCCCCGGTGAAGTGGACGCCTGCTGGTTGATGTTCCGCGACGGCGTCCAGCACCGCATGTTTGATGTTGGCGGTGACGACGTACGCGTTGGGGCTGTCGGTCAGGGGCAGCGAGGACAGATCGTCCAGGCCGCTGTAGTACACGGTCCCGTCGCCGCCGGGCACCGTGTGATGGGTGAGCTTCGGGACCTCAGCGGCGGTGCGCACCGCATAGGCCAGGTCGTCATCCCGCAGCCGCGGATCGGCGAACGTCACCGCGGTGACCGCCCCGCGCCGTGCGGCGAGGCACGCCAGCGTTGTGGAGTCCAGCCCGGCCAGGTCCGCGCTCACCGTTCGTGTGCCGTCCAGGCGCGTATCGACCGCTTCGCTCAGCGCTGCCCGTACCCGGGGGGCTGCCTCGGGAAGACTCATCGGCCGATACTGGACCGGCTCATAGCGGACGGTGCTCGCTCCGCCGGGGGTGATCAGTAACAGGTGTCCGGTCGGCACTCGGCTCACGGCGCGGAACAGGCTCCGCTGCCCCAAGACATCCGGCTGCGCCAGCGCCAGGTGGGCGGCCAGCGCGGTCGGGTCGAACGGTGTCCCATCCAGCGCGGCCAGCGCCCCCGCCGACGTCGACCACCACGTTCCCGCGTCCTCTGTCCGCCAATACACCGGGTGCTGGCCGCTGAGATCGCCGATCACTGCCAGGGAATCGCCGCTGCGCGCGATCGTGAGGTACGAGCCGGGCCAGCGGGTCAGCGCGTGCCACTCTCCTGCCCGCACGGCGGTCAATCCTTGGTGCAGGTGTTGCTCGTCAGCGCCACAGTCTCCGATGACCGCCAGTGCCAGCGGGCCGGAGCCCGCCGATCGGACGTGGCCGGTTGGCCGGCCAACGGCCCATGCCGCATCCATGCCCGGTACGGGCTTTCCGTTCCTCGGCAACCGAACGTGTCGGCTCGCTCCGTACCATCCCGTGCTCCACCGCATCAGCCGCCCGCCCTCGTCCTATCGCTCTTGGTGATCGAACCTGGGGCCGGGCCACGGCGCACACCCGCCCGGCCCCAGGCAGCCCATGGATCAGGCGTTCTTGTACTCGGTGTCGTCGGCGGTGTCGAAGCTGTTCGTGCCCAACGTCACCTCGACGACGTCCCCGGCGTCCAGAACGACCGGAGCGGTGTAGAGGGGAGCGGTGGTCTGCGTGTTCATGATTCCTACCTCCGTGGTGTCCCGTCCCTCGTGCCCGGGAGTGGGCGCGCTGTGGACGTACCTGGCCAGGCGCTCGGGGCCGGGGGAGCCGCGTATACCCCGATCCGCCTGGCCCTGATGAACAGTCAACTCAGGTCGTGGCACTGGCGGTACGGTGTCGGGCAGGGCAAGCGGTATATCGGGTATACGGGCAGGTATTCATGGCCAAGCGCACGCCGAATCACCAGCTGCGAAACCTCGTTGCCGAGTCCGGGCTGACGTACCAGGCCCTGGCCAAGGAGGTACGCGCCGTGGCCGCCGAGTGCGGGACGGCGTTACGGACCAACAAGTCCACCATCGAGCACTGGATCAGCGGCATCGTCCCCGCAGGCGATACCGGCCGCTATCTCGCCGTAGCGCTCTCCCGCCAACTCGGGCGCCTGCTGACCCTTCACGATCTGGGCCTCGCGCCGAGTGAAGAAGACGATGACAGCCTCGGCCTGTCCCTCGGCGAAGATCCGCTGGACGCCTTACTGCCGATGTGGAGGAACGAATTGGACCGGCGCCGCTTCCTCACCACGTCCGCCTACTCGGTGGCCGCTGCCGGGCTGCCGCTGTCGTACGTCCGAGAGATCGCCGACCGTACCGCCGCAGCTCGCACCGGCCAGACCATCGGGATGGCGGAAGTCGAAGCGGTCCGCGACATGGTGCGGCTCTTCTCCGAGATGGACGAGCGTCACGGCGGACAACATGGTCGCAGCGCCCTGGTGCAATACCTGCGCGACGACGTCGCCCCGCTGTGCCGAGGCCGTTTCCGAACCGAGCAGATCCGCCGGCACATGCTCTCCGCCGCCAGCCGCGGCGTCCACCTGATCGGCTGGAAGTCCTACGACGCAGGGCAGCAGGGCCTGGCCCAGCGCTACTACCTGCAGTCCTACGCGCTCGCCGTCGAGTCCGGCATTCCCGGGCACGACGGGTTCGTGATGCGCACGATGGCCATGCAAGGGCTCAAGCTGCACCGGCCCGAGCACTGCCAGGCCCTGGCCGAGACCGGGCTGAACCGCGCCAAGGGCAAGGTCGACGTGCAGACCGAATCCCTCTTCCGCGTCGTGCACGCCCACACCCTGGCCAAGTCCCGGCAACGGCAAGCGGCCATTGCCGAGGCCGAGCGGGCGCGCACTCTCCTCGCGGCCGACTGCGGGGATGAAGTGCCGTTCTGGGCTCTCGCCTGGGGGCCGCCTGCTGCGTCGGTCTACTCGCGCAATGCCAAGGTCTACGAGACGTTGGGCGATCGGAGGAACGCGGCGGAGCAGTACGCGCGGGCGGCCGCATCCCGCCCGGCAAGCTATGCGCGGATCGTTGCCCTCGATCTGGTGGCGAGCGCCGAGATGCAGCTCAAGGACGGCGGCATCGAGCAAGCGTGTGCCACGTGGAACCGCGCGATGGACCACATGAACGGGGTGCGGTCCGTCCGGACCCGCAAGGCCGTGACCCGGATGCGCAGTGACCTCGCCCGCTTCCGCGCCCGCGGCGTGCGCTGTGCGGCTGAACTGGATGAGCGAGCCGTCGAGTTTCTGCGGCTCCGGTGATCACGTGCAGCACCTCACTGCGGGCACGACGAAAGCCCCCTCGCTCCGTTCGCAGGCCAGCGAGGGGCGCAACTCCGGACGCCGCACCGACAACCTGCACCGCCCCAAGCGCTACAGCCGACGCCTCCGCCGGGTGTTCTACCTGTCCGCCCAGACCAGCATCATCCGCAACGGCCCCAACCGCGACCACTGCCTCAAAAAACGAGCCGAGGGCTGCAAGCACGGCCAAGCCGTGATCACCCTCGCCCGCCGACGCTTCACAGCCCACTGGGCCATTAAGACTCCGCCAACCTCAACAAGGGCGCGAGCCCTCAGAGGGTTCACATGAAATATTCGTGGGGCCGACCTCGAATTTTCCAGGTCAACCCTACGGTTGAACCTATGCGTACGCGTTTCCAGCTTACCGGGCTACAGCGTGGCAGAGGACCTCCATGGAACGCGTTGCCTGCTTAACGGCCACTTGCGATTGGTGGGCTATCTGCTCCCTAGGCTTCCCTGACTCCTCTAAGGCAGCAAGGAGGCCCTGGGCGGCGTTATTCAGCCTCCGGAGGAGGCGATCGAGTCGGTGCAACAAAAGCTTCGATCGCAGGTTGAGGGGGCCTAGAGCCTCTCTCGCTACCCCTAACGCCATATCCATCGGCCCGTCTGCATACTGCATATACGCGCGCAGGCACGCCATGGCCGCTTCACAATGCACCTTTTTCACTTCTACATCTTCTGCCCGAGACGCAGCCTCCAGGCGCCCTTTTGCGTAGAAGAATTGCTCGAATCCCTCCAGCAGAGCAACATACAAGTCATTCGTCTTCCGTCGCTTCAATTCGGCAATCTCAGCCATCTCGGCCGCAGATGGCGACAAATAGCCCGGGCCACTGTGAGTTAATGCATCGAGAAAACGACTGACACCCGCACGTGGATCAACCCAGACGCCATCCTGAGATAATTCATATCCCGGACCGCTGTGGGTCAGGACATCTAAGAAACGAGCCCCCATACTTACACGCCACCTTCCTCAGCAGTTGAACGACCTACGGCCATCCTCGTTACGCCAGGATCAGCTTCTCCTGGCTGCTGAGATGTTTCCGTCATTGCCGCATACTGAGTCATCGCGAGCCCGGGCGCTGCTCGCTGCCACTTGTCAAGGATGGCCGGCGCCCCCGCACCAACCACAATTGCCCCGAAGACGCCTAGCTGATCCGTTGCAGCGATCCCCCACGCAACGCCAGCGCCTAATAAGATCCGTATGGCCTCACCAGTGAAGTACATCGGCTTCGTCGGCCCATTCTTCACCTTCCAGGGCCATTGACTCCGCACCTGCAGGTGCTTATAGAGCGTCACGAGTGACACCAAAGCCCCACCGGCAGCGCCATAGCAGAGCATCTGCCCATGCAGCATCAGGACTCCCCCCCCCAGGTGTCACAACCCTAGCCTGCGACCCACCAGACTAGCGGCGATCGCCGCGACTGTCATATGCATGGTGTACTATTCCGGCCGCCACTCCGCATTGCACTAGAACACCTGTCTGCATTACTTGGCGTAAGTCGAGGTGGGTGCAACGCATCAAAAGTCAGTCATCGAATCTCGGACACGTACGTGACCGAAAGTCGTCGTGTGCTCCCCAGCAAACCGAGCATCTGCAGAGCGCGACGGTCGGCGGGGAGGACCTAGCAGCGTTACCCCTAGGCGCTTCCCTGAGGTTGCTACGGGCGGCCTGCGTGCCTGTAGCCCGCGACAATGCCCCCGCACAGCGCTGGACAAAGGGGCACACCTGTGGGTCGTAGCCGCAGGTGAGAGGCGCGCTAACCCAGCATAGAGTGCCCACCCAAGCTGCTTCGGGAAGAAGAGGTCGCGCGCCGCAACCGCCGGGACTTGCTACGTTCGAAGACAAACCTCGACAGCGCGCCTAAGGCCGGTACGGGTGCAGCGAGACGCGCGCGCCTGGTCCGTCGTCTCCCCCACCGTCGTGGCTGGCTGTCACCGACTGAGATTCAGACGGGCAGGGGCGATCCCCTGTCGTCGGCCAACCTCGGCCGCTGCAGCTACGCGGACCTCAACCTGACATCCACCGCTGACATCAACGACCGCAGACAACGTCAGACCCAAGCGCGCATCGACAGTCGGTCTCCGGCTGCGCAAGGGGCGTCTCCGGACCGGCTGGGCCTCGGCCGGGTCCTATTCGGAGACGTCCGCATTGGCCCGTCGCGTGGTCGCGGCCAGCCGCCAACCACAGCGCGTGTCGTCCAGCGTGGTCAAGGGATCGGCACTAGGGCGTTGGGCTCGGCCAGGACGATCGGACTGTCCCGCACCCGGCGGTGCGGGACCTCGGGCTTGTTGTGCGTAACCGCGTAACCGATGGGCAGGTGATTCGTTACCGATCATCTTGCGTGAAAGCCCCGGCCTTCAGGCCGGGGATGAAACGCATCTCGGGACTGCTCTGACCTGTGGGTCAGAGCGGACGTTGTTGCTGCTCGATGTATTGACGGATGATCGTGAGCGGCGCGCCTCCGCAGGAGGCGGAGAAGTAGGACGGTGACCACAGGTGTCCGTGCATGATGGCGCGGTTCATGGTTGTGGTGTACTCGCGTCGCAGATGGCGGGCGGAGACGCCCTTGAGGCTGTTGACCAGCTTGGAGACGGCGATCTTCGGTGGGTAGTGCACCAGCAGGTGCACGTGGTCGCGTTCGCCATTGAACTCCTTCAGGTCCGCCTCAAAGTCCTGGCACACGTTCCGCATGATGTCTTCGCAGCGCGTCAGCATCTCATCGGTGAACACTCCACGCCGGCACTTGGTCACGAAGACCAAGTGAACGTGCATCGCCGAAACTGTATGCCTGTCACGGCGACATTCATCCTCGCCGTCCATGAGACCGCAATATGTTCGTGTTCGTGCAGCTCCGCTACAACTACCGGGTCTACCCGGACGCCCCGCAGCGCCGCGCGCTGGCGCGTGCG
>NZ_JBEXVE010000032.1:31618-113491 GCF_040629205.1 Streptomyces sp. NPDC005962 | reverse complement strand
CCAACACCAAGCTCGCCTCAGTCACTACAAACGGCGTGGCCACAGCCCCTGAAAACTGCCCAGCAATCAGAACAAGCACCGTTGCAGTACTAGGGAGAAACGCGTCTGGATGGCCTGTTGGCGCAGGTTTCGCAGGTGGGTCAGGAACGCTTTGGCCCTCCGGCGCTGTCGGTGCGGATGAGGATGTCGGTGCCGTGGCGGTGGGCATCGGGGATCTGTGCGAGGGCGGCGTCCAGGGCGGTGATGTGGTCGCTTGTGGTGTTCGCGCCGGCGTTGCCCGGCCGCAGCAGGCCGGAAGGGGCCTCGCCGGTGGCCCCAGGAAGCGCAGCAGTGGATGGAAGCCGAAGCCGCCTTTGCAGGTGGCGGCTGCCTGTTCCTCTCGCCAATGGCAGGTGTCGAGGGTGGCGTCGAGGTCCAGGACCACGCCGGGCAAGCTCGCCGAATTCCTCCGCGCCACCGAGCCGGACGACGCCGAGCGGGCCGCGCTCGAGCAGGGCGTGGCCGTACGACGAGGTCGGCTACGCGCTGCGCATCACCGCCGCTCCCGCCGTGCGCTGCCAGCCGCCCGGCGGCCCACAGGGCGCCCCGACCGTGCCGAACGCAGCGCAAGGCCCGCCGGGAGTACGAGAACCGCATCAACACCCTCGTGGCAGGCGTCCAGCGCTGAGCAGTCAGCGCCAGCCCACCAGGGTCATCCCGTGGCGGGCCGACCGCGTCTGGGCCGTGCCCCCACTTCAGATGCGGATGACGATCTTTCCGCGTGTGCGTCCGCGCTCGGCGTGCGCGTGGGCGTCGGCGATTCCCTCCAGGGGGTAGGTCTGTTCGATACGAGGTGTGTAGCGGCCTTGCCGGCCCAGTTCCGCGGCCGCGGACAGGAGGGTGGAGTCGTTCTCCGCCCATACCACATGCGTGCCCAGGCGCTGCCCGCCTGCTGGGTCGGCGAGCGTCGCGACGCGCGTCGGGTCGCCCGTGATCGCGACGAGGTCGTCCAGCGAGGCGGAGGCCGCGGTGTCGAGGGCGATGTCGACGCCGTGCGGAGCGAGAGTGGTGAGGCGCTGTGCGAGGCCGGGGCCGTAGGTGGTGGGAACGGCACCGAGAGAGGTGAGGAACTCGTGGTTGGATTCGCCGGCTGTCCCGATCACGGTGGCACCTTGTGCTACAGCGATCTCGACTGCGGCGCTCCCCACGCCTCCGGCGGCCCCCTCGACGAGAAGGGTGCGCCCCGTGAGGGAGCCGAGCGCGTTCAGTCCACGCATCGCGGTCACGGACACCAGACCGGCGCCCGCGGCCTGCTCATCGTTCCACGTGTCGGGAGCATGGGCCCAGGCCGAGAGGATGGCCAGCTCCGCAGTTGCGCCGGTGACACCGCCCAGCCCGAAGACACGGTCGCCGATGCGCATGCCCCGCACTCCGGCACCGATTTCGTCGACCACGCCGGCGGCCTCGCGCCCGGGAATGGCGGGCAGGTCCAGGGAAACAAGCCGCTGCAGCGCGCCGGTGCGCAGCTCCCAGTCGATGGGATTGACGCTGGCCGCCGCGACGCGGACACGGATCTCACCAGCTCCGGGGTGGGGGTCGGGGGCCTGCTCGATCACCAGGCTCTCCGCTCCGCCGTATGCACGGAAGCGGGCTGCGCGCATAGTGTCCTACCTTGCCTTCATGAATTAAAATGTCGTATTTATTCATGCAATTCCAGGACAGACCGGTCCGACCGGTCCTGTCCGACTTCGGTGTGCCCTCTGGCGAGCAACAACGGGACTACGGCGCCGACGGTTCAGCCGGAGGTACGGCTCCGAGGGCCCCGACCGCGGAGCCGTCGGCCCTGCGCCCCCGAAACCACGCCGAAGCGACATGTAGCCGAGAGTGACGTTCTGCTCCATGCCGGGTGTTGAGGATTGCGCCCGGCGGGATGTGGTGCGTGGATACCGCTGGTCCACCAGCCGCTGAAGGACGGGCCGCCCTTCCCGAATTGGAGGGTGACGCGGTACGTGGCGGCCTGTTCGTCGCTTTCGCCGCGCGCGGTCATACCTGCAGGCCCTGTGCGGCTTCGGTGAGGGTGCGGTACAGCGTGGACAGGCTGGGGTGCTGGCCCTTGTGCTTGCCCCGGGTGATGAAGGTCTTCTGCCGGATCTCCTTCATGGGGGTGCCCTTGGCGGGCAGGGCGAGGGCGTACTCGGCCTGGCCGGCGTCCAGCGACGGCGGGCGTCCGCCGGTCCTCCCGCGCTTGCGGGCGGATCCCTGCCCTTCCAGGGTGCGTTCGCGGGTATAGGTGCGTTCGGCGCCGGACAGTACGGCCAGGACGCCGAAGAGGATGGCGCCCTGGCCGTGGCAGTCGCCGGGGCCGCACAGGCCGGTGATGGGGCCGGTGAGGAACTCCAGGGCGATGCTGGCCTTGCGCAGGTCCTCGACGGTGACGAGGAGGTCGGTGCCGCGCCCGAGGCGGCGGAACTCGTGGACGGTCAGGATCACTTGGACGTTCGGGTGCCGTTCCTGGAAGCGGCGGGCCATCGCGACGGCCTTCTCGTACTCGGGCCAGACCTTGACGCGGGTGGAGACCTGCTCGTGGAACACCTGGAAGCAGATCGACTCCAATGCATCGAGCTGGGGCTGGAGTTCCTGGGTGGCGGTCGAGCAGCGGGCTCGCTTCGGCGCCGGGCTCGGGCCGATGGCCCAGCGTTTACCGGGGCCGCGGTCGGGCGGGGTGAGGATGTGGAGTTCCTCGGCGACGCGGGGCACGAGCTGGAGGCGGCGGGTGTGGTACTTGACCGCGGTCTTCCCGGCGCCGGTGCGGCAGGCCGATCCGGCGGGCACGTCACAGGTCGGGCAGGGGTGGCGCTCGATGGCGGTGGGGGCGTCGAATTCCTCGTCTGGCACGCTTCAGAAGCTACCGGTGTGACGTGGCCCCAAGAAGGCATTTCAACACAAAGCGGACACCGGGCGGGGCCGGTGCGGCGGTTTCTCATTTGGCCATCTACGAGAACCCGGGGCCACCTCTGGATGGTGCCGCCGGGTTGGATGGCTGCGCCCCCTCGGGCGAGTCGACGGCCCCGGTGGCGTCGGCGGTGCGGAAGTGGAGCCGGGAACAGACTTGCCTGAAAGCTTCAGGTAATTGCATGATGGTCTTCGTTAGAGCGGAGGAGCACATCATGGCCCGAGCAGGACTGAACCTGGACACACTGGCCCAGGTCGGCGCCGAACTGGCCGACGAGACCGGCTTCGGCCAGGTGACCCCGTCGGCCCTCGCCCGGCATGTCGGCGTAAAGGTCCAGAGTCTGTACGCCCATGTGGCGAACGCGCAGGATCTGAAGACCCGTATCTGCCTGCTTGCCCTGGAGGAGATGGCCGACCGGGCCGCCGACGCGGTGGCGGGGCGCTCCGGAAGGGACGCCCTGGCCGCACTCACTGCCGTGTACCGCGACTACGCCCGGCAGCACCCGGGCCGGTATCAAGCCTCCCGCTTCCAGCTCGACTCGCAGACCGCGGCCTCCAGCGCCGCGGTGCGGCACTCGCAGATGATGCGGGCCGTCCTGCGCGGCTACGGCCTGCCCGAGCCCGAGCAGACCCATGCGGTCCGCCTGCTCGGGGCCGTCCTCCATGGCTTCACCGACCTGGAGCTCGCCGGATCCTACGCCCACAGCAGCCCCGATCCCGGCGAGTCGTGGACCTGGTCCATCGATGCCCTCGACCGCCTTCTCCGTACCTGGACCACCGCCTGACCGCTGCTCCCATCCCCCGCCGGGGGTGGGCAGGGCTCACAGATCATCAGGGAAGCAATGACAAGAACGAACGTCCGGCGCACGGTTACCACCGGTGCCGTTGTCACCACCGCGGTCGCGGCGACCGTCGCTGTCGGCCTCGGGGCCTCGGCGGCGCAGACCACGAGCAAGCCCGCCGCCCCGGGTCGTCGATTCCTGGAGCACCCGGCCCGCGAGCCCTGTACCGGGCCGAGAACCAAGAACTCTTCGGTCTTCGCCAGGCAGAGCAGTGACGGATGTGATGCACCAGCACAGCCACTCGCCCGCCTTGCTCGCCGTCGTGTCGGGTGAGTGCGCAAGAACAGCACAACGCACATCAGGAGGAAATTGATATGTCCGTAACTTCCCTGCCTTTCCGCTCGTTCGTGGATGACATCCTGGATTCGCTCGGGGTCGCACCCGCACACGAGGCGCTGGTTCACCAAGGCCGACGGATCACCGCCGGGCAACTCCGCGGCCTGGTCCACCGGTTGGCACACGCACTGCGCGCCCAGGGCCTTGGGCGCGGGCAGACCGTGACGCTGCTCAGCGGCAATCTCCCCGAGGCCCTGGCCGCCCGCTATGCCGCCAACCTGGTCGGCTGCCAGGTCAACCACCTCTACAACAAGCTCTCCGCCGACGCCCAGGCCGCCATCGTGCGCGACGTGGAGACCCAGGCGCTGATCGTCGATCCCGCTTACGCCGAGCAGGCCGCCGAGGTCATCGCCCAGGCCCCGGTGCCGCACGTCCTGACGCTCGGCGTCAGCAAGCTGGGCACCGACCTGCTGGAGCTGGCTGCCGCCGAGTCCGCTGAGCCGATATCGGGCCTGGCCCGCCCCGGGGACATCTGTTCCATCCGCCACACCGGCGGCACCACCGGCCACCCCAAGGGCATCTGCACCAGCTTCGAGAGGGCCGGCCGGATGCCCCGCACGCCCCGCGGGGAAGAGGCCGCCCTGCCCCGACAGTTGGTGGCCACCACCCTCGCGCACGGTGCCGGGCTGATCGCTGACCACCTACTGGCCGAAGGCGGCACCGTGGTCCTGCTGGATGCCTTCGACCCGGGCCAGGTGCTCGCGGCGATCGAACGCGAGCGCATCACCCACCTCTACTTGCTGCCGCCGCTGCTGTACCGGCTCGTGGATCACCCGGACGCGGGCCGTACCGATACCTCAAGCCTGCGTCAGCTGATCTACGGCGGCTGCCAGGCGTCCCCGGCCCGCATCGCCGATGCGATACGCCGCTTCGGCCCCATCCTCCTGCAGGGCTACGGCCAGACCGAGTCCGGCAGCATCAGCGTCCTCGGGCCCCAGGACCACGACCCGGACCGCCCCGAACGGCTGCGCTCCGCGGGCAGGGTCCTCGACGGCGTCGAGGTGGCCATCCGCGACACGGACGGCCACGACCTGCCCCACGGCGAACACGGCGAGATCTGCGTCCGCTCCCAGCACGTCATGCAGGGCTACTGGAAGCAGCCCGAACTCACAGCCGAGGTACTCCGGGACGGCTGGCTGCACACCGGCGACGTCGGATTCCTGGACAACGAGGGCTACTTGACCATCGTCGACCGGATCAAGGACATGATCGTCGTGGTCGGCGGCCACGTCTACACCACCGAACTGGAGGACCTCCTCAACTCCCACCCCCAGGTACTGCAGAGCGCGGTCTTCGGCGTGCACGACAGCGACCGGACGGAACAGGTGCACGCGGTGGTGGTGCGGGCCCCGGATGCCGAGGTGGACGCAGGCGAACTGCGGGCCATGGTCCGCAAACAGCGCGGAGACATGTACGAACCGGCGCGCATCACCTTCGCCGAACAACTGCCGCTGACGGACACAGGCAAGCCGGACAAGAAGCTGCTGCGGACCCGCACTGCACAGGCAAAACGAGGTCAGCCCGCTCTCCATCGAGGAACAGGCTTCCGTCCTGGGCCGTCAGTGGCCCCAGCTGGGACTGGGCAGCACCGATGACTTTGTGGCCGCCGAGGCGGTGGCAGCCATCACCCGCATCAGCAACGGCAACTTCCGCCTGACTATCCGCCTCGTCGACCAGATCGAACGCGTCCTGGAGATCAACGAGATGACCACCGTCACCAAGGAAGTCGTCGAGGCCGCCCGCGAGAACCTCGTCATCGGCGTCATGTGCCCCTCACCCACGAGCGCCGTCGCACGCCCCTGACGGTAGGGCCATGCGACGGAGCTCTGGCCGTTCCACAACCCGTCTCCCGCACCGGCAGAACCACAACCGAGGACATGTCAAATCGGCTGAGTATCCACACCACCAACCCTTAAAGGTCACAGCCGGAGACTTTCACGCTGCACGTGTACGACAGGGGCAGCCCTTGCGCCACCCGCAGCTGCCCGGCCTGCCCCCGCCCAGGCCCTGAGACGGCCCGCACACACCGGGCTCCCGGGCAGGGAGAGTGACGGCCCCCGCCCGGGAGCCCGGCCAACGACCCGGCTGCCCAGGAGCGGCGTCGGCCTGGTCACGGACCTTCAGGATGCCGGTCCGGCCGCAGGGTCCGGTGCCGGCCGAGGAGCCCGATGATCCGGGGCGGTGCGCGGACCAGGCACCACGGGGCGCCCGCGCGAGGGCAAGCCGGTTGTTCATGTCCAGCTCGAAGCGGCCATACGGATTCACGTGCGTCCAGAACAGCGGGGACAGGGCTCTCCGGTCATGGCCCGGTAGGTGGGGTGTTTGGGGCAGCCTCGGGTGAAGCGCCGCAGGACCTGCTCGGCCTCCGCGGTGCCCAGGCGCAGGGCGGTGGTGTACTTGACGATTTGGTCGTACTGCTGACGGATCAGCTTCCAGTCGATCGTCTTCTTCGACAGCACCGGCCCCAGCTGCGGCCAGCTCTCGTCTTCTCTGGTGGCCGGTCGGTACAGGCGGGCGGAGCCGACGTTCTTCAGCCTCGGCAGCAGGTTGAAGCCGAGCATGTGGGCGAAGGCGAACCCGACGATGGAGGCGCCGTGCGTATCGGTGTACTGCCGGTCGACGACCATCTCGGTGCAGTGCCGCAGCACTCCCTCGATCATCGCCGCCACCTCCGAGGCGGAACAGGACTTCAACTGGCTGTCGACACAGACCGACTTCCGCTCGACGTGCCAATAGATCATGACGCCCGGGCCGCGGTAGCGCTGGTGCCACTCGGTCATGAAGTTGCTGGACCGGGAGCCGAGCTTCTTGCTGTCGCTCGCGCAGGCGGTGCCGGCGCCCCACCACTGCTCGTCGCGGGCGGTGAAGGTGGAGTTGACCAGTCTCACCAGCGCGGAGCGCATGTTGGCGCGGTTGACGAACAGGTGCCGCACCCGGCGCAGGGCCGCCTCGGACTCGCCGTGCTTGCCCGTCACGGTGACCCGCTTGATCCCCATGTTGGTGCCCAGCGCAAAAAGGACCAACAAGAGCCGTCGGCGCAGCACGGCCTTCGGCGTGACCTCCCGGGTGGCCACGGACACGAACTCGTCGGTGAAGTTCGTGGCGAACTCGGCCTCTTTCTGCCGCCGACTTCGAGGACAACCGGGACGTGCGTTACGACGTCATCAAGCAGTCGCTGGACGCGAAAGCGTTCACCGACGGCCTGGAGAAAAGGCTCCGCGCCGCGCTCACCCGCTTCGATACCGCGCTCGAACTCGGCACCACGGGCGGGGTGGAGATCACCACCAAGCGCGGCGAGCCCTGGATCAAGGTGTCCCCGCTGGGCAAGCAGGAAGAGCCGGAGAACCTCACCGCACTGAAGACGGAGATCGAACGCCGGTGGGGCACCGGTTCGCGCCCACCACCCATATCTCCCTGCGGCGCAGCGCGTCCCGCAGCGAGACCAGGACGCACAGCTCGTAGGGGATGCGCTCGACGCGGTCCTGGTCGTCGACCACGGCCTTGCGCCACTGGTCCGGCACGACCTTGTCGAGGGGGATCTTCTCCGCGTTGTCGAAGTATGCGCCCTCCGAAATGGGCTGGTCCAGATACCGCTTGAGCAGGTCGATCGCGCCCATCACCGGCCGGTAGACGGTGTTGTTGCTCTTCAACTCCAGGGCCTTGAGCAGCGGCTTGAGCATCCGCCGCCAGTGCCCGGAGTACGACGAGCGCAGCACGGTACGCCCTCTTGCCTTGTAGCGGGCCTCGTTCGCCGCGGCCTCGGCCGCCAGGGCCTTGAGGGTCTTCTCCCCGCCGACCACCGGATAGATCACCCGCCGCACGGTGCCCGCCGACTCCGCGAGCGCCGCCTCAGCGACCCGCAGCATCATCCTCTCCTTGCCGCGGACCCGCTTGAGCTCCTTGACGAACTCGCCCTCGGCCTTCTTCCCCGCCCGCGTATTGATCTTCTGCACCAGCTGGATGAACAAGTCCACCAGGGTGTCGGTGATCTCCGTCTGCCGCACATGGCACAACGTCGCCAGCAGCGTGTAACGCACGGGAGGCTTCGCCGCCCGCAGATCCGAGGGGTACTCCTTCGACGCGCGGGCCCGCCAGGCGGCCACCTGCTTCTCCGACACATCCGCGAACAACTTCGGCGTCATCTGCAGTTTCCGCACCCGCCGCAGCTTGGTGATCTCACCCAGCAGCGACTCCAGGCCCAGCCCGGCCGGGTCCGCCATCAGCTCGGTGAAGAACGTCTGCCCGCCGCCGACACTGGCCTTCTCCTCACCGTCCCCGCCGTCGTTCTCGGCAACCAGATCGTCCAGCCTCGACCGCGTCGCCGCAGACAACCGCCTGGTGGTGGTCGCGCAAAACCGGCTCTCGAAGGTGTTCACCGCCGAGCCCACCACCCGCGCCACCTGGCCGGGCGTGGGAGGCTCTATCGACTCATTGCGGCAGCGGGCCACCACCGCCTCCGCCAGCCGCTCGCGCGAGAGTTCCACCGGGCACAGCTCCTCGGCCGGCCACTCAGCAATCTGGGCCTGGTCCTCCTTGGTGCACTCGCGGAACCCGTACGCCTCCCGGACCTCCGTGCGGTGCCGCTGGATGGCCCGGCCCTTCCAGTCGTACGCACTCCACTGCTCCGCACCAACTTTCACCTGCTGGGCCACGTACGACACGGCCGCCGCCGGGACCTCCCCCGGCGTTCCCGGGAAACGCGCCTCGGCCTCGAAGAACTTCAGCATCAGCGCGAAGCCCAGGCGATTCGCCCCGGACTTGTTCCGTACAACGGTCGCCCTGAGACAGGGCACGGCTCTGTAAGAACCCCGAAATCCCCAAGCCCCAACAGGCGCCCCCCCTTCGCCACACCATTACGTACCGTTACTTGTCGCTGCGGCATAGCTTCGGGAGCGCACAGTAAGAAGGTTCCACCGTGCCCAGATGGTTGATCTGCGCGATCAGCCATGGCCGACCCGGCCCGGGTGAGGAGCCGGTCCCAGCGGCGAAGACCGCTCCGTCGAGCCGGCCTCCGGATTGGTCCAGCACCCCAGCAGCCTCTCCAGAGCGCCCTTCCGGCCTACCGAGATCGGCGACGATATCCGCGTCGCGCAGGTCTATCCCGATCACGGTGTACGCGGCTGCAAGCAGCATCAACGTGCCCTGGCCGGCGCCTGATACGCCCGCGCCGACACGGCACTTCGCCCAGATCGCGGTCGGCTTCGGCATCTCCATCAGCACGGCACACACCTACATGACTCGTGGCCGTACATCACGCGGTGGCGAGCACGGGTGACCCGAAGTACGGAGTACGGCCGCTGAGCGGCCTGTGGCACTTGGCGATCAGGCTCTTACTCCTCCTGCGGCCTGCCCGAATACATGGTGTCGAAGGCCCCGGCGCCGTGATAGGTGAGCGTGATCGTCGGATTCTCGTCCCTGCTGAGTCCCGCCCATTCCACTCTGGGATCCCGTTTGGCATGGTGCCCGAAAGGCTGGGGTTCCGGTGACGTCGGCCAGGCGGCCATGAAAGCTCGGTGCGGCGTGGTCAGTTCCCGCTCACCGGTGGTGAATCCACCGGTCGTCGACGGTAGTTGTGGTGTGTACGGGGCGTGGTCCGGATACGGCGGTGTTCCCTTGCGGCGTTTGCCTTGCTGTGGCGCGGCTTGTTCCCCGTCGCCGCTCGTTACCACGACGGTGACGCCGACGATGATCAGCAGGAGCCCGGGGATGGATGTGGGCTCGACACCTTGCCCCATCAGCCACCATGCGGCGAAAGCGGCCACCGGAGTCTCCAGCAGCAGGAGGACACTCATCGTCGTTGCCGATGCCCTGCCGAGGGCGAAGTTCATTGAGCCGAGCCCCAGAAGCTGGGGGAGGATGAGCAGCCCGAGCAGCGACAGGTGGGTGGATGTATCGAATCCTGTGAGTGGGATGTCGGCCAGCCAGCAGACGGCGAGGAGTTCCAGGCCGCAGACCAGCGAGGTGACCGTCGAATACATGGGGGTACTGATATCTGTGCGAGCCTTTTGACTCAGGGCGGTGTATCCGGCCTGAGCCACGGCCCCGGCGAGGGCGAGTAGATCGCCCATCAGTGCCGCGCCGCCGGACTGTATGTCGAGACCGGCGGCCGCGGCCGCTCCCACCACGGCGAGCGTCAGACCCGCCCAGGTCCTGCGAGGGACCCGGACGCCCTGACCCGCGGCGATGAGGGCCTGCCAGACGGGCTGAGTGGCCACGAGTGCCGTGGACATGGCGACCGTGGTCATCCGCGTGCTCGTCATGAAAGCCGCGAAGTGGAGGGCGAGCGACGTGGCCGCGAGGAAGCCGTAGGCCAGGGGCCGCCACTGCTCCCGGCGCAGCAGGCCGCGTTCACCGCGTGCGACACGCACCACCTCGCGGCGGCGCAGTATCAGCAGGAACGGCCCGAGCGTAACGAAGCCCAAGGCGTTGCGCCAGAAGGCCATGGCGAGCGGCGAGGCGGAGGCGGCGGCAGTGAGAGGGGCGGTGGCCGAGATGGCGACCACGGCGACCGCCATCGCCGCGACGGTCAGCGGATCGATTTTGGATTTCACGCGCCCGCACCGCCGGCCGCGGTCGGTCGGGGCGTGGCCGGCACCGGGGCTTCGCGGTCGCCGTCCGGCAGGTGAACGGTATGCCCCGAAGGCAAGGGCGTGAGCGCGGTGAAGTCGTTCAACTTCTGTCCAGTATTCACCATTAAGTACATGTCTTCTGTGTCCCCGAAACGGGGGTGACGGGTAGCAGGGAACGAACCCTGAAGGCTTGGAAGAGAGGTGGGGCGGGCCACCGCTGACTCGTCCTCACCGTTCAGGCGGCCCGTGGGGCAGCAGAAGCATGGCGAGGGCGGCGGAGGAAATGTGGCGTGGCGCGGGACCGAGGGGGTGCGGTCCTTGGTGTCACTCGTCTCAACGTGGAAAAGCTCGCCGCGGTTCATCCGTGGACGGGCGGGGACCCGTGGCGGGTGGCCGGGCGATGCCCCTCCACGCCGAGCAGGGGGCGGCAACCGGGCCTCGGCGGCCAGCGCCGCCACTGCTGCCACTCATTCGGATGAGGGAACAACACGCGGCATCTCAGGGCAAGTTGGTTGGTCACGAACCTCGCCCGGTATGCGCGTACCACACCAACGGCGCAGAGGCCGTGAAGCAACGTGTTGATCCGGTCCCTTTGGGCTCGCGTTCTGAGGACGCGCGCATTTTTAGGCTTGACTTGGTCAGCTCCACCCGCCGCCGACAGACCGACTGGAAAGCACCGAGTTTGACAGGGCTTTGCGCAGGCCCGGTATTTCTCGATCGAATTTCTTGGCGAGTTCCTCTAGCGTGTGCTTGTACTTACGACGCTCGGAACGGTCCAGTACGACCCCCATGGTCGCGTCGCTCTCCAGGGCGATCACCGGCAGCGCCACTTGCGCCAGGGGCAGAGTGGACGGGTCGGGAGTGGTGGTGACCCGCGTACGCAACGCTTGCTGCACGGCTCGGGCCTCCTCTTCCCGCCGCAAGACAACCTTGCTCCCTCCAAGCAGGCTCAAGGTGAGGCCGGTCTTCTTTTCGATGATCCCAGCAGCCGCCAACTGGTCTTCGACCGGCTTCTCCGCCTTGTGCGCAGCGTTGTGCACCAGTGGAATCCAGCGCTTCGGCCTCGCACGCAGCTCTTCCCAAACAGAGGCGAGAAACGGGTCGGTCGGTGGCAGGTCTCCAAGTGGGCGAACGTGGCGTCCGTCGGGCTCAGCCTGTCCCGCAAGGACCAACTCGACCAGGGCCGCAGCGCGCAGCCGCTGACCGCGAAACTGCAGAAGAGTAGCCGGAAACTTACCCTTCTCGAAGGCGTAGGCGCACAGGTAGATCTGCTGGGGAAGCGTGAGATCCATGTGGACTCCTTGAATGCGTGGAAACAGGACGGGGTGACTATTGACACCCCTCGCCATCAGTTCAAACTGATGTGGCGCGACACACAAAGGCCGCGTTCCGTTAAAGCACTGACTGAGGCTCCCCCTGCATGGAAGGTGCTGACGAGTTCACCGTGAGCGACCTCACCAGTGCGTCACTAAATGCAAGCCTGACACTTAGTGACAGATCTCGACTACCCCTCGCGCGTGTGATCTGGGCCACGCATTCACCGCCGATCGATCAACCGTTTGCGGTGAGGCAAGGCTCGCCGGGATGGCCCCGTCCGGCCGGATGCGCGCATCACCGAGCTTTACCCGATGACAGGGAGGCGCGCTTGGTCGGCATCGGGGGGTTCTCCGACAAGATGCACGACGACCTCATCGACGGCATGCAGTGGACGGTCGACCAGGGACACACCGACCTGGAGCGCCTGGCGATCACGGGCGGCTCCTACGGCGAATACGCGTCACTGACCGGCGCCACTTTCGCCCCGGACGTCTTCGCCGCCGTCATCGACGTCTCCGACCTGGCCAACTTCATGCGCAGCTGGCCCGGCTCCGTCAAACCGATGCTCGCCTACAACTGGTTCACCCATGTCGGCGACCCGGCCAACCCGGAGCAGGATGCCGACACGCTTGCCCGCTCCCCGATCAGCCGCGTCGACCGTATCCGCACACCATTGATGGTGGTGCACGGCGCCGGCGACGCCCGCGTCGAACTGGCCGAGTCCGACCAGTTCGTCGAAACACTGCGCACGCAGGATGCCCCCTGTCGAGTACACCGTCACGCGGGACGGCCATACCATCGCGAATCGGAGTACGTGATCACCCTCTACACCGCCGCAGAACGCCTCCTGGGCAGCACATCCAGGCTTCGGGACCCACAAGGCGTAAAGACGCACGGCTTCGTCTGCCACAGCCGAGCTGACGCGTGGGTCAGTCGCAGACCCGAACGCGGAGTCGGGACATGTGGTCGATGGCCTCGCGGGCGGCTCAGCATGTGGCGCACTTGCCATGACTGTCACTTAATGACAATGTCATTAAGTGACAGTCCCGCCCGCTGGACGAAGCTGCGGATCCGCCTAGAGCCCCTGCCGTTCAGCCGCGGGGCCTCACCACTCGCCGTCGGGCACAGCCACAGGAAGGACCGACATGGCATTGCCGAAGACCATCAGCGTCGAGGAGCTCTTCGCCCCTCCCGTCCGTTCGAGAGCCTCCCTCTCGCCGGACGGTACCAAGATCGCGTACCTGGCTCCCTGGGAGAACCACCTGAACCTTTGGATCGAGAGTGTCGACACGCCCGGGGACGCCCGGCGGGTCACCTCCGAGGACCGCAACCTGCTGAGCTACCACTGGACCGACGATCCGAGGTGGCTGCTCTATACCCGGGACCAGGGGGGCGACGAGAACCGGCACCTGTACCGCGTCGATCTCGAAGACCCGGACGCAGCGGCGACCGACCTGACTCCCTTCCCCGGCGCACGCATCATGGATCTGAAGCTGCCCGCCGCGCGGCCGGGGAAGGCGGTGTTCTCCTCGAACAGCCGGAACCCCGCCGCGTTCGACCTCTTCGAGCTGGACATCGCCACCGGTGACCTGCGGACCCTCGCGGAGAACACCGAAGGCGCTGCCACCACCCTCTTCTATGGCGGCAGCGGAGACCCCTTCACCAGCGACGTCACCGAACAGGGCGACCTCCGGCTCTCGCGCTGGAACGAGGCCACGCAGACGTTGCGCCACATCACGCAGTTCGACGGTGCGGACTATCCGCTGGGCGTCTATCCGCTGGAGGTCACCCCCGACGCCGGCGGCGTGCTCTTCGGTTCGTACCGGGGCTCGGACAGACTCCGCCTGGCCCGGCTGGATACAGCAACCGGCGAGGAGACGGAGGTCGACTCCCACCCGCGGTACGACCTGGACACACGAGCCCGTGTCTTCCCCGCACTGCCCTCGCCTCTCATCTTCAGCCGGCGTACCGGCGAGCTCATCGGAGTTCGCTACCTCGGGGAACGACAGGTGATCCACGCACTGGACCCGCACTTCGCCGAGGTCTTGGAAAACCTGAGGAACCTGTCCGACGGCGACCTGGCCCACATCTCGTCCGACGAGAGCGAGCAGCGGTGGGTCGTCAGCTTCGCCCACGACCGCGACCCCGGGGCCACATACTTCTACGACCACTCCTCGGGCGAGAGTCGCCTGCTGTTCCGGCCCCGTGGTCACCTGGATCCCGGGCAGCTGGCACCGATGACACCGGTGACGATCACCGCTCGGGACGGTCTCGCGCTCCCCTCCCACCTGACCCTGCCAATCGGGACAGAGCCGCATCGACTGCCGCTGGTCCTGCTCGTGCACGGCGGTCCCTGGGACCGGGACAGCTGGGGATTCAACCCCCTCGTCCAGCTGCTGGCCAACCGGGACTACGCGGTGCTTCAGGTGAACTTCCGCAGCTCCACGGGGTACGGCAAGTCGTTCATGAAGGCCGGCATCGGGGAGCTGGCCGGCAAAATGCACGACGACCTGATCGACGGTGTGAACTGGGCCGTCGAGCAGGGATACGCGGACCCGGACCGGGTGGCGATCCTGGGCGGCTCCTACGGGGGCTATGCGGCACTGGTCGGAGTCACCTTCACCCCCGATGTCTTCGCCGCCGCGGTGGACATCTTCGGGGTCTCCGACCTCGCCAGCTTCATGCGCAGTCAGCCGGAGTTCGTCCGCCCGGCCCTTGCCTCCAACTGGTTCCGCTGGGTCGGCGACCCCGCGGATCCGCAGCAGGAGGCCGACATGCTGGCCCGCTCACCGATCAGCCGGGTGGACCAGGTTCGTACACCGCTGCTCATCGCCCAGGGCGCCAACGACGCCC
This sequence comes from Streptomyces sp. NPDC005962, assembly GCF_040629205.1. Taxonomy (NCBI): domain Bacteria; kingdom Bacillati; phylum Actinomycetota; class Actinomycetes; order Kitasatosporales; family Streptomycetaceae; genus Streptomyces; species Streptomyces sp. NPDC005962. The sequence continues at coordinate 98,643 of NZ_JBEXVE010000032.1, read as the reverse complement.
GGGTAGCGCAGGCAGAATCCGACAACATGGTCCAGGCGCTCCGGGCACGGGGGGTTCCGGTCGAGTACATGCTCATGGCGGACGAAGGGCACTCCGTCGAGAACCCGGAGAACTTGATCGCTTTGTACCGCGCCGTGGAGCGCTTCTTGGACGAGCATCTCGGACACGGCCGGGACGAGGCGTAACCGCCGTCCGGGCCGTGGCGGTCGGCGGTCGGCGGTGCCAGCGCCCGCTCCGTCAGGGAGGCCGGCCCCGTCGCCGCGGACCTACGGCGTACGGGGCCACGGGGAAGTCGCCGATGGCCATACGGTTCACCACCGCGACCCAGGATCTGCCGGATAGGACGTCGTCTCGGTAGCGACTGTTATGTCAATGCGTGGGTGAGCTCGTGGGCCCGCTGCCACAGTCGGGCACCGAGACCCGCGTCCGCGGCAGGGGTGCGCAGTGGCTCCGGCTCAAGCCGGTTGTAGAAGACGTCTCTCAGTTTGCCGCGGTCGGTGGTGGCGATCCTGATGATGGGCTCGGCGCCCTCCTCCGGTGACCGCGTCAGGCGCCGGCCGATCAGGCTTGCCTTTGCTGCCGTGACCAGTGCGGAGTCGCGGTCGAGGCCGGAGCGGACGGTGCCGGGGTGGAACGCGACAGCGGCCATGGTGTCCGGTGCCCGGCGGTTGATCTCGGCGGCATGTACGACACTTGCCAGCTTCGAGGCGTTGTACGAGCGCATCTGCCCGTAACGGCTCCGATTCTGATCCAGATCGTCCGGGTCGAGCTTGCCGAACCGGTAGAGACTGGAGCCGGTGTTGATGACAAGGGCGGAGGGAGCCTGCAGGAGCTTCTCCCAGAGAAGCGATGTCAGCAGGAAGGGAGATAGGAAATTGACCTGCATGGTCAATTCATGACCGTCTGACGTCGTTTTCCGCTTGGGCGAGACGATGCCGGCGTTGTTGACCAGGATGTCTATCCGCGGTACGCGGGAGATCAGGTGCTGAGCGAGTTCGCGCACCTCGCTGAAGCGCGCGTAGTCCGCGGGAAGGGCGATGCCACCGACTTCGTCGGCGACAGCACGGGTTCTGGTCACCGCACGGCCCACGACTACGACTGACGCGCCCATCGCGGCCATCCGCCGTGCCGCGGCCGCGCCGACGCCGGAACTGGCGCCGGTCACGACGGCGGTCAGGCCGTCAAGTGTTTCTGCTGCCATGGACCAGACGCTAGGTCCCGCGTTGCGGCAGAGGAAGCGAGCCGTGACCCTGGTGCTGCCGGCACCAGGGTCCGTTGCTCGTTCCGGCTTACCCTTGCCCTCATGGATGACCGCACCATAAATCTGCTGGGCGACTATCTGCGTGCCCGTCGCGAGCTGGTGCGTCCTGCGGATGTCGGTCTCCCTGAGACCGCACGACGGCGCGTGCCCGGCCTGCGCCGCGAGGAAGTCGCGACTCTCGCCGGTATCAGCGTGGACTACTACCTCGGTCTCGAACAGGGACGTGACCGGCGGCCGTCAGCGGAGATCCTCCGGGCGCTCGCTCAGGCCCTACGGCTCGACGAGTCAGCGACCACGCACTTGTTCGCGCTCGCCAACTCTGTCCCGCGTTCACGCCGGCATGCTCACCGCCATCGGGTGTCTCCCACCTTGGCTCGGCTGATCGACTCCTGGCCGGCGACGCCCGCGTTCGTACAGACTCATACGTTCCTGGTGCTGGCAGCGAATCCGCTGGCCCAGGCCCTCTCACCCGCGCACACACCGGGAACCAACCTCGTCCGAACCGTGTTCTTGGAGCCGGACAACTTCCTGGTCGAACCGGATCCGCGTCAGGACTTCGTGGCGTGCCTGCGCGGGCTGGCCGGCGCGGAGGCCGACGATCCGGACCTGGAAGAGCTGGTAGGCGAAATGTCCATGCGCAGCGAGAGCTTCCGACGTCTTTGGGCCCGGCACGATGTCGGGGGCCGCACCCATGGCAGGGCTACGATCGCCCACCCACGGGTCGGTACCCTCACACTCGATCTCGAACGGTTCCCCGTGCCCTCCGCACCGGGGCAGCAGCTGGTGGTCTACTCCGCAGAGGCGGACAGCCGGTCGCATGAGGCACTGCATCTGCTCGCGGAATCAGCCGACTGACAAGTTGCCATTTCGATTGCACTGGTGTGGAGGCCGACGGGGCAATCGGGGCGATCACCCTGGACACGACCAACCCGGCTGCCTGACCGGATGGTCTACGACGGCGGGCCAACCGCGTCGTCGGTGCGCGACCGGTACCTGTGGTCTCAGGGTGCCGCGCGCAGGGCCACACCGGCTTGTCGGGTGAGCCAGTGTTCGGCTTGGTCGAAGGTCCAGCCGCTGTCGTCGACCAACGTGAAGAAGCCCGCGTAGCCGAAGTAGAACCACAGCACGTCGGTCGCCTGCTCCACCGTGAAGTCGGGGTGCAGGCCGCCGACCTCGTCCAGCCGCCTGGCGAGGGCGGCGACTGCGTCCCTGTACCGCCCGGTCGCGACGCGCAGACCCTCGGCGACCGCGGCGTGGTGCGGGGCGGTGGCCAGCACCACCCGCATGATGTCCCCGTACTCCTCGCGCATGCCCCGCACGGTGGCGGCCGCGTTCCGCAGAATCTCGTCCGCGTCTGTGAGTTCCGCCCGGCGGCGGTGTGTCTCCTCGACGATCGGGGCCTGGCTCCACAGGTCGACGAGCGTGCTGATCAACCCCTGCTTGCCGCCGCCGACCGCGTAGACGGTCGCGGGCGCGACCCTGGCGGTTTTGGCGATGTCCTCGACGGTGGTCGCGAAGTATCCCTGCTGGGCGAACAGTTGGCGGGCGGCGTCGACGATGGCGGCGCGGGTGGCTTCCGCGTACTCGGCGCGGCGGCTCGTGGGCGATGACGTCATGGCCTGGTGAGCATAGCGGTTAAGCCGAGTTCAGAGCATTCAGTTGTTCATCAGAGGTTGACTCTGATCAATAGAGTCATATTCTGAACGCGTCAACTACCCATCTCCGAGGCAAGGCAGCTCGTGACCACATCGACGGACAAACGGATCGACCGCCTGGCCGACACCCTTCGCCGCACGATCGACAACGGCCAGGTCGTCACCTCCGGGTCCGCCTACGACGCCGGCGTGAACGTGTGGAACGGCGCGGTCGCACACCGCCCCGACGTGGTCGTCCGCTGCGCCACCCCCGCCGACGCCCGGGCGGCAGTCCTGGCCGCCCAGGAGCACGGCGTCCCGCTCTCGGTGCGCGGCGGCGGACATGACTGGGCCGGCCGGGCGCTGACCGACGGCGGCCTGACCATTGACCTGTCCGGCATGCGTGAAGTGCGGGTGGACCCGGACACAGCGGTGGCCGAGGTGGCAGGAGGAGCGACCGGCGCCGACCTCGCCCGCGCTGCCCGGCCCTTCGGCCTGACCGCGGCGACCGGCACCGTCGGCACCGTCGGCATGGCGGGCCTGAGCCTCGGCGGCGGCTACGGGCCGTTGAGCGGCCGGTTCGGGCTCGCGCTGGACAACGTGCTGTCCGCGGACGTAGTGCTCGCCGATGGCTCACTGGTCACGGCCGACGCCGAGCGGGAGCCGGAATTGCTGTGGGCGCTGCGCGGCGGCGGCGGCAATTTCGGCCTGGTCACCGCGATGCGCGTCCAGCTCCACCGGACGCCGACGCTCCTGGCCGGCCAAATCCTGTTCCCCTGGGCGCAGGCGTCCGCGGTGCTGGCCCGGCTGGCGGAGTTCGTGCCCGAAGGGCCCGACGAGCTGACCGTGCAGTGCGGCGTCCTCGCCGGCCCGGACGGAGCGCCCGCAGTGTTCGTCATGCCGACGTGGAGCGGCGACGACGCCCGGGCCGGCGAGGAAACGCTGGCGCGGCTCACCGCCCTCGGTGAACCTCTGGTCGCTCAACTCGGCCCCACCACCGGTAACGACATGCTGGCGAGCACCGACGCGATGTTCCCGTACGGCAAGCACGTCGAGATCCGCACGCGGACGGTCCCCGCGCTCACTTCCGCTGTGCGGGCAGCGCTCCTCGACGCAGGTGACACTTTGACTTCGCCGCTGTCCGCCGTCTCCCTCCACAGCCTGCACGGCATCGCGTCCCGGATACCCGCGACGGACACGGCATTCGGAAACCGCACTCCCCATCTCATGGTGGAGACCATCGCCCGCTGGGAACCGGGCGACCCCCGGGAGCCGGAACACCGCGCATGGGCACGTGACGTGTCCGCGGTGCTGGAATCCGAGGCGATGCCGGGCGGTTACCCCAACCTGCTAGGGCCCGACGAGACCCAGCAGATCGCACACGCTTACGGACCGAACACCGAACGGCTGCTCGCGGCGAAGCACCGATTCGACCCTGATGGGGTGTTCCGCGCCATTCCCCTGCCGGTCCCGTCCGTCTGAGGTCCGCGTCTTCCCACTGCCGACCTTCAGTCCGGCCACAATCGGTGACCTCCGGGTCAAGGGCCGCGCCGCCAAGGTGTACGACGCGGCCATCACCGCACTCCGCAGCGCGTCAAAGGCAACAACTTCTCAGGTCAGCCAGGCAGGTTGCTTCGGGACGAAGCGGTCCGGCCATCAGAGTGTGCCCGCATGACCGACGACGCTCCTGCCTGTCCCGAGTGCAGCCACATGCAGTTCGGCGGTTTCGTCCTCGCCAGGCGCGAGGACGGTGGCCAGCGGCTGTCGGCACCAGCCCAAACGCCCCGGCCCGAGCACGGTCCGGGGCGAAGTGTCGAGCTCAGGGAACGCGGGCCCAGGCGGCGGCCAGTTCGGGGCTCCAGCACATCGCACCTGCCTCCTTGAGCTCACGGGCTATCCGCTCGGCCACCGTATCGACGTCCACCTCGGCTTCGGTGACCTGGCCGTGCGCCAGCACCGCGGGGAGGAGGCTACGGACACAGCCCTCCATGTACTCCGGCATGACCGATTCGGCGGAGCCCGCCGACCCGGTGGCGGCCGCGCCCTCTACGGACAGGCCGGCATCACGCAGGATCGACGCGGTCTGCTCGCCGAGGTCCGGCGTGAGACCGGCAGCACGCAGCGCATCGATCATCCAGCCCATGCTCCTGGTGACCACCGGGGTCGGCGGCACGGAGCGGGTGCGGGTGAGATTGCACTCCTGGAAGGACACCACGCCACCGGTGCGGACGAGTCGGGACAGAGCGCGTATGGTCGCGGCCGGCTTTTCGAGGTGGAGCAGGATCAGCCTGCCGACCACCGCGTCGACCTGCTCGTCCAGCCGCAGGTCGGTCAGGTCCGCCTCGAGGTACGACACGTTGGTCAGGCCGGCGTCGGTGGCGCGGGCGCGGGCCGACTCCAGGATGGTCGGGTTCATGTCGACGCCGATCACCGCGCCGTCCGGCCCGACCAACTCGGCGAGCAGCATGCTCACGTCGCCCGCGCCGCAGCCGACGTCCAACACCCGCATACCCGAGGTGATCCCAGCCAGGCGGAACAGGTACGCGCTGTGCGGAGCGAGGATATGCGCCTGAAGCTGGAGCCGCTCGGTCTCGGCGGACGTACGGCCCATCACATAGCCGTCGGTCATGTCCCCACCCGTCCTGCCGCGGTGACAACCCCGTATGAACGACCTGAGCGGTTGAAGCCGCCGGACAACAAAGTCATCGGGGCGGCCGGCCCTGTGCCGAGAGCCGGCGTCAGCACCGATGACGCGCGTGGCACACGACGGCTGCCGAGACGGGAGGACATTGCACAACCTCCGTGAGGCATTGGTGGTTCCTTTGAGCGAAGTGGGTCTGCTTCCGGTCTGAGCAGACTGAACTCCGGACGTATCCGGTCGGCAAGCAAAACGTTCTTGCCGGGACATCGGTTCACCACCTTCCGCCCCCAGATGCCGACCTGGACGGATGAGGCGGAGGCGGTCGGCCTCGGGCGGCCCAGGGTCTTTCGCGGCGGTGAGACCGGCCATTGAACCGCTCCCGGTGTCCATCCGTTCGTGCTCTACACGTTGTCGCTCCGTGCAAGGGAGCGGATTAGCGAGAGACGCCGTGGCCACCGTGCGCCCCGGATCTCTCAGGTGGCTGTCGCCGCTTCCGATTCGAGGGGAATCACATGGCCTTGTTCGAGTATCCATCCGTGGCGGCTGGTTCCGCCCGTCCCCCCGTGGGCGACACGGGACGGATGATGCGGATGATGGCCGACCATGGGGGCCACCGCGGCCGCGGCGGAGTCGCTGGACCCTGGCTCGACGTTCCGGTTCCTGCGACCGTGCGCCTCGCTCGGCCTGGCCGCATCGACGGACGGGAAGCGGTTCGAGTGCACGTCCCTGCTCGACACCTTGCGCACCGACGAGCCCGGCTCCCCGCGTGATCTGGCGTTGTGGGGCGGTACCGAACGCACTGGCTGCCCTGGGGACGGCTGGCCGACGCAGGTACGCACCGGCACCGCCCCGGCACGCGCCGCCCTCGGCGCGCCGGTCTGGAACTCGTCAAGGCTGAGGCGCGCCCGGCGAACTGCGCACCGAAATGCGCAGCCTCGTTCTCCGACACATAGTCGAACAGGGGCGGGCCAACGTACAGCACTACCACAGCGCCTCGGGTGAACAGGTCGTGGCCATCGTCGACAGTGACATCCACGTCGAGCCCGACGCGGTGCGTGACGCAGTGAAGGCATACGCGGAACTCAAGGTCGACGAGCTCATCTTCATCCCGGCGCTCGCCGAAGTCGTCCGCTGAGCAGTGCTGTCCGGCGTCGCGGTGGGTGGTGAGGAGATCCCCGCACGTTTACGCGCCTGGGCGCACTCGATGGAAAGGGCCAAGAAATGAGGGTTATGTCGAGGTACCGACCTTGCTCGGAGATTACATTGGAAATTCTGAAGGGCGGGGAGATGACGCTTACCACGCCCACGACGCAGATATGGTGCACACCAAAAGAGACGGCCATGTGGATTGCGCTGCGTGAGCACAAGGGAAACCCCGAAGCAGCCGCTGATCGGCTCTCCGCCGCGTGGGGCTCAGGCGCGTTCAGCGTTTACGTGGAACTCATGGACCGGATAGAGAGGTGGCGTCATGCGGGTCTGCTCTCGCGAGAGGACATTCCGCTCTGAGCATCAGATGCGCGACGATCGCTTCCTCATGGCCCTGCCGAACAAGCGATGAGTCCGGTGGAGTCCTGACCGGGTGGGCGCCCGGTTCAGCGGTTGCGCCCCGCCCGTACAGACCAGCGCCTGGCCTGGTGAGTTGCCGACCCGGCGCCCGGCCCGCACGGGCGGGGCACGCCTCCAGGATGGCGAGGACCTCAAGTCCGGTCGCTGATCCGAGGGCGGATGGTACACCCGGAGCGCCGCCACGCCCTCGGCCACCTCGGCTCAGGTCTTCAGGCAGGCGCCACTGGTGGTCGTCGCGATCACCGCATGTGAAGAGCCTGAGGTTGGCGTGCGGGGACTTCTTGTCCGTCCTCGCCAGGTCCAGGCACGTGTCGCCGCTCTTCTGGTTGCGGATTCAGTACGTGCCGCCCGGGCGCTTGTCGAGCCACCAGAGCTGGTTGTCGATCTCTGCGCCGCCGCAGTGGTACTCCGTCACCGGTGTCCTGATCAGGACGGGACCTACGGCTGGTTCTTGATCAGCACCGGACCGCTGGGGACACCGGGGCCACCACCGGTCTTCAGGGGCTCCTTCGGCTTCGACCGCCGCGGTGTCCTCCGCCGCCGGCCGGTCGGGTGGGGGTCATGGCGCGCCCGCCGTCCGGCGTTCCACGGGCCCCCTCCGACGTCCCGCCCGCCCCGTCGGCGCCCCGCGCAACCCTCGTACTGCCCGCCCGTGCGCCGGCGATCTGTCCGTGAGCGCCGCCGTCCCGGTCCGTGGGCGCGTTCTCCTCCGCCCCCGCCCGCTCGGCGATGTACGCGTCGCGGCGCGCGCCGACGGTCTGGGTCCGGGGTCACCGTCCGCCAGTCGTCGGCGGCCAGGTAGCGCACGCTGATCTGACTGGTGGCCAGCAGGGCGCCGACGGGGGGTGCGCGCGTAGCAGCGCGCCACGTCCTCGCCCGCCACGGCCGGGCCCGCCGCCTTGGACGAGGGAAGGGCGACGGCGCCGTACAGGTCCCAGGTCACGCCCCTCCGGGGGGGGCGGTGGGCACCTCCTGCCGCTCGTCGGCCAGTTGGGGATAGACGTCGTGACCGTCGTCACCGCCCGCCGATGAACGCGGGGCAGGTCGTTGGCGCCGGGCGGTGCCTCTCCCCCGCCGATGTCGGGCACGCCCGAGGGCTGCGGGGACGTGGGCCAGGTACGGGGAGGCGTCCGTGACGGCGGCCAACAGGCTGGACAACTTGACACCTTCCTGGTCGAGTTGGGTGAGTCGGTTCAGGTCGCGCGCGAGGGACACGCACTCCTTGGGCGGTTCATACGTCTCGCCGAACCGCCAGGGCCCCACCCACGGGATTTCCCACAGCCGGGGCACAGCGCCGGAGACCAGCCGCACCCGGTTCCGCAGGATCCGGGGAAGCGGGCCGGGAGCGTCGGCCACGACGACCGGGCCCAGCAGATCGACGCCGGTGACCATGCGCGAGGCCCACTGCTGGGCGGCGTTCTGCGCGGCTTCGAGGCCGTGCGCGCTGGAGCGGGCGACCAGTACGACCCGCTCGGAGCCCCGGTGGCCGGCCAGGCGCGACCCGCGTCCCGGCCGCCGGGCACGGCACGCTCCAGCTTGCTGACACCCGCGCCGCCGTGCACGCCCAGCCACCACCACGCCAGCCCCGCGGCCGGGTGGCCGACAGCGCCCGCTCCGGCCGCGGCACTCCGGTGCACTGAGGTGCCGCCGGGCCGGTGAGTCCGGTCGTCACGCCGTGAACCGATTGCCGGGGTTTCCCGTTAGTGCCCCCGGAGAGCCCGGCTGCGGCAGCCAGGCATTGACCACCTGCGCATCCCCTGCCAAGGCATCTCCTTCGACCGCCGACACAACAGGCACCTCATACACATAAGTTGACAATCATCCGTAACCATCTCTTTCCTGGCTTAGAAAACGTAAGGATTGATTCACCCATGTCGGATCACAGGACCTTCCCGGAGGTCGCGGATCATTCGGGGTGCCGCAGATGAACGGCCGTCCCGGCCGCGCGGGACCGGCGACGCCGGTCAGGGGATGCGCCAGCGAACCGGACGGCACCATATGGCACCTGACCATCTCGTCCGACGGAGAGGTGGGCGAGGCCCCGGGTGGTGGGCCGCGCGCCGCGGCGTCGAAGAAGCGCCGCGCGAAACGCCCGGAGACGGCGGCGGGCACCGAGCCGGCGGCAGCGGTCTCCGGCGTCTCCGGGTCCGGACCCCGCACCCGCTCAGGGGCCGGAGCGCACCCTGATTCCCTGTCCCGGGTGGCGGAGTCCCTGTCCCAGGTGACGGACCACCTCGAGGCGGGCCGTATCGACCAGGCCACCAGCCTCGTCGCGCAACTCGACGAGCAGGCCGCGAGCGCCCTCGGGGTCTCCCACCCCGACGCACTGCGCATCCGCGAGGTCCGGGCCCGGGTCACCGCCCTTGCCGGGGATCCGGTCGGCGGCGTCCGGTTGTACCGCGACGTGGCCGAGCGCTGGTACTACCAAGGGGACGGCGAGCAAGCCGAGTCGATGGCGGGCCGAGCCGAAACGCTGTGGCGGCAGATCACCGACCCGGAGCAAGCGCTGTCCGCCGGTGACGCCGTGATCCGTATGCGCAACCAGATCCCGGGCAGCGCCGGTCACGCGCTCACCGCCACCCTGGAACACCGGGCGTGGCTGCTGGAGGCCCACACGGCCCACGATGCACCCCACGCGTCCCATGCACCCCATGCACCCCATGCACCCAGTGCCCACGACGCGAACGGGGCGGGGACGCGGGAACCCTCCGTGGCGGTAGAATCGCCCGAACCGCCAAGTCCCCGTCCCGTCCTGACCTGGGAGCGGCCCGCGGTACGGGACCGGCCGACCGGCTGAGCGAAGATCCCGCGTCACGCCGCGGACGGGTAGGCCCACGGAGGCTTCTCACCGACCTCGTCGTCGGCGCTCTCGACGAGGCCCATGGCCAGCCGCAGGGCGCGTACCGCGTGATACGTCCGCGACTTGACGGTGCCCGGCGGAATACCGAGCAACTTGCCCGTCTCCTGCGTCGACCTGCCGGAGTAGTACGTCTCGTACAGCACTTCCCGGTGCTTGGGCGACAGTTGCCGGAAAGCCTCCCTGATAAGCAAGGAGGTAAGCAACCTGTCCACGTCGTCGGGCCGGGTCACCAAGTCGTCCAGCCAGTCGTTGCCACTGACCTCCTGGGGGCGCGTCATGCGCAACCGGTAGTCGTCGACGACGAGGTTGCGGGCCACCCTGAACAGCCACGGCCGAATCGGCCGGTCGGTGTTCAGGTCCTGCGTGCGCCAGCAGCGCAGCAGCGTCTCCTGCACCACGTCCTCGGCCCGGTATCGGTCACCGCCCAACAGCCGTACCACGTAGGCGTACAGAGGCCCCGCCTGCTCGTCGTAGAGCGTGTGCAGCGCGCGTTCCCGGGCGCTCTCCGCCCCCGAAGAACCAATCATGGTCCAACTCACGTTCGTACTACTCCCTCGATGCGTGACCTCGTCGAGGTCAGGCCGCCAAGCAGGGCTCGGAGGCCGCGATTCGGGGCGAGTGTTTCGAGCGGAGTTCCACATCGCTTTGACGTTCGATTGACAGACGGAACAGTCGATTCCGGTGATCCGGAAGGCGGGATACCGCAGCGGCGGGGCGGCTCTTCCGCCACATTCACGCCGCTGACCTGCGTGTTCCCTCTCAGGTTGCTCCGGTTTCTGGCGTGGCGGTCGCGGCGGAGAGGGCGTGTATACGGCGTTTGACGTCGCGCACCAATGTGACGTCCCCCGCGGCATCACGGCCCTGTTCCGCAAGCCCGGACCACACGGCGAGCAGCTCCCGGCCGTAGTCAGCGGCGGACGCCGGGTCGTCGATCAGCCGCCAGGCGGCAAACGCGCGCATCAGCTCCTCATGGGCGCGTGGATCACCCTGCCGGTGGCGGACCCGCGCGAGTTCGAGACACATGGCGGTCGCGGCGGAGTAATTCCCGCACCGGTGCGCCGTAAACGCCTTCAGCGCGTGTGCTTCGAGAGTGAAAGGGTGCTCGTCGCCGAAGGTGCGGGCCGCGTGTTCCCGCAGCCCCGAGGCGAGCGCCACCGCGCGTTCGAGGGCGCCGGTATCCACGGCACGGGTGATGTGCGCGACGAGGACGGCGAGTTCGTCCGGCACCCGTGTGCCCCCGTGGGCGGACCATGTGCCATCGGCGAACGATCCGGCGGGCGGCGGTTCGGCGGGCGGCGGTTCGGCGGACGACTGCCGCTCCGTCCCGGCCCCCTCCGGGTCACTCCCGTGCCGCAGTATCCGGCTCGAACCGTCGGGGGCGACCTCGATGCGGGTGACGTCCCCCTCCCGCCGGTTGTCGATCACCGCCTCGACGGGTCCGCCCCGGGCCCGCGCGTGTCGCTGCAGCGCGTCGAGCACGGCGATGTGGAGCGGTTCGCCGTCCGGTACACAGAAGGGTTCACCGTCGAGGTTCGCAGTGCCATCTCGGCGTATCAGCACCTCGATGGGGAACGGCGACCGCCGCGATGTGCCGTCGTGTGCGTCGTGGTCCTGCCGGACCCGGTCAGGCCGCTCGCTGGGCATGGCGTCGCTCCTCGCTGTACTGGTCACTGACGGCCCGGGGGATACGACGACCCGCTGGGAATCGGCCGTGGGCTCATGCTGGGGTGCTCCTCCCCGTCCGGCGGTTTCATGGCACCGGAGTACAGGGCGAACGAGCTCCTGACGCCCATGACGTAACCGTTCGCCGGGGATCCCGCCGGAATACCCTTCGCACCCTTGATCGTGTCAAGGCCGATGTCGTACGCGGCCAGGGTCAGGTCGAGAGGGTCGCCGTTGACCTGATCGGTGTCCAGGAGCGTGTCAGGCCCGAGGTCTTGTCGTTGTCGTTCTCGTCCTCGCCCCATTTTTTGAACGTGTCCGGCGGCACCTGGGAGATGCCCTCGGCGCCGTTGATGCCGACCAGTTCCTTGTTCCACCCGGACTCCTGCTGGATCTGCGAGGCGATGACGACGGGGCCGATCTGTGAGCACAGGTCCCCGATTCCCGTAGCTGCCCGACGGACCACCGCGAGCCCCGCATGCCGCAACGGGCACAGCGGCACATCAGTTCAATGCGAATCCGTCGCGTTACGTGACACGAGGGAAGGAGTGGACACACATGGGCGTCCCTTCGGCGCTGTCCGGCGGCCCGCAGTTGTGGGCCCGCGGACCGACCACGAAGCAGGCTGCCCCGGCCCCGGCCGGTGCCGACCGCACCATCGGGGCGCTCGGCACCGGCCGATGCGACGATGCGCGCGGGTGTGACCACCGCCGAGCGGATGGGCGACCGACTCGACCCGCCGATGACCGCGGCACCAGCTCCGTACGGGCGGTGAGCGTGGTGCCCATCACCGGCAGCTCACCACGCTCGGCACCTTCCAGGAGCGCCCGCTGGGACAGCGCGGCCCGGGGCCGGGTCGTACAGGCCGGGCTCCGGTCCGGGAGGGCATCCAACGGCTTACCCGTCCGCCCGTCCTCCTGCACCACCCCCTCAAGCTGCCAGCCGGTGGGGAGGAGGCATCAGTGCCTGCGCGCCGGCGTCACCGCGCGCACCAGCCACTCGCCGAGACCGGGCGCCCCCACGGGATTCACCGGTCGCGGCTCAGACGGTCACCACGGAAGCCCCCGCCCACCGTTCAGCCGATCCCGTCCGGCGGCATCGCGGCCACTCATGTTCCCGAAGAGGGTTGAACCGAGTCCGCGCTCGCCCCGTAGTAGCGACCGACGAAAACCGCACGCGGAGGAGACCCCGACTCCAAAGGAGCGGGCCATCTCCGTTCGACTTGCAGGTTCCAAGATTGGTTGAGATACGGCTTCTGAGCACAAGATGTGAGCCGAGTCTGAGCACAAGAGGTGAACGTAAAGGCGGTTCCCGTGAGAGACACACGACCTGCCCGATCGGGCCTATCTCCACGGACGGGTGTTTTGGATACCGGACCCATGAAAGCCACGATCACCGCGAAGACCGCGGCGAAGACCGAGAGGGGTACGGCGGGAAGGCGCCGACGCTCGGGGGTCTCCGTACCAACCACCGTACTCAGCCTGCTTCTTCTGCTGCCGGCCGCCACGGGGTGCGTCAGCGTCCAGGACGAACCGGAGGCCGAGAAGAAGCGGCCCAACGTGCTGATGGTGATGACCGACGACCAGTGGCTCGAGTCGATGAGAGTCATGTCCGAAACCCGGAAGCTACTGGGCGACGAAGGCGTCACCTTTGACCGCTACCACCCGTCATCACCTCTGTGCTGTCCCTCACGGTCGACCTATCTGAGCGGGCAGTTCGCGCACAACAACGGCGTACGGCACAACTCCGCCCCGCAGGGCGGCTACGACAAGCTCAACGAGAAAAAGACGCTGCCGGTGTGGATGCAGAAGGCCGGCTATGTCACCTCGCACATCGGCAAGTACCCCAATGGTTACGGCGTAAAGGACCCGAAGCACGTGCCGCCCGGCTGGGACGAGTGGCGCGGCGCGATCGATCCGACCACGTACAGGATGTGGGGCTACCAGCTCAACGAGAACGGGAAGCTGCACACCTACGGGAAGCCCGGCGAGGAGGACCCGAAGCTCTACCAGACCGATGTGTACCGTGACAAAGGCGTCGACTTCATCAAACGCAAGGCCGAAGGAGACAAGCCCTTCTTCCTGAGTCTCGCCTTTCTCGCACCGCACAGCGAGATTCTGCCGAATAGGGAGAAGGTGAACTCGGGAGACCACCCGGAATCCGGGCAGACGCCGCATCCGGGCGTCGGGCCGTCCCCGCGTCCGGGCGTCGGGGATGCCCCCCGTCCGGCGCCTCGCCACAAGGGCGAGTTCGCGAACGAGAGGCTGCCCGAGAACCCCGCGTACAACGAGAGCGACATGCGGGACAAGCCACTGTTTCTCCAGAAGCGCCCGAATCTGGACAGCGAGACCACCGCGCGCATCACCGAGAGCTACCGGGGACGGCTGGAATCGCTGCTGGCCGTCGACGAGGCCGTGGAGAAGCTGATGAGCACGCTCAAGTCCACTGGTCAACTGGACAACACCTATGTGCTGTTCGCCGCCGACAACGGATTCTTCTTCGGCGAGCACCGCGTACCGACGGGAAAGTTCCTTCCGCACGGCGCGTCGGGACAGGTGCCCATGCTGCTGCGCGGCCCCGGCATCGACGCGGGGCAGCACTCGAAGGAACTCACCAGCAACGTCGATCTGGCCGCCACCATCTCGGACATCGGCGGCGCGGACCCGGACCTCGCACTCGACGGACGGTCACTCCTGCCGTACGGGCGTGATCCCCGCAAGAGCAGCGGCAGGCCGGTGCTTCAGGAGATCGCGGAAGGTGCCCGCAGCACACCGGTGGCTCCCCCGGGCCCCGTCAAGCCCCCGGCCGGGGGGCCGCCGAACGACGACGTCTCCGCGGGCCGGGCCGCGGCTGCCGGGGACCTCGACATGGATGGCCCCGCCTCGTCCACCCCTCAGTCGCCGGGGAAGAAGCGGATGGACGGCAAGGGGGAAGAACTTTCCGCGGCATACGAGGCAATCCGCATCGGCGACTATCTCTACGTCCGCTACAGCGCCGGCGGCCGGGAACTGTACGACCTGGCTGTCGATCCGCACGAATTGAGCTCACGCCACAACGATCCCCGTTACAAGAAGGTCCGCACATTCCTCGACCAACAGCTGGACAAGCTGCAAGGGTGCGTGGGCCAGGAGTGCCGGGAGGAAATACCACAGCCTCCCGAGCCCGAGTGAGCCGCCGTTCTCCAGCAACGCCAGATCCTGAAACGCACCCCGGTATGTGCACCGGATGAATATCGGTAGGGACCTCAATGAGCCCGGATGGGCAACCAGCCAGCTCCGCCGGTAGGGCGCCGAGCAAGGCGTTCGCCCTGCCGCGGCTCTGGTCTCCCTCGATCCGCTTCCCTGTCAGCTTCTGTCCACACTGTAACTGTCCCCACGGTGTCAGACTCACCGCCGGCACCAGGAGGAGAATCCATGTCCGATCAGCACAAACCCGGTGAGGCGGAGGCGCTACCCGGCCGCCCCACCGCCGAACCCTCGTCGCGTGAGCGACGACAGGCCTCACCCGATTCGTCCGAGCGGTCGTCGACTCCGTCGGACGCGGCGTCCGTCGCGCGGAGCCTCATCGGCCGGCGCTTCGGAGGGCGATCCGGTGGGCCCGACCGCCCTACGGCAGCGAACGCGGCCGGGGAGGGCGACGAAGAGGGCGGCGCGAGCCGCCGAAGTGAACATGGTGGCCAGACGCGGGACGCCGACGACGACACCGGGCCAATGAGTTTGCTGGGCAGGAGCACCACCCGCGCGGCCACCACCGGGGAGCCGTCCGCGGCCACTGCCGCCGAAAAGGGCGAGACCACCGCGAAGCCGGACGGCGACGCGCGGGGCACGGACACGATACGTACGGAGACGAGCACCGCCTCGGCGAGCACGAACGCCGACGGCAAGAGCGGCGAGTCCGCCGCCGAGGGTCAGGCCGGTGCCGGAAAGGCCCGTGGGACCAAGGCGAAGGGCGTCGCGTCCGGCGCCGGACAGGGAGCGGTCCCCGTGGCCCCCACCGCCGCCGCGGCAGGGGACGGCGGAGGGCCCGACGACCGGCACGGCGACCTCTCCGGCCGTCCCAGGAAGCCCATACTGGCGGGTGCCGCCCTGGGGGGCGTCCTCCTCATAGCCGTGCCGCTGCTCGTCATGGGGATGGGCTCGAAGGAGGACAACGACCGGAAGAGGACGACCAACGCCGCGGCCGACACCGTCCTGGAGGAGGACGGCTCCCGCGCGGGCGCGTTCGTCGAGAAGTCGCCATCGCCGTCCGAGCAGCCCGCGGAGAAGGAGAAGGAGAAGGAGAAGGAGAAGGATTCCGCTCCGCCCAAGCCCACCGCGGACTCGTCGCCCGGCAAGGAGGAGCCGCAGAAAGAGGCGGAGCCCGCCAAGACCCAGAAGCCGTACCGGGCACTACCGCCCACGATGCCGATGCTCACGCAACGGGTGCTCATCAAGAACCGGGCGAACGGAACCTGCGCCGCCCCGCCCGGCCCGGGCGCCGACGACGCCCCGGTCCGCCACTTGGCGTGCAACAGCAAGCCGGACGGCAACCAGCTGTGGGACCTGGAGAAGAAGCTCTCCAAGGCCGGCCCCGGCGGCAAGGACCTCTTCGCCATCCGGAACGTGTCGGACAACCGGTGCATGGACCTGCCCGGCTCCGGGCCCGTGGGCCCCTCAACGCCCGTGACCGAGTTCCGGTGCAAGACCACCACCGATGACAACCAGCTCTGGTGGGCGGACAAGAAGGCCGACGGCCGCTTCTGGATCCGCAACTACGCCAGCAACCAGATGTGCCTGGACTCGTTCGATACGAACGACAAAAACCGGAAACTGCAGATCTACCCGTGCGCGGCGGAGGACACCAACAACCACGAGTGGTTCTTCACCAAGTCCTGACGCGGCCCCGCGCCACCCTCAACGGTCCGCCTCTCCCCGCTGCGGGGAGAGGCGGACCGTGACCGTCATCCGAGGCCCTCCCGCCTGTTACCGGAAGGTCCACTTCTCCTCACCGCCCTCCTTCGCGGGGCTCTCGCTCGCCTTGGGGCGGGGGTTCCGAAGAGTCCTCGGGCTTGCCGCAGGGGCGGTGCGGTCGGGGCGCGTCGGGAACGTCACCCCGGGGGTGGGGTCCCTCTCCTCGGCGGTTTCCTGTCGTCGTCGCGCCCGATGAGGAACGCCGGCGGTACGGCGATGAGCAGCACACCCAGCATGGCCGGCCCGGCGAGCAACGCCTTGTCCGGCCGACTGGTCGGCCGGGGGCTCGTCGCCCCCGTGCGGAGGGCCGGAGCCGGCCGATGCCAGGGGCGACGCCGAGGCCGATGTGGAGCGCTTCGTACGGGTGGTGCCGTTCTTCGCGGTGGCGGCCCCGGCGTCAGCGGTTCCGGCGTCAGCGGTTCCGGCGGAGGCGGCCTGCGTGGCCACTGGGCCAAGTGGTCCTCGGCCCCCCTGCCCGGCTCACTCACCGGGGCGGGCGGCCCGGACGGCTCACCCGGCGTCTCGGCCCGGGTGGCCGACCGGCGCGCCACGGCGCCGGTCGGCGGACCCTGGCGGGCGCGCAGGGCGTTGCCGTCCGCGCCGCTCAGCTCGCCTCGCCCGCGCCGGAGTCCGGGAGCGGTACGTCGGTGACGCTCTTGGGAGAGGCTGCCCTCTCACGGGGCGCCTCCACACCGCCCGCCGCCGCGGTGTCTTCCGCGGCCTCGTCCGCCGGCGGGGTATCCTCGCTGGTCAGCATGGTGGGCCACGCGACGCCGGCCTCCTCGTCCTCGGCGGTCTCCTCCGCGGGCGCCTCGGCCGCGGCGGCCATGATGTCCGCCAGGCCGTCTGTGGTCATCACCATGCTGACCGGGGCGGAGCTGTTGATGCACAGGCTGTGCCCCTCTGGCAGCCGGTCCAGCAGCGCGGGCACCCGCACCCGCTCGAAGCCCAGGCGTCCGGCGGCGTGCAGGTAGAGCGGCGAGGTGAAGATCGGGACCACTGCGGTGCCGTCCGGCGCCGACGCGCTCACCGGTTCGCCGTTCGCGGTGACGAGCACCGCCACCTCCGCCCTGGCAAGCGCGGCGGTGATGTCCTCCGCCGGGCCGTAGCGGGTGGTGGCGAGCTGGATGGCGGCGTCCACGTCGTCCTCGGGCACGGGCCAGCCGAGCGCCTCCGGGGAGGGCTGGTAGTTCTCGTTGTCCTGCCACTCCACGATGTCGCCGTCGTCGTCCGAGCGCCACTGGCCCACCACGGCCCAGTCCGGCGGCGGGCCCTCGCCCTGCCACGCGGGGTCGGTCAGGTAGAGCCAGTGGTTCGGCGCCAGCTTGGCGGCCTTGACGAACTCCTCTGGTGGCTCCGGCACCGCGTTGTCCTCGGATATCACGGGTGCCGCCCCGTCACCGGCGGGCGCCTCGGGGGCCGCGGTGGCGGTGGCCTCCCCGGCCTCCGCGGCGCCGGTCGACGGCTCGTCCGTGTCGGTTCGGGTGACCTCGGCGGAAGCGCCGTTGTCGCTCATGCTGTCCTCGCTTACTCGGCCGACTGGCTCACTGCTGGAAATGCTTGGCATGGTCGGTGAAGTGGGTATGCTCCGGCGACCATCTGGTGTGCCCGCCGCGCCCCTCGAGGCAACTGGCGCCCCGGAGAGCCCGGCGTACCCGTAACTCGCTCACCGGGGCGAGCCGGGCCACCTGGGCGGAGGAGCCGGAGTGGACCGGCTCCCGGAACTCGGGCCACTCATCGGGGAGATCAGTTGCCCGCGTCTGTGGGCGGCGCGTCGCCCGGGCCGACCGCCATGAACGAGCAGTGCCTGTCGAGTTCGACATAGTTCCCGGGAGGATTCGGGCCGACCCAGTAGTGGTCAGCGAAGTCGGCGTACAGCATCGGGTTCGCCGGCAGCCTCTCGGCGAACGTGAAAACCGGCTGAGGACCGTTCCCCGGGGCCGGCGCGGGCGCGTAGGGGGAGCCGGGCGTGGGGGTGGCCGCCTGGGCGGGCGCGGGTGCGGGCGCCGTCATGACCTCGCGGTGCACCTCCCACGCGGCCGTGTCCAGGTCCAGGGCGTCCACACGCCGTCGGCGGTCGGGAGGGCGAGGCGCGGGGGCCCGCCACCGGTGGTGGTATCCCCCGTCACCGAGAACCCTCCTGAGCCGTGCCGGGGGCCTCCTGGGCCGTGCCGGGGAGCCGGACACTGTCCTGGGCGTCCCACAGCGCCGACTCGAAGACCTGTGTGGCCGCCTCGAGTTCGGTGAACAGTTCGGGCAGATCGTCGGATTGCAGCAGCCACGCGCGCTGGAGCCGGCCGACCTTCTCCCGCACCGCGTGCAGCGGCTCCAGGGCGCCCGGCAGCGTCGAGGAGCCGGCCACCGCCAGGGCGGCGTCGACTTCCTTGAGGAGGTCGGCCAGCTGACGATAGATCACGCGCCGGACTACGACCGTGGCCTCCGTCCCGGCCCGCCGACCGGTGCCGATCAACGTGGTGATCGACCCCAGCAGCCCTTCGAGGGCGACGGCTTCCCGGACGGCCTCCGGCCACGGCGCGGCGGCGGTGTCGTCCCGGGTCAGGGCCGGGTTGTGGCTCATCGCCGCCGCGAACTCCCTCGCCATGACAGGGAGAACGATGCCGTTCAGCGGAAGGGACGAGGGACGGTAGGGAGCGCCGCGCGCCTCGAAGAGCAGGCGGCCGTTCTCGGCGTCCACGCCCATGGCGCCCATGCCGAAGTCCTTGTCCAGGTCGCCGGTGTGCAGGGGGAAGCCCGGTGGGGGCGAGAGGAGGTCCTTCTTGAACGGCCCCTCGCCACGGCCGTGGACGATCGAGTGCAGCCAGTCGATCCGGGTGGGGCCCTCGTTGAGGTTGTTGTCCTTGTCCTCGTAGGGCTCGCGGAACACCCGGTCCGCCGGGGAGTGGCCGAGGGCCCGCATGAGGTCCGGCATCTCCTGGCCGCTCGGGGTCAGCAACAGCGCGTCGATGTCCCGGCGGTCGTCGTCGTCCAGCAGTCCGTCGTGGATGGAGCAGAAGTCGCTGCGGGTCATCAGCCGGAAGGCGGCCACCACATGGCGGCGGATGCGCCGCGCCTTGCGCATATCGTACTTGGCCCCGCCCCGCTCCAGGTACAGGACGATCAGCCGCAGGAACCCCTGGGCGCGCGGCGAGAGGGGGCGACCGTGTTCCCGGGCGAAGAACTCCTCGACCTCGGACACCCGCTGCTGGAGCCGCTCCGCCTCCTTCGGTACGAGTAGATCGTTGGCGGTGTCGGCGAGGTCCTCCAGGCCGGTCCCGTACGTGGCCTGGAGGACCGCGTCGAACCTGAGGTTCCCGGCCGTGACGGTCGCGTCCTGGACCACCCCCGCGGGGTCCAGCCCCGGGACTGCGGCGAACAGGTCGGAGAGCTGGAACCGGCGGTCCGGGGCGGCCATGGCCATGGTCCGCATGCTCCCGACGACCGCGATGATCTGACGGAGGGCGTCCTCGGCCTGCCGCATGTCCGACGCCGGGTCCAGCACGAACTCCAGGTTGGAGCGGGTGTACGGCGGATCGTCGGGCGTATCGGTCTCCAGGCGCCAGCCCTTGCCGCGGAAGAGCACCACGCCCCGGGCGTAGAACGGCACGGTGACGCCGAGTTCCAGCTCGAAGCCGACCTTCGCGGTCAGCCGCGGCGACAGGACCGGCTGCTGCCCGGCGGGGGCCGCCGCCCCGGCGAGGTACCGGTCGCCGTCCCGGACCAGCAGAACGGACACCTCGGCGCCGGAGCCGTGCTCGGCCACCACGCCGCCCGGCCCGGCGAGGGTGACGGCGACGCCCAGCTCCCGGGCGACGGCGGCGGCGAGGGCCGAATCGATCGCGCGCGCGGTGGCGGCCGGGTCGGAGGAGAGGCCACCGTCGGTGTCGGCCAGCAGGTGGAGACGCTGGGCCGGGGTGAGCCGGAGGTCGCGGACCGGCAGCGCGTTGCCGAGCAGGACCGCCTCCATCTCCTGGCCGGGTTCGAGCGTCACACCGGCCGCGGTGAGCCTGGCGACGTCGATCGCGCGGCTGCCGTCCAGCGGCGGCACGCCGGCGTCCGACAGCTCGGACTCAGTCACCCGCTGGGCTGCCCAGTCGCGCAGCTCCCCGTCGGCCACCGGCGGCTCCGCCCCGGCCTCGCGCAGGGCGTGGGCCAGCGCCGCGCCGAAGGTGTCGCCGGACGCCTCGACGGCGTGCGGGGCGACGGTGCCGTGGGGCCGGGCGTGGGATCCGGTCGCCGTGTCGGCCGAGTCCCCCAACGGCCCGTGCACCCCGAACGTGGCCCCCGGGTCGGGCGCGGGCGTGACCGGCGTGGCGGGGACGGTGGTACCGAGCACGGTGGTGGGCGGCTCCTGGAGGGCGACGTAGCCGGGGGGCGCCTTCCGCCCTACGAGGTGGAAGTCCTCGGCGGTCAGCGGGTTGCCGCCCGGGTCCGGCTCCAGGGCGATGGTGGTCTTCCCCGTCGCCGGGTCGGTGAAGAAGACGGGCGTGCCGTACGCGGCCCACATGAAGCGGCCCGAGCGCTGCGCGCCCAGGACCGGCAGGCTGCCCCCGGCCGGATCGCCGGGGCGGCGACGCGAGCGGGGAACCATGAGGACGACCCTGGTCGACAGCGGGAGTCGGGCGGTCGCGGGGTCGCGGTACATCAGCTCGCCGATCTCGTCGTGCGGCGCCGCGAGTCCGCGCACCTCGACCCGGGTGGCGTCACGGCGGTCCGCCCGGTACACCCACGGCGAGACCTCCGGCCGCCGCGGGTTGTACCAGGGGGCCTGGACCGTGGAGTCGGCCACCAGGGTCCCGTCGGGCGCGCGCCGCAACAGGGTGAGCTTCGTCCAGTCCAGGTCGACGGTGCCGGCCGGGTTTCCGGTGTGGTCCCGGCCGATGATCGAACCGTCCTTGGCACGGATCATCGTGGTGGGCGCGAACGCCCCGCCGCTGGTCTGCAGGTGGTACTCCGCCAGTTCCTCGCGTACCAGGCCGCGGCCCTGGGCCAGCGCGCGCCGTACGAGATGGAGCATGGGAATCTGCTGGGCGGGGTCGGGGGCGTCGAGGTGCAGGATCTTGGCGGCCTCCTCGCCGATCTTCTGATCGCCGCCTATGGCACGGAAGTTGGCGATCAGCTCACGGCCGCTGACGTCGTTCCACAGCAACTGCGACCGCTCAGCGGCGCCGACCGGCGCGTCCGCGGGCAGGCCCAGGAACTCGATGGCCCGGCCGTCCACGCCGGGATCGCTCATGGTCGTCTGCAGGACGCTGAGAATGATCTGCAGCGAACGGCGGTCGACGTAGTCGGAGAGCTTGGTACCCGGGACCTTGGCAATCTGCTGCCCGGCCCGGTACAGCACCTGCGCCTTGCCCTCCTGGTCCAGCGGGGTGCCCGGGGCGTGCTTCTTGTGGTCGGCCTGTGCCACCCGCGCGAACAGGTCCAGGGTGAACAGGGGGACGAGGTCCAGCGCGCGGTCGTTGCGCAGCATCCGGTCCAGCGCGCCCGCGCCCCCCAGCAGCACGGGGTAGGCGGCGTGCCGCTCGATCGTCACGCCGAACTGGCGGCGCACCATCCGGACCAGGCGCAGGGTCCGTTCGCGGATGTGGTCCGGGGCCGGGCCCGGACCGCTGTGCAGTCCGGCCATGCGGGCCCGATCGTCCAGCTTGGCCCCCTCCGGCTCGTGGAGCGCCCGCTCGATGCCGAACTTGGTCCCGCTGACGTCGTTGGCCACGGCGAAAAATGCCCCGTCCGGTGTGACGACACGGTTCATGACCCGGCCCTGGGTGGCGTACACGGTCTCGAGCTTGTCCCGGTCCCGTTGCGCGTCGTTGACGAACTGCTGGGCCCCGGAGACGACGCCGAGCGGGTCGGGGACGTACGACGGCGGACTGAACCGGCCGAAGCGGGGCACGCTGCCGGGCTGCGCGGCGTCGGAGCACAAGAGTTTCACCGTGGAGGTCCCGGCAGGCTTGGCCTGCCAGCTCCGCCGCCGCCGCAGCGCCCCGGAGGACTGCGCGGCCGAGACGGCCCGCGGCCCGCCGGTCGTCTCCCACACGGCCCAACCGGGCCCGCCGTGCTTGATCTCGAAGAACGGGCCGGCGCCAGGACCGCCCACCGGCCAGGGGACCTTGACCGGCGCGCTGACGGTGTTGGTCGTGGGGTCGTAGTGGACGAAGTGCGTCGCCTTCGCCAGTTCCCGCGCCATGAGGGTCCTCAGGCGCAGGGTCGCGGGGGCCTCGTCGAGCGAGACGGACAGATGTCCGGTGGCGCGGTGGTCCCGGCCGGCGACGGGAAGGGAGACCACCTGCTGTTCCCACTCCTCGCCCCCGTCCTCCGGCCCGGGCGGCATGGTGGGGTCGCTGAGCAGCCAGTCCCCGACGATACCCAGATGCTCGGACACGTCGATGGCGATCCCCAGCCAGCCGGCATGGTCCGGCAGATCTCCGACACCCACGGTTCCACTGACAGACCAGACGTCCCGGCCGAGCGTGAACGCGGCACCGCGCGGGAGGAGTGTGTCGCCGACCGCCGCCAAGGACACGAGCATCAGCAACGGAACGTCCCCCGGCAACGCCCCCAACACCTGGGAACGTCCCAGCAGTTCGGCCACGACCTCCCTGCGCGCCTCGCGCACGAACCCGCTGTGGCCCCGCACCGTGACCCTGGTCATGGACCCCTCTGCCCTCAGCACAAAGGGCCGCGGTCCACCGGACCATCCGGCGCGATCGGGCTTGTCGAGGACCAGCCGGCCATCCGGCTGCTGGACACCCTGGAACACGGTGTCAAGTTCGATGGGCATGTCCAGCGGCTGGCCGGTCCAGTCGATGCCCCTCACGCCGTTCGGCGTGGTGAAGTGCACGCCGGAGCCGACCGAGCCGTTCAGGCCGAGGTAGAAGGCCGCGAACTCGGTGAGACGCGTGGCGTTCGCCACCTCCGGGTCCGACGCCACCCTGAGCACATCGGTGCGTTCGGCCCAGGTGAGGGGGGCGTTGTCGGGGAGGCTGAGCACGTACCGCGTCAGCGCGTCCAGATCCAGTGGACCGCCGCGCAGTTCGGGGACGCCGGCGCGCAGCGCGTTCAGCCGCCGCAGCGCCTCCGGCACGCCCGGCTGCGGCCCGCCGTAGAGGTCCCGCATGATCTGGGCGTAGTGCGCCTCCGGGTCGTACGGGGCAGTGGGCACGGCCGACGGCACGGGCGTGGCACCGGCAGGAGGGGCCATCATGTCCGCTTCGGGGCCCTGAGGACTCATCCAGGCATGCACCGGCCAGCCGGCCGGTCCCACGGCGGTCAGCTCAAGGCCCTGCTCGACACCGGGCGCCGACGAGGAGGCGGGATCCGCCAGCGGAATGTGGACCGCGTCGGCACCGTCGCCGTCGCCGTCGGTGGGCACCAGGTACATCCCGGAAGCGTCCGCCGTGAGCGTGTACGGAAACGTCTCGTGTGCCTCCAGGACCGCCTCAGCGTTCAGGGCACGGCCGATCCACCCACTGTCCCCATACAACACCACCCCCGTGGACCCGTGCACGAAGTCATCACCGATCCGCCACCACCCCTCCGGACCGAGCTCCTCACCACCGGGAAGCGTGACCCAGCCCGCCTCGTTCACCTCATAGGACAACGGCCTGGAGGAGGACTCCAACACACGCGTCCAACGGAACGACCCCGGATTCTCACCGGCATTCCTGGGCGCCTGCCCAACGGGAACCTCCCTGACGCCACCCGTCCTGGGCGCCTTGCCGACCGTGACCCGGGCGACATCACCCGTCCACGGCTCCGCAACCGTCACCCCACGCCCCAGCGGCCAATGCTCCACCAGCGGATCCACCCCGGTATCCGACGACCCTCCACTCAGACCACCAGAGCGCCTCGACGGACCGGCCCCGTGCGAACTGTGGGAAGGCCGCGACGAACGCGACCGCGGCTCAGCCGCGCCCCCGGATGCCGTGGTGGGAGGCGCGTCGGTGAGCCCGATCCGATTCCCGGCCTCCCACAGGGCCGCCTCGAACGCGCCTATCCGGGCATCGAGTTCAGGAAGGACTGCGAGCACGTCACCGGATGGGGTGAGCCACGTCGTGGACAGCTCTCGCATGCTCTCCGACACATCACGCAGGCGCGCCGTGGTCTCCTGCAGCTCCGACGAGGCGCCGGCCGCCAGCAAGGCATCGAGCGTCTTGTTCGCGTCCATCAAGGTGCGCCAGATCGTGCGCTTCCTCGTGCCCTCGGGATCCCCGGCCTCCCGCCTGACGCGGACAACCACCTTGGTGAGCTGCTGCAACGTCTCGCCCAGCCTGCCCGCCATCTTGACGGCCTCCGGCAGTGACGCGACGAGGCCGGGGGCTTGCGTCAGTGCTGGGTTGCGGCGCATCGCCCTGGCGAACTCCTGGGCCACGACGGGGATGACGACGCCGTTCAGCGGCACCTTCCCGGGACGGTAGGGCGCGCCGCGCACCTCGAAGATGATGAGCTGGTTCTCGGTGCCGACTCCCATCGCTCCCATACCGAAGTCCACATCCAGATCTCCGGTGTGCAGGGCGAAACCCGGCGGAGGAGAGAGGAGGTCCTTCTTGAACTCGCCCTCGCCCCTGCCGAGCACGATCGAGCGCAGCCAGTCGATCTTGGTGGGACCGTCGTTCAGCGCGTCGTCCTGGCCCTCGTACGGCTCGGGAAACACTAGATCCGCCGCGTCACGGCCCAGCGCCCGCATGAGGTCGGGAAGCTCCTGGTCGGCCTGGCGGAGCAACAGCCGGCCGACGTCCTCGCGCTCCTCGTCGGTGAGCAGTCCGTCGTGGATGGCACAGAAGTCGCTGCGGGACAGCATCCGGAACGCCGCAGCCAAATGCAACCGCACCGCCTCGAACTTCACCGCCTCCGCCCGTGTCAGATACATAAGGATCAGCCGCACGAACTCGCGTGCGCCCGCTGTCAGGGGCCGGCCGTGCTCCTCGGCGAAGAACTCCTCGATACGGGACGCCTCCTGCCGGATCCTCTCCACCTCTTTGCTCGGCAACAGGTTGGAGATCTCCGAGTTGAGGTCCGACAAGCCGATGCCGTACGAGACTTGCGTGACCGCCTGGAACCTGACGTCCTTGGCCGTGACGGTCGTGTCCCGCATCAGCTCAACGTCGTCATCCAGGCCCCCGCCGAGCACGTCCGACAGCCGGAATCGGTGGTCCGGGTCGGCCAGCGCCAGGGCCCTCATCCGGGCGACGAGTCCGACGATGTCCCGCAGGGCGCTTTCGACCCGCGCCATGTCCAACATCGGATCCAGCACGAACTCCAGGTGGGAGTGGTCGTACGGCGGGTCGTCCGGCGTGTCGGTCTCCAACCGCCATCCGTTGCCACGGACCAGCACCACACCCCGAGCGTAGAAGGGAACTGTGACGCCGGGAAGCTCCATCTCGACGCCGAACTCCGCACGTCGGGGCGGCGAGAGGCGCTCCCCGGGCACCTGCGGCGTGGTCTCGCCCTGACTGTCGTCTTCCTGCGGCTGCCCGGGGATGCCCGCCACCCCGGGCACGTCCCCGTCACCGTCACGCACCAGCAACTCGGACCGGTCGGCGGGCGAGCCGTACACGCCCGGCACGCCACCCCGGTCCACGACGTAGGGGCGAGGCGGTTCCTGCGCCGGCGTCTGCGAGGACGGCGGCGGGTCGTCCACCACGGCCGGGGAGGTGTCCGGGCCCGGCGAGTGTGCCATCTCGTCGCCGTCCGGCTCGGAAGCGGGCATCAGATCGGATGCCGGAGTGGAGGCCGGCTTCGGGTCGATGTCCATGGGCTCAGACGACGAGAACCCAGCCACCGCGGCGGCCCACGGCGCGGGCGTGGCGGACGCCGAGGGCCCGGCGGCCGACGGCCCGGGGGCTGACGACGCGGGAGCCGACGGCGCGACCGGCCCGGGGGCCGCGAACGGCTTCCGGACGTCGCCCGGGCGCACGACCCCGAGATCGGACACCGGACGCGGCCGTCCCGACCAGTCCGGCTCCAGGGCCACCGTGGTCTTCCCCGTCCGGTCGGTGTAGAGCGTCGGCTTGCCGTAAGCGGACCACATCTGCCGGCCCGCCAGCAGAGCGCCCTGGCCCGGCAGGCTGGCAGCGACCGACTCGCCGGGACCAGGCCGGGCCCCCTCGACGAGGAGGATGACCGGAACGTTCAACCGCTTCCCGCCCAGCGCCGGGTCGCGGTAGAACAACTCGCCCATCTCGTCGTTCGGCACCGGGCCACCGAATGAGACCGCGCCCTTCCCCTTCGCCCGGTACAGCCAGGGCACCGGCGCGTCCGGGTCATTCGGATCGTGCCAGGGCGCCGGTTGCGTGGAGTGGGCGACGAGGCTTCCGTCGGGCGCACGCCGCAGCAGGGTGACCTTGGTCGGGTCGAAGTCGATGGAACCCGTCGGGCTGCCGGTGTGGTCACGGCCGATCCACGAGCCGCTCTTGCCGGCCAGGAGCGTGTTCTTGGCGAATGCGCCGCGCAATTCCAGGTGGTACTCGGCCATTTCCCTCAGCGAGCGGGGGTCGCGACCTCGAGCCACCGCCTTTCTCATCAGCTGGGTCATATCCACACGCCGGGCCGGATCGGGGGTTTGCAGGTGAAGCATGCGGGCGGCGTGACTGTCCCACGCCTGCTCGCCGCCGAGCTTCACCCGTCGCAGGAAATCCTGGGTCTTGGCCTCTGCCCACAGCATCCGCGACCGTTCCGCATCGCCCACCTGGCTCGGGTCCGACAGACCGAGAATATGCGCGGCGAAGGAATTGAAGTTGGGGAGCGCGAATATGTTCACGACGTGCTCGAGTACCGGCAGCCGGACAAACGTAGTGAGACCGAGCCCCCCTCGGCTCTTTCCCAGCCGCTTGTCCGCGTTCTTCAGCACGGCCGCGTAGAGATCCCGTCCCGTGAGCGTTGGAGAGCCGTCCGGCTGCTGCGTCTGCCACGCGGCCACCACCTGGTTGAGCAGTTCCATGGTGAACAGGGGGACACGTGCAAGCTTGAGATCGTTGCGCAGCATTTCGTGCAGAGCGACGACGCCCTGTCGCAGAGCCGGATACTCCTGCGACTGGTCGATCCGGGGACCGAACACCTTGCGCAGCATGCGGACCATACGCAGCGCCTCGACCTGGTACTGCTCCGGCACCGGGTCCGGCCCGTTGTACAGCCCGGCATCCCGGACCCAAGCATCCAGCTTCTCCCCCTTCGGCTCCGGCATTTCCAGCACCGGGGGGTATATCCGGCCCCGGGAGTCAGTGTCCAGGACGATGAAGTCGCCATCCACCGTCCTGGCGCGCGGCCACCACTTGCGCCGGACGGCGTACACCGGGCGGTCCTCGTCGGTGGCCATTTCCTGGGACTCGGAAACCACCGCCAGTGGATCGGGTACGAAGGGGGGCGGGCCGTAAGGACCGGCGAAACCGATGCCCTCGGGCACTGCGGTCCGGCACGCGATCCTCGCGATGGGGTGTTCCTGCGGCAGCCGCCTCAGGCTTGGCCGACGTTTCAAGGCACCAGAAGTCCGCGACCCGCCGGTCTCCAGGGTCTCCCCATCCTCCAAAGCCCACGTGCTCTTGCCCGGACGGCCGTGCTTGACTTCGAAATACGGGAGGGGGTCCTTCGCCTCCACCCACGGCAATTTCACCGGTCGGCTTGTCGCATCGGTCCCTGTGTCCCCGTAGACGAAGTGCGTCGCCGTCGGAAGGTCCAGGAGCATACGGCTCATCAACCACGTGCCGACAGGTCCCTCGTCGAAGCGGATGGACATGTGCCCGGTCGACCGGTGGTCCGGGCCGATGGCGGGGAAGGAGACCACGCGCTGCTCCCACTCCTCCTCCTGGCCGTCGTCGTGGGATGGCATGCCCGGATCAGTGAGCAGCCAGCCCCCTACGAATCCGTTCCCCTCGGTCATGTCGAGACCGATCACGTACCGGGCGGGCCTGTCGGGCTCCGCCGGCAACAGAAGGCTGATCACCATGCCGCTTGAGGCCCACACCCGCCGGTTGAGCAGGTCGGCGCCGGCCCGCAGCTCCTTGAGCCTGAAGGCGGCCGCCAAGGGAACGCCCATCAGCACGGAAACGTCCCGCCCCAGACCCGTCAGCACCTCATCGAGGCCGAGCAGCTCGAACACGACCTCCTTCGGAGCCTCGCGCTTGAAACCGTTCCAGCCCCGTACCGTGATCGTCCACCCGTTCCCGTCGGACACCACCGCGTACGTCGGACCCCACGGGGACGGCTTCGGACCCCCCACAGGAGCGTGGGAGCCATCCGATTGCCTGTCGAAGTCGTAGACGCTCGCCAGGTCGAGGTCAGCGTTCAGGGGTTCGCCGGACCAGTTCAGGCCCCGCGCCCCATTCGCGGTAGTGAAGCGGAACGCATCGGCGAGCGCGCCGTTCGACTTCAGGTAGAAGGCAGAGAGCCGGGCCAGGTTGGAGGCGTTCTCCATCGCCGGGTGCGACGCCACCCGGATCAGATCACCGCGCTCGACCCGGGTCACGGGCGCGTCCGGATCCAGCATCAGTACGTGCAACGCGAGCACATCCAGGTTCAGCGGCCCCCCGCGCAACTCGCGAACACCCCGCCGCAGCTCGTCCAGCCGCCTCAGCGCCTCCCGCACCTCCGGCCTCGGCTCGCCGTACAGCTCCCGCATGAGCGTGTCGTAGTGAGCCTCCCGACCATCCAGGGCGGTGAGCGCGGTCGCCGGAGCACCCTGCGGCCCCGGCGCGCTGGGAGCGCCATCGGCGAAATGGGCCGGCAGGGTGCTCAGCCAGCCATGCGCCGTCCGGTCACCGGGACCCCGAGCGGACACCCAGCGACCCTGATCCCCGTCGCCGGAGTGGCGCCGCTTGGTCCCACCCGGAGGGCCGGCGCTGTCGGGGCCGGTCTCCCGAAGCCGTACGTCCTCGACCTTCCGCCCCGACGCGGGCTCCATCAGCGAGGAACCGGGATCCGCCAGCGGAATGTGGACCGCCTTGACACCGTCGCCGTCGGTGGGCACCAGGTACATCCCGGAAGCGTCCGCCGTGAGCGTGTACGGAAGCGTCTCGTGTGCCTCCAGGACCGCCTCAGCGTTCAGGGCACGGCCGATCCACCCGCTGTCCCCATACAACACCGCACCCGTGAGCCCGTGCACGAAGTCATCACCGATCCGCCACCACCCCTCCGGATCGAGCTCCTCACCACCGGTAAGCGTGACCCAGCCCGCCTCGTCGACCTCATAGGACAACGGCCTGGAGGAGGACTCCAACACCCGCGTCCAACGGAACGACCCCGGATTCTTACCGGCATTCCTGGGCACCCGCCCAACGGGAACCTCCCTGACGCCACCGGTCCTGGGCGCCTTGCCGACCGTGACCCGGGCGACATCACCCGTCCACGGCTCCGCAACCGTCACCCCACGCCCCAACGGCCAATGCTCCACCAGCGGATCCACCCCAGTATCCGACGACCCACCAGGCAAACCACCCTGCCCGGCCACCGGGACGGCCGGCTCCCAGGCGCGCGTGCTGTGGAACCGGGGGGTCAAATCGAACGGGGACAGCTCCAGGTATTCGCCCACCGAGACCGCGGCCTCGGCCAGGAGGAACGGCAGCGCCGCAGGGAGCGGCGGCTCGGGCTGACCACTCCCGCCGAAGTGCGAACCGATCAAGCCCCGCAGCTCTTCCCACGTCAGCGGAGACTGAGCGCCCCTGGCCCGATCCAGAGCCCAGAAGCCCCGCAGCAACGCATCGAACGCGGCGTGGTCGTCCTCCAGCAGCGGCCCGTAGATCAAACGGATCGCCCGCACCCACCGCAGCACATACTCGGCCCGGCCCCACTCCCCCGTCACCCGCACCGCCAACTGCCCCAGCTCCGCCATCGACGGCTCAGGACGGAAACCCGCCCACCAGGCGCCCTCCGCGAGCTGCAACCGCGCATCGAGGTTCCAGTCGGCGGGGACCAGAACAGGCGCCTGACCACTGGCCGTCGCCCACTGCCACCCCTCCAGACCGTTGGCGAGCAACTGGCCGGCGATGGGATGCTCCAGCGGGTCGTACACCCACGGTCCCGCCAGGTCGGCAACCGGCCAGAACCCGGCCACACCCGGCGGCAGATCGAACAGGTGGGCGTCGACGGCGAAGAGGAAGTCGACGATGCGGAAGTAATCGAAGAACCGGACGCCGCCGTTCGACAAGGCCAGGGCGGCGGCACGGCTGTCGCCACGGAAGCCCACGATGTAGGCCTTGTCGAACGGCAGCGGCTGCGGGGCGCTCTCCTGCGCCACCAGCCCCTGCTCCACCAGCACCCGCTGTATCAGGGTGAACTGCTTCGTGCGGGACAGCAGACCGTACGTGCGGTCCCCCCACCAATCCCCGTCCTGGAGGGATGCGACGCCCACCGGCTTGCCCGCCGGGTCCTCCGGGTCCCGGACCCTCGCCAGTGACACCTCGTCCACGAGAACGCGGGTCCCGTCCATCGCGACGATCTCCGAGGCCCATCGCAGCGCGGGGGGCGTCTGCGCAGGGTCGGCGAGGACGGCGAGGGCGCTCCACGCGGCCTCGAAGATGGCCCGGTGCGCCTGCTGCCCCTCTGGGGGAATCTGCGGCAGCAGCGCGAACGCCTCGTCCACGGCCTCCCGCAGACGCTGGTGGACGGGGTGGCCGGCGGACAGCCGGCCCAACGCGTACTCGCCCAGCGCAAGCGCGATGTTCCTGCTCTCCACCAGGCTCATCAGCTTCCGGGGCATCCTCTCCCCGACCTGCGGCACACCCCCCAACGCGGCCACCTTGAGGAAGGCCGCGGTGTCCCGGACCACCGGATTGTCCAGGATCCGCCGGATGGACTCGTGGAGGACATCATCGGGGAGCGGGGCAGGGAGCGACCGCGCCCGCTCGTAGGCGCTCAGGCTGAGCCCCGAGACCTCGTCGACAGCACGCGATA
The DNA here is from genome assembly GCF_040629205.1 of Streptomyces sp. NPDC005962. Taxonomy (NCBI): domain Bacteria; kingdom Bacillati; phylum Actinomycetota; class Actinomycetes; order Kitasatosporales; family Streptomycetaceae; genus Streptomyces; species Streptomyces sp. NPDC005962. The sequence goes on along the minus strand of NZ_JBEXVE010000032.1, from coordinate 67,187 downwards.
TCTGCTCGGGCGTCATGTACACGCCGCCGTTGTAGCCGAATCGCCGCAGCTCCGGCAGAACCAGCGCGACGTCCAGCCGGCCCTCGTCGGTGTCCAACTCGTAGTCGTCGGTGCCGATCGCGCCCCTCTGGGCGACGGCAGTGCCCTGGGATGTGCGCCCGGTGAGTATAGCCGTCCAGTATTCGCGGGCGGTCACATAGCCATTCGCGGTGTCGAAGAACCCCACGTCGAACGGCTTGTCCGGCGTCGCTCTCGCCCGATGGAACTCCAGCAGTTCGGAGAGATGGTGGACGAGCATTTCCGTGAGCTCGTCGTAGCGCTCGTTGAGGAACGTCCGGGTGCGCGGCCGGAGGGTCCGCCGGACGCGATCCATCGGATTCCGGGACGCCACCAGCAGAAAGTTCTTGGTCAGGAGATTCTCGCGGCCTGGCCGATCCGCGGCCTGGCTGCGGATCGGCCAGGCCGCGGCGTGCTGAGACCCCCACCATCCGTAGCCGAAGACCTCGTCGACGTCCGGAATGGCCGCCAGGAACGGAACAAGATCATTCTGCGCGCCGTCATGACCGAGGAGACGGTTCACGAACGCCGTGGTGGTCTTCTGCCCGAAGAACCGCATCGAGACCGTCACGGCCTCAAGTGTGGGCTCATTCGCCCGATCCAAGGCGAGGTCCTGGAGCGCCCCGAGGCCGAGGGTGACGATCCCAGGGGTGAGGTGGAAGTAGGAGCTGTCGCTTGAGTCCACTACGGCCTGTCCGACCGTCGTCCGCTCGCCCCACTCGGTGGGCGTCCAGCCGCCGAGGGTCTCCAGCAGTTCGGAAAGCGGGACCGGAACCCCCCGTTCATCCGGGATCGCCAGCGCAGCCCAGATCCGGTTCAGCTGCCTCAGCGCCTCCTGAGGGGGCCACCTTCGCTCCCCCGGGAGCGAAGCCATCGGGTCGTCCATGACAATCTCGGCGATACAGTAGCCATTCAGCTCGGGCGCCTGCTCCCCCGGTGCCACCCGCGGCTTCGAGCGGTGGAACCGTCCGTCGGCGGTTACCCAGTATGGGCGAGCGTCCGTGACGATCTTGAAGCCGGGACCATGAGCCAGCTCCAGCTTCATTGGGCTACCGGTCAGCCCCTGAATGCGGAGGGGCCGATCCTCCTCGACCTCCAAGCCGGTGGCACCGTAACGGCGGCCGGTCGCCGCGTCGAGCTGCGCGTGGGCCGGGGAAGCCGACTGCATGAACGCCGGCAGCGCGTGCGTGACCCGCCCGTCGAGGTCGATCACCACCGCATGCGCATCGGACGGCGCGACCTCCGGGGGAAACCCCGAGATCCGGCGACCGACACCCTCCGACACGTCCACCCACACCACTCCGCGGCCCTCGCCCTCGCCGAGGTTGTACGCCGCGAAGGCATGGCCCAGCCGCTCCGCGAAGACATGTCCCGGCTGCCGGCCCTGACGCCGCGCCAGGACGAACGCCGCCGCGCCCGCCCCTGCCTCGGCGACCGCCTTCTCCACCTCCTCCCACGACCGCACCCCACGCCAACCGGGGCCCGCCGCCAAAGAGGACGCCGCCGAGTTCCCACTCAGCGCCGAGTCGTCCAGCGCACGCGGCCGCACCGAACCGGCCTTCGCCGGGCCGGCCTCTTCCGGGCCGGCCTCCATCTCCGCCGGGCGCACCCCCTGCGGGTACAGCTCCTCCCGTAGCGACCTCAGCAGGACCAGGCACCGCTCCTCCGACATCCCCTCTGCCGGCCCCTCACCCGCCACACGGTCCACCCGCTCCTTCAGCTCCACACGGCTCAGCACCGAAAGGGGCTCACGAGGTCCGACAGCGCGATGCCGCCGACGGCCGGCCACCGTGCCGCCGGACACCGTGTCCGGCGCCGGAGCCGTACCGGCGTCGACAGCGCCCTTGGTGACACCTCCCCCGGGGGGCGGGCGGCCGTCCAGCGGGCGGACGTCGGCGGGCACGGTCGGCCGCGGCCCGTCGGCCTCGGGCGGCTCCGTGTCCCGCACCGTTCCGGCCGTGCGTGTCGACGGCTCGTCCCGCGGTGGCGTGGCCACGGTCTCCGGCGACGGGGACGTCGTCTCGCCCTCCGGAGACGTCACGGACACCGAAGGAACCGGCATCTCGGACGCCCAGCCGTGCAGCGGCCCGGGAGTGAAAGGCAGGTGGACCGGGCCGGTGACCGTGCGCAGGACCAGATCGACGGGGCGCCGCGCGCGGTCGGTGGCGCGGGCCGCCGCGTCCAGGGCGAGCCGGATGTCGGCCGGGAGCGTGACCCCGAGGGTGTTCAGGGCCGCGTCGGGCGTGACGCCGTCGTTCAGAGCCTGACCGACGGCGTCCAGCGTCCGCCGGGTATCCCGCCCGACCTCGCCCGCGTCCAGCCACACCTGCGCCCGCGCGTCCTCCTCGGCGAACCCCCCGGCGAGCCGGTCGCCGAACTCCTCGGGGCGCAGCGCCCGCCAGTCGGCCGGCCCGTTCCCGGCGAGGACGGCCGGGGCGTCGTAGACCTGCGGGGAGGGGCGGGCCGGGACGATGCCGAGGCCGAGTACGTCCTCCAGGGCGGAGCGCGCCACCAGGTTGCCGGTCACCCAGCGGGTGCCCTTCGGGCCGCTGACCTCCAGAACGGTGTGGGCGGTGAGCACGAATCCGAGCTCACCGCTGTCGTCCGGCTCGCCGTCGGCGTTCTCCGAGACCGGTACGCCGCGCTTGATGATGGAGCGGCTGTAACTCATGCTCCCGGAGCTCTGGCCCTGGGATGTGCTCGCTCCCGCCAAAGGGGACGTGCCGCCGAGCGTGTGGGTGTTGTTGTCGGTCAGCCCGCCCTTCAGCGGGCTGGCCAGGGAGGAGGTGTGGGTCCGGCTGCTCGAGCCGCCGGCGTTGTGGACGGTGGTGCTCACCTGCTGGGACTGCACCTCCCTGCTGGAGCTCTCCAACTGCGGCCCGTACAGCGCGACCCCGATCCGCGCGGAGCCGCCGGAGGGCTCCTTGCCGGTGAACCGGGATGCCTGTGCGGGTGTCAGGGCGACCTTGCGCCGCCGGATGAGGTCGCCGACGCGGCGCATGGTGGCCTCGGCGGACTCCGCGGTCTTCGGAAGGCCATCGCCGCGCAGATCCGGGTCGACCTCCCGCAGCGCGTCGGCGAGTTCGTCCGCGGCGTCGAAGTCGTACACGGCGAGCGGCTGGGTCGGGGTCCAGCGCGCGGTGTCGGTCAGCCGGCCCCGTTCCGGATCGGTGCCCGCTTCGGTGCTCGGGGCGGGAGCGGAGGCGGGAGCGGAGGCGGGAGCGGCCAACCGGGGGTCGGACCGATGGACGTCCGGGGTGATCAGGGCCGGCGGCGGGGCGGGGAGTTCCGGGGTCCCGTCCTCCAGCCGCGGTGGGGTCTCGCTGCCGGGGAAGCGGAGGGTGACGGTGGCAGGGACGACCGGGCCGGAGGCGGGGGCCTGGGTATTCCGCGTGGGCAGGGCAGCGTCGCGGCCCAGCACCCGGTCCAGCCAGCGGGTCAGCCCGCTGGTCTCGGCCGCCGACAGCCCACCGCCCAGCATCCGCTGCGCCAACTTCCCCACCGAGACGGCCCGGTTGATCAGGAAGCCGGGCGCCGTGTTGTTCAGGCGGACCGAGGTGACCTCTACGCGGTACTCGTACGGCACCCCCGGGAACTCCACGACATTCCGGAAGGTGCGCGGCCAATTCTGGTCGTACCCGGTGGTGGAGAAGGAGTCACCGAGGGTGCCGACGGAGGAGAAGAAGGCCGAGAGCCCGCCGCTGCCGGTCCGGCCCGTCCCCGGCAGGTTGACGTCACCCGCCACGCCCGAGCTGAGGTCGAATCCAGTACTCCGGGATGCGGTGTGGGTGATCGTGCCGGCCGCGGAGTTGAGGTTCTCCAGACCCGAGTACGCCAGCGGCGTGCCGCGCAGCGCCGCCAGGTCGGTGCCCGGGGCCGGGCGGGCGTTGAGCGCCACCTCCACCAGGTACAGAGCACCGGCGCGCCCCCGGTACGGGAAGTGGAAGCGGTGCCAGTGGCGGGCGCCACCGGCCACCAGTGACCGCAGACCGTTCGCGGCGCCGATGTCCGCGATACGCGAGGCGAGCCCGCGGACGTGGGAGCCGCTGCCCGGGGTGAGGGAACCGGGCGCCTCCCGCCGCACGGCGCCGCGGATGGCCTGGACGACCTCGTCCAGCGAGCCGGTCGGCAGGGCCTCGGGCACCGAGGCGTAACCCAGCGAACGGCCACCGGAACGCGCGAAGTGCCTCGCCATGAACCGGTCCATGGGCGGTTGGGGAGACGGCTCGAGGCCGGCCGGCCGGGCAAGCTGCGGATTCTGCCTGACCCGGTGTTCGGGTACCCAGAAGACCACCCCGCCGGGCACGGTCACGGCGTGGGCCACCGAGCTGTGCGGGCCGATACCGAAAGCGTTCGCGACCGCGTTGTCGAGGCCCTTGTCCAGGTGGATGAGGTACGTGGCATGGGCCCGGAACCGGTGCAGCGGGTTCCTGGCATGCGGCTCGATGGTGATGCGGTCGGTGAAGGTGCCGCTGGTCTCGGTCTTGCCGCGCCCCGTCGCGATGTTCCGGCCACCGCTGCCGGAGACGCCGCCGGGGTGTTTTTCGCCGGTGTGCAAGCCGGTCAGGCTGGTGCCCAGCGCCCCGGAGAGGTCCTCGAAGGTGCCGTGCGAGGCGGATTGGGTGGTGGTGAGGTGGTTCTCCGCCCACGTGGAGGCGTCCGGGTCGTTATCGGGGTTGAATCCCGTCCCCTCGTACACCACGTCGTGCAGGAAGCCGATCATATTGCCCTGAGCGTCGGTGCCCACCACGTCACCCGCGGCATCGGCCTCGAAGACCAATCCGCTGCCGAAGATCTGGGGCGCGCGGGAGAGCAGGTAGGTCGACGACAGCGATACCCGCATCACCTGCTGGACCGGGCTCTCGGTGTTCGTGATGGGCGCGCCGACGACCCTGTCCCTCAGCATCCGCGCGGGCACGCCGAAGGCGGTGACGGCCGAGGGCAGCGCGTCGAGGAGGTTGGAACCCGCCGCGTCGGCCCACTGACGGATCCGGGCGAACGCGCTGGGCTCCGAGGCCGAGCGCAGCGCGTCGAGGAAGGTGGGGTCCGCCGGGTTGGCGCCCTTGAACAGCTGCTGGAACGCCCCGGTCAGCGCGGCGGTGCCGATCGCGAGGTTGACGTGGGCGGAGGCGGGGAGCAACACCACGTCCTGCGGGCGGGAGCCGTCGGCGTCCGGTGTCATCCGCGCCTTGCGGAAGTCGTCGTGCGTCGCCCGGCGGATGCTGACCGGGCCCAGCGGGGCGGGAGGATGGCCGAGGGTGCGGCTCAACGGCACAGCGAGGGTCACGGTGCCGTGCGCCGTGAACGTCGCCAGCGGGGTGCCGCCGTTTTCCGAGAACACCCTCATGACGTGGGTGACCTGGTTGTCGAAGATCCCGAGCCCGGGTTGGGCGAAGGTGAGGCCGTGGACCTCGTATCCGGAGGAAGACGCGGCGGAGCGGCCTTTTCCCCCCGTGGCGGAGGCGGTGTACGGGATGCCGCCCTCCAGGGTCCAATCGCCGTTGTCCGAAACCGGGCCGCTGACCCCGGCGGAGACGCCGACGAACCCCGAGTGGCTGGAGCTGCGGGACTCGCTGCCCGGGACGCCCATGCCGTTGACGTTCATCAACGACCAGCCCGGCAGGTTCTTGCGGTGGTGGGGGTACGTGCCGTCCCTCTGCTCCACGGACGTGTCGAAGCCGATCCGCCAGACGCCGTGTCGGAGGGGCAGGCTGAAGTAGCGCGGCTGGTCGCCGTCCGCTCTCTGGTCGAGCCCACCGGTCTCGCCGATCTGGGAGCGCCAGATGGTGAGCTTGCGGGCGTTTTCGAGCTGCGCTTCGACGATGTCGTCGCTCAGCCAGTCGCGACGCCGGTGCTCGGTGGGCGGCAGGAAGCCGAGTCGGCGCCCCAGGGTCTCCAACTGGTCGTACAGCTCCTCGGCGCCGGTGACCTTCAGCGGGGTGACGTCGACCCCCAAGGACTTCATGCTCGCCAGCTCCGGCGGAAGGTGGCGTTCCGCGCCGGGCCGCACCGGGACACCGTTCACATCGGCCAGGGTGGGCACCCGCATGGACTGCTCCCAGGGCCTGTGCAGGGTGAAGGGGTCGGTCGTGCCGCCCCCGGCGCGCACGAACTCGACGACGTAGCTGATGTCCGCGTTCGTCAGGAGACCGGGGTTTGCGCTGATCAGGCCGCGCCAGTCGTACGCCGTACCGCCGGAGTCGAACACGACGGACCGCTGGTGCTCATAGCCCCCGCCGAGGACGAAGTTCCCGTCCGGGCTCGGGGCGCCCTGGAAGGTGGGGGTGACGCCGAACTCCCCCTTTATGGCGTTGAGGATCGACAGCCCGGTCTCGACGCCGACCGTGTGCAGCAGGTCGGATTCCAGGACCGGTGTGCCGTTGGTCTTCGCCAGCCAGTCGGGGTCCAGGGCGTTGAGCCGCGCGGAGACCTTCAGGAAGCCCAGCGGCTCACCGCTGTGGTCACGGAGGACGGGCGAGACGTAAGCGTCGGCCAGCATCAGCCGCAGGCCGCGCTGGTTGTTCTCGGTGAGGAACACGCGCAGTTTGTCGATGGATTTGTCCGACATCCGGCGCAGGTGGGGGCGTAGTTCGGGCGCCGCGAGGATCGCGTCGAGCAGGGCGGACGGGTCGTAGATGGTGTCGACCCGGTGGAGCCAGAGCTCGTCGGTGAGGGTCCACACGTCGGCGGGGAGGTCCTGCGGGGCCACCGGGCCGTACGGGCGCTCCGGCGGGTTCTGCGTGAGGTAGTCCGGGAACCACGCCATGAGCCGGCCGGGCGCGGGTGCGGCGGCGCTCCAGGCGTCGTCGCGCCGGGACGGCGTGGTCGTGGTGGTGGCCGTGGTGGTGGCCGTGGTGGACGCGGCCGTGAACTGAAACGCCATCCGGTAGTCGTAGGCATGTGAGCGCTCCGCGGAGAACGCCAGCGCGGTCATCACGGTGTGGCCCTCCGGCATGTCCACGTGGATGGCTTGCTGGTTGTGGGTCGGCGTCACCTTCGGGGTGATGGTCACCGAGGCCACCGCGGGGTTCTCCGCGTCCTGGATCGGCGTGGTGTAGCTGTAGGCGAACGGCAGGCTCCGGATGTTTCCGGTGGCGTAGCTGTCGCCCGTGTCGACCCCGGTCCGGTTGCGCTCCTCGACGTACACCCGCCGGCCCTCGGGCGAGTCGTCCGCCATCGTGGGGGCGAGCTGGTGGTCCGAGAGTTCCATACGCACCGACACCTCGTACGTACGGCCCCGGTAGGTGACCGTGCGGACCATCCCCTTGGCGCTCGCCAGATACGACTTCGCGTACCGCAGCTCAGCCTCGCTGTACTTGGCGGCGATCTCCTGGTCGAGCGTGGCCGTGTCACCCGGGTCCTGCGCCTCCGGGTCGCGGGGCGGTGCCTCGACGTGGGCTCGGGCCCGTACGGTCTGACCGAGCTGGGAGTGCAGCCAGGTGATGGTGTCCTCAGGGAACGTGACGGGCACCGATCCCTGCAGCCCGCGGTAACCGTGGCCGAAGCCGGTGACGAGGCGGGAGAGGCCCGGGTCGGCGGGGGCGGGGTTCTGGTCCGGCTCCGCGTCGGACTCCTGGTCCGAGTCCGGCTCCGAGCCCGGGTCCGATGCCGGCTCCTGGTACGAATCCGGCTCCGGCGGGACGACCGCCGGGCGCGGCAGCGTGTTCGGGCCGACGGAGTCGGCGGGCTCCACACCGGCAAGGTCCTGCCCGTCCCGGTCGCGCGCGGTCCCGGAGGGAGGCGCGCTGAGCACCGGGGGCGGAACCGGGAGCGGGGCCGCCAGCGTGTCCACGGCGGGGCTCGCGGGGCGGTGGCCGCGAGGACGGCGGTGGGACGCGTCGCTGGTCACCTGCCGGAAGGGCGGGGGGGCGTTCTCCGGGTTCGCGAGTTCGACCGGATTCCGGAGCCGCCAGTCCCGCGCCGTCACCGTCGTGCTCTGCGACGACGGGTTCAGGGCGAGCACGGGGTGCGGCTCCCCGCTCGGGTGCGCGATCCCCGACTGGGCACGGGTGAACGCCACGATGCGGCCCAGCCGGTCATTCAGCAGGTCCGCCAGGAGGGAGCGGCGGTAACCGGGGATGTCCAGCACCAGGACGCTCTCCAACTCCCGGCCCATCAGCTTCGGGTGCTGCGCCAGCAGTTCCACGACCTCCCCGAAAGGCACCCGGTAGACCGGCCACTGCGCGTCACCGAAGCGCAGCCGCAGCGCGTTCGGGTCCGACGGGTCGTAGGACGCCCGCACCACGAAGGGCATCGGAAGGTCGTCGCCGGCCTGGTCCTTGCCCGCCCACGGGGCCTCCTCCAGGCCGCCCGGCGTCTGGATCCGCGAGGTGTCCAGGGCGGTGGCCTTCGTCCCGGTGGACCAATCCTGCCCGGCGATCTCATCGCCCCGCAACGGGTCGAACAGCTCGTCGGCCTTGAGGTAGGCGCCGGACTCCAGGTGGAACGCGGCCAGCGCGTCGGGATTGTTCGCGTCCCGGCCGCGGGCGAACGCCTTGGTAGTCAAAGTCCGCAGTTCCATGCGCCGCCCGTCGTCCACCGGGTCGGTCGTCTCCAGGTGGAGGGCCTTGCGGGCGAGGGTGTCGACGTCCGGGCCGGGCCGGTCCAGCAGCTCGTGGGCCCTGACCCGGGCCCAGAACACCCGGGACCGGTGACTGTCGTTCACCTCCAAGGGTCGGACCTTCATCAGGAACGCGACGGTGTCGTCGAAGTCCCGCGGGCGGGGGTGTCCGTCCTTCCAGGTGCTCGCCGCGTCGACCGCGGGCGGCAGCGTCACGAGGTCGGCCAGGCGCGTGCCGGGGGCCGCGTCCGCCGCCTTGAGGAGCACCGTCCGGTAGTCCGCCCGGCGCGCCTCGGTCTGCCCCGCGGGCAGCGACGCCTCGACGATCCGGTGGAAGAGGTCCATCGTGAACGGGCCCGCGCCGCGGAACCTCGGGTCGGCCTGCCACATGCAGTCCAGGGCGGCGGCGCCGTCCAGCAGCTTGGCGTAGCGGGGGTCCTTCTCGATGCGTACGGCGTCGTCCACCTCATTGCCCAGCACCAGCTTCAGCGCCCGCACCAGACGCAGCGTCCGGTGCCGCTGCTTCCCGGACACCCGCCCGCCCGGACCGCTGAAGCCGATCGCCCGCGCCCGGCGGCTCAGCTCACCGGCCCTGGGCTCGGGGAAGAACTTCGCCCGCGCGGACCGCCGTCCCTGGGGGTCGGTGTACAGGAAACGCAAGTAGGCCCCGTTCGTGATACGAGCGAGCGCCGCGCTCCGGATGGTGCAGCGCACCTTGCGCCGCTGGCCGTTGGCGTAGCGCTGGCCGATGGGCACGTCCTCCAGCGGGTCGGCGACATACGGCCCGGCGTAGGCATGGTTGGGGAGTAGTTCGTTCAGGGGCACCCCGGCGTCCCGGAACGAGCCCGCCCAGCAGATCTCCAGGTCGCTCCAATGGGTCTTGGGGTAGCCGGACAGGCTGTTGCGCCGTGCCCGGGCCCAGCCCTCCGTTTCGGGACCGTCGAGTCTCCTGGTGCGGCCGTCCTCCATCGGCAGGTCGATGCCCTCGGGGAACCCGTGGCCGCTCTGGTAGACGGCCGGCTTCGCCTCGTCCGGGTCCCTGTCCGCCGGGACGAACAGCGGGGACATGAAGCCGGTGGCGGGGTTGAAGTGGGTGAAGTGCTTGGTCTGGTCGATGTTGCGGAGGTAGTCCTCCCGGTTCTCATCCAGATCGGCGGCGTCGAACGCGGAGCGGCCGACGAACTGCTTGGTGTGCTTACTCACGATGGCCTGGGTCACCACGGCGTGGTGCCAGTCCGGCACGTCACCGGGCGATCCGGGGTCGCGGTCGGGGCTGTTGGGCACCCAGTCGCCCTGGGCGCCCCCCTTCTGCCGGACCACCCTGATCTTCGCCCGCCCCGACGGCTCGACGGTCAGCTCCACCTCGCCGATGTGCGCGTGCACCGTGCGGCCGGTGCGGAACGCGAGCATGCGCGGCAGGTAGAGCAGGCCGTGTCCCGCGCGCGGGATGGCCAGCGCAATCGGCACGCCACCGGGCACCAGCGAGTTCAGGACGGGGTCGTGCGCCATCAGCTCGACGAACTCGCCGATGCCCAGCGGGCGGGTGGTGCCGTCGGGCCACGGCACCACCACCCGGTCCCGGCCGCCCTTGGCGGCCACGACGTAGAGAGGCTCGTCCCACGCCCACGACGGGTCGTCCACCCCTACGTCGGTGATCTGGCCCCCGTCCTTCGTGACCGCCTCGACCGTGGTGGTGTCGATGGAGGCGACCTTGTCGTCCGTCCAGTTCAGGCCCGCGGGGTCGTTCGGATTATGGGCGTCGGTGAACCGGAACCGGCTGTCGAACAGGCCCTGCTGCTGGGCGTGGAACGCCCCCAGGGCGTCCAGGCCGGTCGCCCGGCCCGCCCGGTCCGCGTCCAGCACCAGGTCCAGCAGTTCGTTCCGGACGTCCTGGTCGACCCTGAGGCCCTGGGGCAGGTGGAGGAGACGCCGGGCGAGCGTGTCCACGTCCAGCGACCCATGACGCAGGCTCTTCTCCCGGCGGCGCAGCCGGTCCAGCATCTCCACCGCCTTCGCCCGGTCGGCGGAGATGATCCGGATCGTCGTCGGCCGGGGGAACTGGGGGATGTTCCCGTTGGTGGGGACCTCGGGGTGGCCGGTCCGCTGGATGGGGAACTGGGTGGCCTCCAGGCGGGGCGCTCCGGCCGGCACGAAGCTCTGGAGGACGCTCAGCGCACCGGCCAGCTCCAGCATCAGCGCCCGCTGCGTGACACGGGCCCGCTCCGCGCCGCGCTGCCGGGCCAGCTCCTGCAGGGCCGGCAGTTCGCCCTTGGAGCGCACGTCGTCGCCGTAGCCGACGACGACGATCTCGGGCAGGGGCACCCCGGCGCGCTGGTTCCGCAGCCCGGCGGCGGCCAGGCGGCGGGCCAGGGTCCGCAGCTTCGCGGTCTCGGCGGGGGACAGTTCGACGGACGGACTGGTGAACCTCACCTCGGCCTGCGACGGCAGCAGGCCCCGGGAGGCGGGCTTCGCGGCGGGTTGGGAGCTGCCCGGGACGGAATCCGACTCCTCGTCCGACGATTCGCTGTCTTCGGACGTGTCGGAGGCGTCCTCGTCGGAGGAGTAGAGGACGTCCGAGAACACGCCCGCCGAGGAGTCGGAGGACTCCGAGGAACCCCAGGACTCCGAGGAATCCCAGGACTCCGCGTCCGATTCCGGCTCCCCCTCTCCCGGGACGTCCTCCATCCCGGCGTCCGAGTCCGAATTCGACTCCGAACTCTCCGACTCCGACGACGTGTCGGCTTCCTGCATCTCGACGTCGGACGAGTACACGGCGGCAGACGACACCGCCGGGCGGGGGCGGGGCGCGAACAGGTCGGCCTCGGTCCACCGGGGGCGCAGTCCCAGCTCCCGGCGTCGGGTGTCGGCCAGTTCGACGGCCGAGCGGGCGTCCGGGCCGTGGGCGAGCAGATGCACGGCGACGTCCCGGACCGCCGCCCGGAACGCGTCCCCGGCGTACCGGACATCGGTCCGGGCCGCGTCCGGCCCGGTGGGCAGCACCAGGAAGGCGGCGAGGTCCCAGGCCCCCGCGGCGTCCCACGCCGTGGTCTCCCGCGCCGCCGCGTCGTCCCCGGGCTCCGTGTCACCTTCCGGCGGGGCCGCGCCCTCGCGCGCCGCGGTGTCCGCCGCGAACGCGTCGAACGCCGACCGCCACAGCCGCCGCGCCACCGCGGCCGCGACCGTGTCGATGCCGTCCGGCCCCGGCCCGGGCCGGCCCAGCAGCAGCCGCACCTGGACCAGCGGGGCCAGATCCCGCGCCGGGAACCAGCCGGCGCCGAGCTCGACCTGGATCACCTGGCTCGGCGTCAGGGCGACGCCGAGGTCTCGGAGCTGGTCCGCCGTCACCTGTGCGTCGGGGGCGAGCCGGGGCGCGCCGGAGGTCAGGTCCGTCTCCTCCACCTGGCGCGCGAGCCAGTCCCGCCGGTCGTCGTCCAGCCCGGGGGCCGGGGCGGTGTCCCCGAGCCTGCCGGCGGCGGCCAGCCGGGTGGGCGGCACGCCGAGGGCGTACAGCCGCGCCGTGGCGTCCTCCAGCCACTCCAGGGCCTCCTGGAGCCGGGCCGCGGCGGCCGGGCCGGTCCCGGCGGTCCCGACGGCCTCGGTCACGCCCTGCCGTGCCCGCGTGTGCTCGTCCCAGGTGAGCGCGAGGGTCTCGGCTTCCTGGCGGGCGTCGCCCCGAGGCGACCCGGACGGCGCGTCGGCGGTCTCCACCGTGGACGGCGCGTCGGCGGTCTCCACCGTGGACGGCGCCTGGCCGGCCTGCGACGGGTCCTGGGTACCCGTCCGTGCCTGGCCGCCGGAAGGGTCCTGGGTGCCGGACGGAGGCGTGCCGAGCGGCGGCAGCAGGCCGTGGTTCACCGGCCGTGTCCGCTCCTGTCCGCTCGGCGGGGGCTTCGGCGCGCCCTTGCCGGCGGCCGGTCCTTCCGGGGGCACGACGACCACCGACGGGACCGGGGCGGGCCGCGTCGGGGGCGGGGGCGGGGCCGGCCGGGTGCTCCGGAAGTTCCAGGGGGCGCGCGGGTTGCCCGATCCGCGCGGGATCGCCGCGAGGAAGTCGCCGCCGCGCTCGTACAGGACGATGGCGTTGCGGCCGTCGGGGGACGCGCTGCCAAAGGTGTCGATCGTGCCGTTCTCGTGCACGAAGGTCACGTGCAGGCCCCTGCCGTTCGCGACCAGTTCGGCGGCGAGCAGGGCCGTGTCGCGGTTCCATCGGCGGGCGGCCCGCAGATGCGCGCGGATCAGGCCCTCGCGCACGTGTGGGGGCAGCGGCAACTCGGCAGGTAGCCGGCCGCCGCCGCGCTCGAACTCCCGGCGCAGCCTGTCCGTGAGCGGACGCCGGAACCCGGCCTCGTACAGCTCCTCCACAGTGAACCTGGCCCGCGGGTCGAGCCGGACCCCCGTCGGCAGTGGCTCGGTGTCCAGCAGCTCGGCCAGTTCGTCGACGACGTCGAACCCGTGGTCGCCGCGCGGGTCGGCCCCGAGGGCGACCGCGACAGCGGAGTAGAACATGTTTCCCACCCCGATGTCGGTCCCGACCAGGTCGTAGACGAAGCCGTCGGGGTCGGCCAGCGTGCGGGGGTCGCTCGCCGCGTCGAACTTGGGCTGGTCCGCGTAGGTCGCGTCGTCCAGACCCTCCCAGGTCCACGGGCGGGTGGCGTGGGCGGTCAGCAGGGACTCGTCCACCGGGTCCATGGGCTTCGGCGCGGGCGGCGGCCCCTCGGCCACCGCGTCCGGTCCCACAGCCTGGAAGTGCCCGTCGGCCAGGTACAGCACGACGCGCTCGGCGTCGTCGGGCAGCGGGCGGCGCGCGTCGGGGGCGAAGTCCTGGAACGTGCCGTCCTCGCGGACGACGCGCACGCCCACCCCGTACCGGCGGGCCGCGAGCGCGGGCAGCACGTCGGCGGCGCTGTGGTTCCAGCCGGTGTCGTTCGCGGCGTCCGCCGCGCGCCGCAACTGTGCGGCGGCCAGTCCGCGGCGCTGGGCGGGGCTCAGCGGCTGGTAGCGCCGGTCGGGGGTCGGCCGGTCGCCGGCCGAGTGCGGGATCACGCCGAGGCTGTCGAACTCCCGGCGCTGCGGGGTGTCGGTGCCCAGGTCGAGGGCGGCGGAGTCCAGTTCGGCGGCGGCGAAGGTGTCCGACTCGTCCGGGGAGAGGAAGGCCAGCAGCGGGGAGTCCAGCGGCAGCCCGTCCACCACGTCGGCGAACACGCTCCGCAGCCCGGTGACGTCGAGGGGCGTGCCGTCGGCGCGGGTGCGGGCGGCGGGCAGCGCCTGCTGGAAGGCGCGGTAGAAGGAGTTGTCCGCGGGCACGTCGTGCAGCCGGTGGGTGGTCCCCTCGGGGGATTTCACCGCGGGCGCGCCGTCGTCGAGGGCGGTCACCGGGGTGTAGCGCGGCGGGGCGGCGGGCGGCTCCTCGAACATCTCGTCCCGGGCATCCTGGGGCCGCTCCGTCCCGGCAGTCTCGGTACCGGTCTCCGTCCCGGCGGTCTCGGCGCCGGGCGTCTTCGGGACCGTGGTGCCCGTACCGGGGGTGCCCGTGGGGCCGGTTCCTGGGGTCTCTCCCTCGGGCTCCTCGACGATCGTCTCCAGTCCGCCCGGCGCCCGCTTCGGCTCCGGCATCAGCTCCGTCACCGTGGGCTCGGGCAGCCCGGCGCGGGTCGGGACGGCGCCCTCCTCGGCGCTCGGCGGGTCCTCGGGCAGCCGGTACCAGCGGGTCAGCCGGTCGGTCTGGGCCCGCAGGTGGTGGAGGGCCTCCGCCGCCGTCTCGGCCTTGCCCTCCTGGTCGCTCACCTCGGTGAGGCACGCGTCCAGGGCTTTCCGCGCCGCCCGGTGGGTCTGGGCCGCGGCGTGGGCCGCGTCCCGCGCGCTCGCCACGCGCTCGGCCGCCGCGGCCCGGCGGGCGTCAAAAGCCCGCCGTGCCTCCGCCACCATCCGGTCCCGCTCTCCGCGCCGGATGGACTCCACCAGGGCGTCCGCCTCGGACAGGGCCTTACGGGCGTGCGCGAGCCGCGCCTCGTGGGCCTCGCGCCGCGCGGCCGGGGCGGTCTCCGCCAGGGTGTCCAGCGCGGCGTCCTTGTACGCCTGCATCGCCTGCCCGGCCCATTCGATGGCGGACCGCAGGGTGCCGGCCACCGAGTCCGGGAAGTCGTCAGGGGCCTGCTGGAGCACGGCGTTCGCGGCGGCCGTCGCCGCGGCGAGGTCGCGCCGCGTCGCGGCCCGCTCGTCACGCTCGGCGTTCTCGGCGGCCCGGCGCTCCCTCCGTGCCAGGGCGCGCACCGTCCGGGCGGCCTCGGCGGTCTCCACCAGATCGGGCAGGTCGCGGCGCAGTTCCCAGTACTTCGCGTCCGCGTCGTCCCAGGTCTCGGCCGCGTCCTTGACCTTGTCCCAGGCCTTGGCGACGGTCTCGGGGAAGGTGTCGTCGGTGATCAGCCCGAGCCCGCGGGCGACGTCCTCGCGCACCCAGGCCAGCACGTGGGTCTGCGCCTCGACGCTCTGCGGGCCGGGGTCGACGCCGCCGAGCGAACCGAGTACGTGCTTGCGGATCCACTGGCTGGACGACAGGTCCTTGAACTGCCGGTGGACGTCGGCGACGCTCAGCCAGGCCGTGGGGATCGCGAACGCGAAGACCCGGCCCGTGCTGGGCTTGATGTTCACCTGGCGCGCCTGGTCGTTGGCGATCAGGCGCCCGTCGCTGTCGGAGGTGTCGGCACCGGTGCCGGTGGCCCCCGGGTTCGCCCAGCCGACGGTGTCCGATTTCAGGGCGGGGGTGCCGCCGATGACGGTGTTGTGGTCGCCGCCCTGGGAGGCGGCCGCGTTGTCGCTCTGGGTGATCCGGGTCGAGGACTCCATCCGGGCGCCGTCGGCCACCGCCAGGAGCTGCGCACGCGTGAAGTCCGGCCGGGAGAACACCCGGAGCGCGCCCTCGGAGTGGTCCGAGATGGCGTTCGCCACGAGGCCGCTGGTCTCGTAGCCCGCGTTGCCCGACGCCTGCTCGAAGAACGCGGAGAGCGCCCCGGAGCCGTGTGCGTCCTCCAGCACCTGCGCGGAGCCGGTGCCCTCGGCGGTCAGCGGGGTGGCCCGCGCCGTGCGCAGCGCCCGCTCCAGCTCCTCGCCCGTGACCTCGCCCGAGAGGGCGGCCAGCCGGTTGTCGTACGCCTTGCCCAGGGCGAGGGTGCTCGCCGCGAGGATGCTCTGCGCGCCGATGATGTTGCGGACGTGGAAGCCGTTCCGCGGCGGGGCGAACGGGCTGTCGGTCCCGTCCGGCAGCGCGATGGACCGCCAGGCTTCGAGGCCGCCGAAGCCCCCGCGCAGCGGGTTGGCGGTCCCGGTGAGCACGTTCACCGCGGGCGGCTCGTCGGCGATCTCCGGCGGGGCCAGCGGGTCGGGGCGGTCCGTCGGGGCGCCCGGGGCGGCGTCCGGCCGCATCAGGCTGAGCGGCACGATCTCGCGCTGGCTGCCGACCTCCCCGCTCTCCTCGATCCGCCGGGACGTGCCGTTCCAGCCGCCCTCGCCCCGCTTGCTGCCCATCTCCATGGTGATGCGCAGCCGGTAGCGGGTGGCGAACTCGGCGTGCGGCTCGCTGGTGCTCGAGGTCCACAGCCGGCCGCGGATCCGGGCGTCGGTCGCGGAGAGGTTCTGCCGGTTGGAGCCGGTCTCGGTCAGCGACGGTCCCGCCATGGGCACGACGGCGTCACCGGTGTGGACGCCCTCGTTGACCAGCGTTCCGGCGTCCTTGCCGCGGCCCACCCGGGAGGTGTCGCTGAAGCTCTCGACGGCCCACCGGTTGTCCCACAGCTCGGTGCGGGGCCACAGCCGCACGAACTCCTGCTCGCCCACGGGTTCGAGCTGCACCCGGACGCGTACGTTCCGTCCGCCGATCTGGATGCGCTTCCAGCCGAAGGCGCTGATCCGGGCCGTCACCGAGGAGCCCATCCCGGCCATCTCGCGGCGCAGCGCCCGGGTGACCCGGGCCGAGGTCAGTTGGCGGATCGCCTCGCGGCTGTCGTCGTCCAGGCCGCTGTCGCGCAAGCGCTGCTCGAACCGCTCCACCACGGCGGTGGTGTCCAGGGAGTTGACCGGGTACGTGGCGAACGGGGCCTTGTGGAACCACCGGGGCTGGAGCCACCGGCGGCGGGTGTACCGGGGGCCGCCGCCGGACTCGTCGCCGGCGATGAGGCCGAGTTGGTGGGCGATCCGCTCGGGCAGGTGCCCCAGCCAGCCGCCCTTGACCACCTGGCGCTCACCGGCCCAGTCGTGCAGCCTGCGCACCACCGCGCCGAGCGAGGAGAGGATGCCCGAGGAGCGGGTCTCGGCGGCCACCTCGTGCTCGGCGTCGCCGGTGGCCAGCACCTGGTGGCCCTGGTCGGACCGGGTGATGTCCGAGGTGACGGTGCGGGTGATGGTGCCGCTGGAGCCCCGGCTGCGCCACCACGGCCGCCAGACCGCGCCGTAGCTGCCGGTCACCCCGGGCCCGCCGGCGTGGGAGTGTCCGTAGACGGCCGTGATGCCGGCCTGCTGGGTGAAGCTCTTGGTCTGCGCCCCTGACGCCTTGGTGGAGCCGCCGACCGTCACCTCGGTCTCCATCGGCTGCGGCCGGGTCAGCGCCCGCACGTTGGTGATCCGCATCCGGTGGACGACGGTGGCCAGCCAGTCGATGTAGGGGCCCTTGCCGAACAGGCCGGTGGTGCGCGACCCGGTGGCGCTCGCGTTCTGGTCGGCGTTGGCCGTCAGGAACTGCGCCTGCTCCGGGCGGACGGCGGCGTCGTGCGCGGGGGCGCCCTCGCGGGTGAGCTGCCATTTGCCGTGGGACGCCTTCTCCAGGACCCGGTCGACGATCCCCCGGGCCTCCTTCGGGGCCACCACGGAGAGAGTCTGGTGGGGCAGCCCGTCCAGCGGCCCCGGGTCCCGGCCGTCCTCGGTGGAGGCGTCGAGCAGTTGCCTGGCGTCGGCGCGGGACATCGGGGACCGGGTGACGGGCTTCGGGTCCAGGAACGGGTTGTCGGCGCCCGGGGCGTGGGGGTCGGTCGCCGGGGAGTGGTCGGCCGGGACGCTGAGCAGCACCTTGCCCCGGACGGCCGGGACCTCGGCGTTGCCGCCGATGATGTCGCCGCGGCCCTTGGGCCCCAGGACGAACAGGTGGGTGCCGAGGATGCCGAAGCTGACCAGGCCGCGCAGGAGACTGCGGGGCCGCCAGTAGCCGCCGGTGCTGACGGTGAGGGCCAAGTCGTAGGAGTACAGGTTGCCCGGCTTGGTGGTGATCGCCATCTGGTCGAACGTGGCGGTCGAGCCGAAGCCGGACTCGTCGCGCGTCTGCCATCCGGCCTGGTAACCGGCCTGGCCGGTGAGGGCGTGCGCGGCGAACCCGATGTTGTCGGTGGCGGTGTCCCGCAGCGCCACCACACCTTCGAGGCCCAGTTCGGTCCCGTGGACCGCGTGCTGGACCTCGTCCAGGTTCGTGACACCGGGCGCGCTGTGGCGCAGGATCGTGTCCGTGGGGCCCGCGAAGGCGCGGTTGGTCAGCTCCGCGTCGAGCCAGATGTAGGAGTAGCCGCGGGTGAACCGGCCGGGGTTCACCAGGCCGATCCGCAGGCCCGTCCGGCTCATCGCCTCCAGGTTGCCGGCCATGCTGTGGTGCGACAGCGCGTTGATGACGGTGAGCGTGTTGTGCAGCACCATCTGGTAGTGCGCGTGGTTGCGCCACCGCTTGTCGTCCGGGTCGCCGAGGTCCTCCAAGCGGGCCACCATGGTGGGGTACTTGGCCTCGACGGCGGCCACCACCTGGTGGGTGAAGGATTCCAGCCGGGTGCGGTCGGCGAAGGTGACCTTCGGGCTGTCCTCGGCGGACGCGGTGTCCTGCTCCTCCACGGGGAGGTCGGTGCCCTCGGTGGACTCCGGGAACCTGCGGCTGTACTGGCCGCCCGCGTACAGGAACTGCACGGGCCGGGACATGCCGAGGGTCGGCGGACGGTTCTCGGTGAGGTAGGCGGGGGCGAACGGCTCCGTGCGCCCGAAGGCCGTCTCGTCCTCCATCCCGGCCAGGCGGCGCGCCTCGGAGCGCGTCATCCGGTCCAGGCTCCAAGTGGGGAACGGCGTCGCCCTCGCGTCACCGGTCTTGCGGATCCAGACGGTCTTCTCGACCCGGTACAGGTCGGTGGTGACGCTCTTGGCCCGGCCGACGGAGCGGACCGCGCCCGAACCGCCGGTCATCGCCGAACGGCCCCGGACGTGCCCAACGCGCGCGCTGCCGCCGAGCTGGATGCGGGGCTTGACCTTGTCCATCCAGCCGGAGATGAACCCGAAGCCCGGCACGTTGAACGTCGGCCCGACGAAGAGGGTGATGTCCCTGGAGAGCGCCTTGGTCTGCTTCCGGGTGTTCTGCACCGTCAGGAAGGCCGAGTCGCGCAGCTCCGCCTTGTCGGTCTCCGAGGCCAGCACGGCCCGCCCGGGGACGATCCGTTCGATGACGAAGCTGCCCAGCGGGGTGTTCTTCCTGTCGTCGGCGAACAGCGGCTTGCCGGGCACCGCGGACTTGGCCAGCCGCCCGGAGAGCTGGTGGAAGTTCTGGGAGGACAGGAAGCGGTCCAGCTCGCGGTAGGCCGATGAGTTGGGTTCGGCGCCGATCCGGTCCACCGCCCAGTCACGGATCCGCGCGACAGGGCCGAAGTCCTCGGTGACGACGAGCCGGTAGTCGGACTGGGGACCCAGGTCGAGGGTCTTCGGGGTCCGGCGGAACGCGGCCTTCCGGGTCGCGGCCTCGGGCAGCCGCGCCTTGAGACCGTGGCGCACGCCGAAGCCGAACTCCACGTCCGGGGCGGCCTCCCGGGCCGGGCGGGCCCGCCAGCGGGTGCCCAGTACCCCCTGCCTGGCCGGGCGCGGCTGCTCAGCGTCGGTGATGCGCACCTCGATGTACGCATCGTCCAGGAACGGGTGCGAGGTGTCCCACCCGCGGGTCTCCCCCACGTTCAGCACCTGGTCCTGCGCGGAGTAGGTGACCTCGCGGATGCCGCCCAGCCGCATGCCGAGCCGGCCCCACAGGGAGACGACCGTCGGCTGCGGTCCCAGCGGCACCGTCGGAGCGAACTGGCGGGTCTGGCCGATCGTCTTGGACCCGCCGATGCTGGCCTGGGCGCGGTAGCTGTTGTCGACCCTGGTCGGCGAGGCCCCGTCGGTGAACTTGGTCCACTCGCCGTAGTTGCGCATCGTGATGTGCAGCTTGCGCAACCGGTCCGATTCGGTGCGGTAGACGAACTCGCGGCCGTCCCCGGCGAAGGTCTGCGGACGCTGCCGCATCGCCCGCTTGATCCGGCGGAAGACGGACTCCTCGATGCCGCCGCCGCGCACCCGGTGGCGCTCGGAGCGCTCCTCGCCCGGGGCGGTCTCCGGGCCGCGGGCGCGCATCTCGATGTCGATGTGCTCCGAGATCCGCTCCCCGCTGCGGATGTGCACATCGCTCTGCCCGAAGGCGATCGGCATGGCGGTGTCGTCGGACTCGTCCCCGGGGAGCGGCAGGAAGCCGTCGACGTAGCCGGGCATGCGGCTGTCGTCGGTGAACGCGCTGGGCCGGTGCACCCGCGGCGGCGGCAGCATCTCGGTGGCGACGCGCGCCGGGCGGCGCTCGTCCAGCTCCTCGTCGATCTGCACCCCGGCCGGCCGCGACCCGGGCTTCTGGCCGGGCGGCGGGGTGGTCCCCAGGGACGAGGGTGGCTCGGACGGCGGCGAGGGCGGCGGGGCGGGCGGCGTCGTGTCCCGTACAGGCGGCTGCGTGATCCTCCTGGGAGGGGCAGTCGGGCCCCGGGTGATGACCGATTCGGGGGCATGCCCCCCCGTGGTCAGAGCCGGAGGATGCGTGCGTGCCCAGTCGTCCTCGCGCCTCGACCGCGTCGGGTCCGCCGTCAGCACGATCACGTTCCGTTGTGCCCGTCTGTCATCCACCACCTTGGCGGGGTGTGTGGGCCTCAGCACGGTCCTGGCCGTCCCCTTCCGGGCCGCCAGGGCCTCCGCCATCCGGTCGCCTCCCGGACCCGCGCTCGGTCCGACCAAAGCGATGGGCGTCTTGAGCGGGCGCATGCGAAGGTCGGGGTCGAGTCCGAGGAGCGCGACGATCTCCTCATACGGCACCCGGCGGGTGCCACCCTTGGGCCAGGGAACCTCGACACGATCCTGGTCACCGTCGACCATCAAGAAGAACGCATCGGTGTCCGTGGCTGTGCCTATCTTGCCCTTGGCCGTCCTGCCGTTGTGCGACACCCGGTAAACATCCGTGTCCAGTGCGTCACGGAGGGGCCTGACGGTCAGATTGCGGCCCGTCATCTTACCGGTGAGCGACGCGATCTCGGTGGTCCGGGAGAGCAACCCGTTGCGCTGGAGGTCATACGCGGCCAGCACCACATCGTCATACACATCGAGGCCGACCAAAGCGGCCGCCGTCATGGTCCACAGGGCCTTCTCCCGGAGATCGTCCCGCTGCGACTCGGGGACGGCACCCTCCATGTGCAGGAAGCGTTTCGCCGAGGCGTCCGAGTCCGGGCGGGCATCCCACGCCTGTCCGGACTTCACCATCGCCCAGAACACCTGCGCCCGCAAAGGCGCCCCCAGACCAGGAAGACGACCGTCCTTCAGCCCCAGGGAGGAGGCGACCTCCGGGGTGAGCAGCCCCATCCTGGCCACGGTGGCGTCAAGGCGGCCGGAAGCGGAGGCCGGGACGAAGTCGTGCAGGGTGGCGCGGCCGGACGCGCCGTCCAGATGCTCCCGTGCCTCCTTCAGTACCTTCCCGACGGCGTCGTGAAGCTCGGCGTCATCCTTGAACGGGGTCGGCCGCGACTTCGGAGTCCCCGGCTCAGTCCCCGGCTCCGCGAGCCGGGCACGCACCACATAATCCAGCAAATCCAGGCTGAAGGAACTCGCCTCGGCCAGCTCCTGATCCTTGCGCCGCATCGTCTCCAGCGCCCCGATGCCGCGCCAAAGCTTCTGATACTCCCCCGCCGGATCGTCCCTGTCCTTCTCGATCTCGTCACCGAAGACCTCACGCAGAGCACGCACCAACAGCAATGCGTCATCCAGGTCGTCCTTCGACACATCGGCGGATTCCGGTATGTCGAAGGCGGTCCGCGCGAGACCGTCGAGCACCTCCGGCTTCGGCTTCGGCTCCAGCCAGGCCCACCACCCTTTCTTCCCCCAGGCAGTGGCAACGATCGACTGCCCGCCCTCGGAGCGCCCGCGGACCTCATGACTGGCGTGCGCCCGGTTGAGGACGATCGCCGGATGGTCGACTATCTCGGCTACCTTTCGTGCCGGGGAAAGGGTCCTCAACGGATCGGCCACAAAAGGCACGTCGGCGCCCTCGTTCAGAGCGAGAGGGGGACCGTCGAAGGCCGCGTTGGCAAAGCACGCCCCTATGACGATCGGATCCCTGGGGTCGAGCGCCTGAACACTCGGGCGGCGCCTCAGGAACCCGCCGATCTGCTCGGCATCCGCGGCCTTCTCTCCCTCCTCTCCGTCCACCCGCGCGTCCACCACTTGGAACCAGCCCGGAACGCCGTGCGACCCAAAGTGATAAGCCTTCAGCCTGGCCCACTTCGCATCCTGCCAAGGCGCGATTCTCTTGTAGGTGACAGGGTCGATATGGGTGACCTGCATGCGTTGGACGTCGACAAGCGTCGGCTCTCGGGGGATCAGATCGCGGGCGGTGAACACCATACGACCGACGGGCCTCTCGGTCTTAGGATCGGTGACAGTGGCACTCTTCATATGCCGGTCCATCAGCTTCGAGCCGTCGGCCAGGATCATGAATCCGTCCCCCTCCCTGGCCCACGCACCATCCGGGCCCAGATCATCGGGCTCGCTGGAGATCCACTTACCCAGCGCCACCATCTGCGCCCGCTGGTCCGCCACCCTCTCTTCCACCTCCCCGTTCACGCCGAAGGACCACCGAGGTATACCGCTGTGTGCCCGCACCTTCCGGTCAAGCACGGCGGATATACGCCGCGGCATCTCCAGCCCACCGTCACCCGCGCGCGGCACCATGAGCGTCAGCCGGGCGTCCTTATGCCGCTTGGCCAGTTCCCCGTCCATGGCGAGCAATTCGGCGAGCTCATCGCCCGGAACCCGGCGCGTCGAACGGTCCGGCCACAGCCCCATGACGTGGTCCTGCCCGCCATCCGCCTCGAGAAGGTAATCGGCCTTGATACCGCGTATGTCCCGCCTCCCCGTGGCAGGCGGCGCGTGCGTGCGCTTGAAGCTACGACCGACCACCACACCGTCGACGGGAGAGAACATCAAAGTCCGCTCCGACAGCAGATCACCCCCCTTGGGGTGGGCGAGATGGAACGCCCCCAAAGCCGCCAGACTCGTATCCCGCCCCTCCGCCATCGCCTCGCGCACCAGCGCGTACAACTGATCACGCACCGCCCCACCCACCCGAGCAGACGGCCCCAGATGCAGGATCTTCCGAGCCAGCGGCACCGGATCGAAGGACCCCTCCCTGAACTCCGGAACCGTCTGACGGAGAGCGTCCAGCCGCTCCACCGCTGCCTGCATCTCGGGCGGCACCTGCCCGGCGACACGACGCGGAAGCCTCGTGCGGAGCACATTCGCCACCAACGCCGCACCCTGCCTGGCAGACCTCAGAGCGCCCCGCGTCCCGGCGGGTGCGGAGTCGGGCGCCGGCGGGGCCACCGGCCCGGTGCTGCGGGGGGCCGCCGGGGGGAGGTCGGTGACCGTCCGCACCATCTGCAGGGACGACGATTCCGCCGCCCGCTCGATCGCCGCCATCTCATCCGGACCACCCGTATTGACCGGACCGGGAACGGTGCCGGTCACGCGGTCCTCGTCGCGCGAACGCCCCTCAACGCCCTCCTTGTCCGGCGAGAGCGTGCCCAGGAACAGGTCAGGACGCCGCGGCCCCTGCGGCTGAGCCGCCGAGAAGGAAGGCAGCGGCGGCGACAGCCGCGAGGACGATTCCCCTTCCGACGTCAGCCCTGCCGGCGCCGGCCAGTTTTCCAGGCCGCTCATGATAAACGGCAGATCCGAAGCGCGCCGCAGGGGAACTGGGTCGATCGGCTGGAAATTGGGATCGAGCTCGATCGAAAAGAAATCGGACCCTACATAACCATCGAACGGCCGATCGTCCACCTTCCCGAACTGGGCATCTACCCAATAGACCTGGCCGTCGAAATTAACGCCATTGAACTCGTGGCTATTCCCATCCTGAAGCCAGACTCTGACGATCGCGGACGAACCATGCCCACCGGAAAGCAGTCGCCTCCCGATGGCCTCATACGCAGAAGCAGAGATCCGGGAATAATCGCGCTCATCACCGTGATCGTGATGCCGCCACTCCGTGCCCAGCCACCTCGCCGTACGCGCCGGACCGTCCAACTCCGCACCGAACCTACCGTTCGGCCCCGCCGCCAGCACCGGCGCCGCAACCGTCGGCCGACCATGCCACGACGCCAGAAAACTGCGGCAGACATCAACGCAGTTGAAGTTCCGCGCCGCGTTACCCGCCCGCCTGCCATTGATCAACCGCACCCACCGCGCACTGCCAGCGCCGGTGCCCGCGGTGTTGAGCCAGTCCCTCCAGCCGGCGCCCCGGGGTTGGGGGAACCGCGCGAACCCACCACTGTCATCGCGCGGGAATGCGCGCTCCAGCCGCTGCTGGTCGTGAGCCTCCGGCCGCCCCAGACCACCCGTCGGCAGACCGTACGGCCGGACCTCAACCACACGATCCAGCGGAGAGACCACACCCGTGAACGTCGCCGGCACACCCGCCGCCGCATACGCGGCACTCGTCGCAGTCACCGGAGCGTCAGGGTACGGCGGACCACTCACTGGCACGTAAGCACTACCGCTGGACCAGCCCTGCCCCGACGGCGACTGCCCATCGGGACGGACGAACGTGTCGGTCGGCGCGGTCGTCGGCTCGGTCGCCAACTCGGGTGTCGCCTCCGGCTGCCCCGCCTGCGCGCCCGTGTACGCCACGAACCCGGACCCGGTCGCCCAGGCATCCTGCACCGGCCGGTCGTCCGCGCTCCCCGGCGACAGCCGGAACCACGCGTTCCCCGGCACGGTGGTCATCTCGCCGTCGTCGGACACCGCACCACCGGGCGGGCCGAAGACCCCCAGCCCCGGGACACTCTCCAGGCGCTCCGACGGTATCTCGATGTCCTCCGCGTACTCACTCGCGTTGGCCGGGACGTAGACAGGGGCTCCGATGGTGGCAGCCACCTCGGAGGCCCAATTGACCAGCCCTCCAGAGGTGTCCTCAACCGGGTGGGCGATCACCAGTGGTTGCCCCGGCGACCAGCCCAGGTGGGGCAGCAACGCGATGAACTCCGCCGCGCTGAGCCGCTTGTGTCCTCCGAAGCCGAAGACGTTCGGTACCAAGGGGCGGCGCTGGAATACCACCGTCGTCACGAAGCCATCGCCCCCGGGGAGCATGGCGCGCAGCCGGGTGACGGTCGCTTCCTCCCCCCGGTCGGCCGCACCGTCGGTGGGACGGAACACCGCGCCACCGGGCACCTTCTTCACGAAGACACTGCCCAGCGGCTCCAGCCCCTCCAGACCCGGAACCCCGGCTGGCTGCAGCAGACCGGAAGAGGCGTCATCGGCCTGCCGAGCGCCAAGACCGCCGTACCACGGTGTCACCGCGAAGCGGGCCAGGGCCTGTTCGCGATCCTCGGGCCGCCAGAAGATCGTGTCCAGCATGTCGCGCAGGCGGTTGGTCTGATCGGGCGCGTCCGGCTCGAAGACCGTCACCGTTCCTGGCCCACCGCCCGCATGGCGCACCTCCTGCACCACCGCGGCGTGCGCGCCCGCCTCCTCATGGGCGGGCGGTCGCCAGTCCGGAGCGTGGCCCAGCCGCAGGGCCGCGTGCACAAGACCCAGCGCGATCTTCACGTTCGTCTGGATCTCCGCTTCGTCCAGGCTGCCGTCCGGCTGCCGGAACTCCACGTGGTCGGACCCCTTGCCCTGGACGCTCTTGAAGCTGAGCGCGTCCTCGTTCCTGCCGCTGGGAGTGTCCCAGACGCCGTGATAGCCATCGTGCCGCTCGGGCAACTGCCGGGCGTGCTTCAGCCCACGGTGGCCGTCGGCGCGCGGGTCCGTCCCCAGCCGGATCAGCTCGTCGTAGTTGCCGGTGAACAGCGCCCGCAACGCCTCATACGGCCGGACATCCGTACCGAACTGACGAGTTCCCACATGAACGTGCGAGCTCGTCCGCTTCGTGATGCGACCGCCGTGCTCGCGGATGATGCCCACGACTGTCCGCAAGTCCATCCATGTCTGCTCGGTGTCACGCAGGATGGGCGCGATCAGCTCGCCGTCCACAGTGGGGTCGGTCTCCAGGCGCCACCCGTCCCTGGCATCCGAATACCCCTCATCCACCGCCCGGTGGTACCCGTGGACCTCGGACTGGCTGGTCAGTCCGGCCGCTCTCAGGTCGGCGAGGATCGCCGACCGGGCGTCCGCCCTCTCCTCGTCCGTGAGGTGCTCGGGCAGATCGAATTCGATCTCGACGCCGAACTCCAGACCACCGCGGGCCGGGTCGGCCAAGCCACCGGTCGCGTCCTCCAGCATGTACGGCACGGGCCGCTCGCCCCGCGCCACGCGGTCGGCAACCTGCTGGAAGGTCTGTTCCAGCACCTCAGGCGTCGTTTCGGGCGCGCCGCCCATCGCCGACCACCAGGCCAGCGCGTGCTCCCGTGCCACCGAGGCCGGCACCTGCACGGGAGAGGCACTGCCGGGAGCCGGACCCGGGGTCCCCTCCGGCAACCGGGACCGGAGGGCCCCGAACAGCGTCGCGTCGGCTTCCACCGTAGGCGGCTCCCCAGCCGACTCCGCCGACGCCGAGCGCGGACCCTGCGGCCGCAGATCCGCGGACCCGGTCGCCTCCGACAGCATCTCCCCGATACTGGCGAAACTGTTGGTGGGCGCCGGCTCGAAGATGTCCTGCGCTGGTTCCGGCATAAGCGCGGAAACAGTGCGTGCGGCTGTCGTCGGGGGTGCGAGGAGGGTCTCCGTCGACTCCTGCGAGGACTCGCTCTCGGTGGCGGGTTGTGCCGGAGCCGTCTCCTCGTCGGGGAGCGTGCCGCCGAGCCAAGGGGGGTCGCCCGGCCGCCGGTAAAGCGCCCGCGTATCGGCGCCGTACCGCGGAGCCGTCGACGGGCCCGCCTGGGCCGCGGGAGCGGGAAGCCGCAGCGTGCCGTTGCGCGCCGCCAGGAGCACCTCCTGCAGCAGGCCGGGCGTCACCGGAGACGGAGCGTAGCCCGCCTGCCAGGCATAGTCGGCCGTGATCTGCTCCAGCAGACGCCAGGTCAGCGGCCCGGACTCGACCGACCCAGCACCCTGCCACAACCGCTGCATCTCCAGCGCTCCGAAGTCCCGGATCAGAGCGCGGAACTCCAGCACACGAGCGGGATCAGTATCAATACGAACGCCATGAGTCTGACGCAGCGCGAGCACCCAGCGCAGCACCCGGGTCGTACGCTGCGCCACGTCGGCGGGCAGGCCCGCCAGGTCAGCCCACTCGCTGAGCACGGCACCGCTCGGCGGCGGCGGGAACTCCATCCAGCTGAACGCGGGCCGGTCGGGATCGTCAGCCTTGAGCAGCCGCGCCGGCCGCCGGCTGTCAGCGGCTCTGACCGACACCAGGGCGTCGGAGACGAAAATGGTGCGGCCGACCTGGGCGGCGATGGCCAAAGCCTCGGGCGGGGATTCCAGCAGGTCCGCACCCGGCCGGACCCTCCCCATTTTGCACCACAGCAGCCACACCGGCCAGTGGCCGGGCATCCGCTGCAGGCTGGGACGCCGCCGCAGCACACGGCCGAGCTGGCCGGGCTCCAGACCCTGGTTGGCGCCGGTACTCCAGCGCGGCAGCTGCGGCCAGCCACGGTGACCGTGTCCCATCGCGATGTAGGACTGCGCCAGCGGACGGGGCAGCGGTAGCAGCCCGCTCTCGCGGCTGCGGTCGACACCGGGCAGCCCCTCGTTCGAGTCGATGTAGTACGCCACCGTCGACAGCTCACGCAAAGCAGGCTCAAAGATGGCCAATTCGGTCCTGTTCAGGAAAAACCGGCCGGTCAGCGACTGCCCGTCCACCGTGATGAGCGGATACGACTCCACATCGGACTCGTCAAAGGCCGAGCCGTCGCGGGCCAACAGCCGCGCACCAGGGCCGTGCGTACTCATACCCGGGTCACTGGGGAACCAGATACCGACCGGCTCCCGCAGCGGATCCACATCCAACAGGCTGATCCGCAACACACCACCGCCGCCGGGCGGGGAAGACAGCCTGAACACCCCGTAGGTGGACCACACGCGGGTCCGGGCGTGGTCCGCGACCAGCCGCGGCAGCGTGTCGACCGAGCTGTTCTTCGGAGGCGGCACGAGCAGCACCACCGGAGCGCCCGGAGAACGGCTGGGGTCAAGAGCGATCAGTGCGGCGAACTCGTCGTCGTCCACCTCCACCGGATTGCCGTACCCATCCCGCACAACGATCCGGTCCGAGCCCTCATCCCGTTCGGCCACCACCACATGCGGACGGACACCCCACGGCGCGGGCGACGAGACAGCAGCCCCACCGCGAGCGGCAGGCATCCACACATAGTCGACATCAAGCGCGAGACCACCGCTACCTGTCCAGTTACGCCCGGAATAACGCCCGAACGAATCACCCAGCGCAGTGGGCGACGACACGGCCCCCGTCCTGGACAGCTGATAGGCCTTGATACTCGCCACACTGCCCGCCCAGCCCCGCCGACCGGCACTGGCCGTAACCTGCAGCAACTCCCGATACAGATCGAACGTGACAGGCACCCCGCGGCCAAGGTGCAGAACACCACGCGCCAGATCAGCCAGATCAAGCGGAGAACCAGCCGTCCGGGGGTCAGCCGCACGCGCATCGTCGAGCAAAACCAGGGAGTTGTACAACTGACGGTAGTCATGCTGCCCCTCGATACCGGGACCGAACATCTGCTGCATAGCCGCGGCCAACCGCCTGCCAGAAGTCCGCGTCGGAGGAGCCAGCAGATCCCCCGGATCCCCAGGCGACGTCTGCTCCCCGCGCCCAGCCGACGGCAGGACGACCGACTCCACACCGGAGACGGCCTGCGGAGAACCCGCGGCCTCAGACGGCGGCACCGGCACATCGGACTCCTGCCCCACCCCGCCCTCGGCCCGATCCCACAAAGCACGGAAACCCGTCAGCAGATACGGGTTGTCCCACAGGCCGGCGAAAGCCGCCTTCCGACCCGGACCATACAACCGCCGCAGCAACGGCAGCAGCTCCGGATCAAACTGCTCCACCCACTCCGAGCCGTTGTTACGCGGAGCACCGGTGCCAGGATCGGTGCCCGTATTCGCACCCATGTAGGCATTGCTGAGCTGAGCGAAGTACTCATGCACACTACTGGAGGAGTAATTGGGGAGGCGACCGTCCGGCCACTGCTCCGAAGCACCCCTGGCCCGCTTCGCCTCGTAAACAGCCTCGATCCGCTCCTGGTCCTGACGGCTCAGCACCGACTCGATCGCGTGAGCCACTTCATGACGGGCAATGGAATAGCCGTCGACCGCATTCTCGGCACCGACCACACCAGTGGTCTCACCCAGCAGATTCTCCTCGGAGAACGCCCCCACAAAACGCCGTGACCTGTACATTCCCCGCTCGAAGTCAACACGACTACCCCCGATATACGTGCCGCGCCGATCAGCGAACTCGGGGAGAGACGTCAACTCCGTACCCCTGGGCACCACAATGAACTGCCGACCCCCGGTCAGCAGCGCCACCGCTACATCCAAATCCCCCAGCATGCCCCCAACCAGAGCCTCCGCCACTTCCCGAGCCGCCTCCGGCTGCTCCACACCCGAAGGGACGACGACAAGCCATTGGGTCGCCAGGGCCCCGAAGTCCGCCGCGGACAACGTGGCACGCAAACGCTCCACCAACGCCCTGTCCTTGGCCAGCTCCACCCGGTCCTTCGCAGACAACGACGCCAACTCCGCAGCACGCTCATCCACCCCCATGGCCGGGAACCGCGCGGCAAGATCGGCCAAAGCGGCTGGGGCGTTCAACCCCGGCACCGAGGCGTCGGCGGGGTCAAGCAGCGTCTCGGTGCCGGGGTGGGTGTCGGTGTCGGTGTCGGATAGCGGGTCGACCATGGAGTCGACGTCGGTGCCGGAGGCGGCCTCGGTGTCGGAGGCGCTGTCGTAGCCGGAGTCGGACGGGATGCGCGGCGTGTCGGCCGGGAGGCCCTTGGACGTGGTGGCGGTCGCGGTCGGCGGGGGCGGGGACGGGACGACCGTTTCCTGGGCCTGGTCCTGCGGCCCCTCCGAAGAGGTGACAACAGGACGGGGAGCGGGGGAAATCGGGGCCGATGGGACGGGGGGCGTGGTCGTGGCGGTGGCGCGGGCGAGGGGGCGCAGGCCCAGGCCGGTGCGGAGGGTGTCGGCGAACGCGACGCTCGAATCCGCGTCCGGTCCGTGCGTCAGCAGGTGGTCGGCGACCTGCCGCACCGCGTCCCGGTACGGGGATTCGGCGTGGCGGGAGTCCGCCAGGACGGGGCGTATCTCCAGCGGCAGCACCAGGGCGATGGCGCTGTCCCAGGCCCGGTCGGCCTCGGCCTCGGTCGGCTGCGGGGTGCCGGTGTGTGGTGCGGTGGCGTTCGGCTGCGGTGTCGCGGTCTGTGGTGTCGTCGCCGACGATCCCGTATCACCGCTCAGCGCCGCGGCCTTGAAGTCCGTGTACGCCGAGTCCCACATCCGCTGCGACGCGTTGGCCGCCACGGCATCGATCTCCACCGGCCAGAGGGTGGGCTGGGCCATCAGCAGGCGTACCTGGTCGACCGGGTCCAACGCGCCGACGGCGATACGGTCGCCGGTGGTGGCCGCCTCCGTCTGCGGGCTGGGGACCGTGATGCCCGCCTCGCGCAGATCGGCCGTGGAGACGGTGGCGTTCGGGCCGTGCAGCCGGGGCAGGTCCTGCGCAAGGCTCTCCGGCAGGTCCTCCGTCGTGAGCTGCTGGGCGATCCACTCGCGCTGGACGGCGTCCCGGTGGACCTGGGGCGGGGAGTAACCGGGGTCGTTCGGCCCGGCGGCGTGCGGTGTGACACCCAGGTCGCGCAACTGGACTGCCGCGTCGAGCAGTTGATTGTGCGCCTGCTGGGCCCGCGCCTGGGCGTCCGTGAGCGCGACCGTGGTGTCAGGGCCGATGCCGACGTTGTTGTCGGCCGCCGCATCGATGGTCCGGCCGAGCTCGTCAACGGTCTGGGCGGCGTTGACGTACGTGGCGAGCGCTCCCCCGTAGTTCTCGCGCGCGTGGGTGATCTCGGCCTGGTGCTGGGCGTTGGGGGCACCACTGCCGGGGGTGTGCGGGGCATCGATGACGCCCGGCGGGGCATCGTTCTGCTCGGAGCCGAGGTCGCCGGGGGCGTTGTAGCCGTCGGCGAGTCCCCCGTTCAGCTGCGAGCCGGGGGATACGGGGGGCTGCGGGCTGTTCAGGGGAAGCTGATTGCTCGAAGAACCCTGGTTGCCGAGCGCACTCGGGTTGTTGAGCAGGTTCGAGGTGTTCGGTCCGTCCTCGCCGGTGAGGGGGTTCGAGGTGTCAGAGGTGTCCGGCAGAAGCGAGTCGTTCAGGAACTCCGACGAGGCGTCCAGGTCACTCTGACCCTTGAGGAGATCCGGGTTCTTCAGATAGGTGCTTGCGGCGTCGGGAGTGGTCTGCGCGTTCGAAGCAGGAAGCGTGGAGATGTCGGGGACATCGGAAGAGGTGGACGTGGTGTCCGGGAACTCCGGCTCCGAGTCACGGTCGACGACGCTGGAGGAAGAGTCGTCGTACGACGAGATGGACGAGGTGTCCGAGCCGTCGTAGTCGGCGACTGTGCTCTGGGGCGGCGGCGTGATGCCGTCTCCGCCGGGGACGTACGGGGCGTTGGGGGTGTTCAGGACCGAGGAGTCCACGGTCGTGGTGGCGTTCGGGGAGGGGGGCGTGGGCGTCAGGTTCTGTGAACCTGGGTCCGAGTTCGTCGCGGAAGCGTCCCGGGAGCCGCCCACGATGCGGTTGAACAGGATCTCATTCGTCTTGTTGTTGAACTGGGTAAACTTGTTCCCGTCGGGGAACATTTTATTGTTCAGCGATATGGAAGCCTGCAGCACCGCCCCGGAGCTGTACGTGTCAAATACCCCACTCATGCCGGCGCCGAGGAAAGAATCCGTATTGAACTGACCGAAGACGGCGGCCTCGGCCCCCGCCTCACCGATCCCGTGGACCACGAACGTCGTGGGAGCGTCGAACACCACATTGTTGAGGTTATGCCTGGTGAACAGATCACTGAAATCCACACGGAACTTACCGAAAAGGTCCGTGTCGAAATTGTTCTTGAAGATGTTCGACAGCTTGTTCTTGATCTGGTGCACGAAGGCGCCGAGACTACTGATGAAAAAGTCAGCCAGGGCGCCAACCGCCACGTTGAGCCCGACGTCCGTCCAGTCGATGCCGTTGGGCTTCTGCCCGGGGGAGTTGATGACCATCGAGGTGAGCTGAACCACGATGCTCTGGAGGCCCTCCGTCAACCCCCCGGACCCCGCCGACAGAATGGGGATCATTCGCAGGAGGCGATCCACCGTCATGAGAATCGACAGCCTGGCCCTCATTCGGGCCAGGATCATCTCCGAAGCCGAGGCACCGCCGGTGAAAGCGGCCATCACGGCGAGAATCGCCAATTCCGCGATAAGCGAAATGACTTCGAGGATGATTTCGAAGTGGGCCTGCTGGATCTTCAGGGACATGTTTCCCTGGTTCTCCGCGAACCCATCGAGCATCGTCACTACTTGCTGAATGGTGTCATTGCCGCTGTGGTTCGCCACCGTGGACATGGCCTGCACAAAGCTGTCCGCCACGGACCGGGGAAGGGCCTGCTCCGCCCTCTGTATCGCTTCCAGAAGCATGGAGCGAATCTCGAGCAGCCCCTGCCCGAGGTTCAAGTAAAGGTCACGACTATCCCACGCCAGCCGCGCCCTCGCCTGCAACGGCTTCTCGCCGATAAGGACGAAGAGCATCGTACTGACGTCTTCGGGATACTCGATGTCGAACATTTAGCGCTTTCCGTCGTCCCCCGCGATGTCGGGCCTCTGCGACATCGCATCATTGATCTCGTCCCCAGTTTGCTGCTGGGTCCGCCTCATATCCCTCGAGCTCTGCGCCAAGGCCGACCGCAGCCCTTCCCCGAGGCCATCCAGGGAAGCGAGAATGTTGCCGATGGTTTTGTTCTGTTCCTGGTACACCGGGTCAGCCTTGTCGAAGAACTGGTCGTCGTATCCGGCCCAGCCTACGACGGCGGCCTCGGTGTTATGGAAGTCGTCGGAGACCTTCTTCACCGCCCCCGGAATCGCTCCTATCTCGGTCTGAAGCCGCTCAAGGTCCTCGGGGCTCCCCGTGTACTCACCGTAACCAGCCAATGCCATCCCTCACTCGGTGTCTTCGTCGATCTCGTCGCGCAGCCGGTTCCTGCGCGACCGGCCGGAACCGGTCTGGCCGTCGGCGCTCAGCGCCGAGCCGAAGATCCGGTCCCAGTCGAGGTCGATTCCCCGGCGCATCGACCCTTCGGGGCCGGGCTGGGTGAAGGGCGCGAAGGTGTCCATCACGCGGCGGGCTATCTGAGCTCGTCCCTTCTGAGCGGCCTCAAGGATCGAGGCGGCCAGTTGAGGGCCCGTCATGCTCTGGTGCTTGTTGTCGAGGAAATTCAGCTTCGTGAGCTCTCCCTGCGCGCCGACGGTCACCTCCACTACGCGATCGTTCGAGCGCACCGTCGCGGAAGCCTGCCGGAGATCCGACTCCGCCCGCGCGACGGCGGCCTGAGTGGCCTCCAGTTCGGCCATGGCCTGGGCTATGCGCTCCTGCAACGGTTCGGTCAACGGATGCTCCCACGAAGGTGGATAGAGGTCGTTATGCGGCATCGATCAGCGCGAGGGTGCATCGGCTAGCGACCGATCACGGCCGGCGAGCCTCCCTCGTCGGTGCCCCAGACGTCGTCTTCTTCCGGCTCCCAGACCTCGCGCTCACGGTCGCTGCTCTCGGTCTCCGCCTGTCCGGGCGCGCCGCCTCCACCCGGAAGGAACGGGTTGCTGCCGCTTGTATTGACGGTTTGCTGACGGTCGTCGTACAGACCGCCCTTGCCGCGCGGGGGGGCGCTCCGGCGGTTGCTGACCACATCGCCACTGTCGATCACATTGCGTACGCGTTCGGAGGGACCGCCTTGGCCGCCTCCGCCCTGGCCGCCCATGCCGCCCATGCCGCCCATGCCGCCCATCGGCATACCGCCCCCCATACCGCCGCCCATCTGGCCGGGGCTGCCCGGCGGCGGCCCGCTGTTCAGGGGGGTACGGTTGCCCGAGGACTTCGAGGACGTGTCCTCCGATGAGCCGGACCCCCCCGCCGGACTGTCGTCGTACGGCTTGTCGTCGTACAGCTCCTCCTCGTAACTGGAGTCACCGTAGTCGTACGTGGGCGGGTTCAGGCTGCTGGAGCCGCCACCTCCGGAGTCGCCCTGGCTGTAGTTGGGCGGCGTGCTGTTCCCGTCGTTGAGGTGACCCGTGGTCGTCGTACCGTCCGGGCTGGTGATCGAGGTGGCGCCGGTGTCCGGATCCACCTTCGAGATACTGCCGTCGGGATACTCGGTGACCACCTGCCCCTGCGGATCCAGGTGCGTCGTGCTGCCGTCGGGGTTGGGCAGTGAATCATCCGAGTTGAGCGGCCCGGAATACGAGCTGCCATCGGGCCTGGTGATGGTCGAGGACTGGGAATCCGGGTCGACTATTGACTGCGTGCCGTCCGGGAATTCCGTCACGACCCGACCCTGCGAATCTATATGCGACACGCTGCCGTCGGGGTTGGTCAGCGAGTCGTCGCCGTTGACCGGTCCGGAGATGTTCTCCGGCGAAGGCTGTGGCAAGTCGCCATCGTTCAGTGCACCATTGAGCTGCTGCTGTTGCTTCTGATACTCGTCCTGCCGCTCCTGCTGTTGCTGCTGGACCTGTTCCTGCCGGTCCATCTGCTCCCGCTGGAGCCGCTCCTGCTGCTCCATCTGGTCCCGCTGGAGCCGCTCCTGCCTCTGCTGGTTCTCCTCCTGCTTCTGCTCCTGCTCCTGCCGGATCTGTTCCTGCTTGGCCTCCGCCTCGGCCTGCTTGGCCTCCGCCTCCTTCTCCTTCTGCTCCTGCTCCTTCTCCTGCTCGACCTCCTTCTGCTCCTGCTCTCGCTGCAGCTCCTCCTGGCGCTTCTGCTGTTCCTGCTGAAGCTGTTCCTGCTTCTTTTCCTGTTCCTTCTGCTCGGCCTCCGCCTCCTTCTCCTTCTGCTCCTGCTCCCTTTCCGCCTCGGCCTTCTCGGCCTCCGCCTCCTTCTCCTTCCGCTCCTGCTCCTTCTCCTGCTCGACCTCCTTCCTGGCCATTTCCTTGTCCCGCTTTTCCTGTTCGGCCTTCTGCACAGCCGCCTGCTGGAGCTGGAACGCCTGCGCCTGCCGTTGCATTTCCTGCTGGTTTTTCTCCGCCGCGGCCTGCTTGGCTTCCTGCTCCTTCTCCTTGGCGGCCGCCTCAGCTTCCGCCTCCTTCTCCTTCCGCTCCTGCTCCTTCTCCTTGGCTGCCGCCTTCGCCTCTGCCTCCTTCTCCTTCCGCTCCTGCTCCTTCTCCTTGGCTGCCGCCTCCGCTTCCGCCTCCTTCTCCAGCCGCTCCTGCTCGGCCTTCGCCTCCTTCTCCTTCCGCTCCTGCTCGGCCTCCGCCTCCCTCTTCTCCTTCTCGTACTTCGCGTCAGCGGCGGCCTTGTCCGCCGCCGCCTTGTCCTCCGCGGCCTTCTTGTCCCGCGCGTACTTCGCGTCAGCGGCCGCCTTGTCCGCCGCCGCCTTGTCCTCCGCGGCCTTCTTGTCCCGCGCGTACTTCGCGTCAGCGGCCGCCTTGTCCGCCGCCGCCTTGTCCTCCGCG